>JAISTO010000121.1 GCA_031272575.1 Treponema sp. | reverse complement strand
CTAATCGTGTCTTTAATTTGGTGAAAATCGGTGATTATCTGTGTCTATCTGTGTAAATCTGTGGATAAATTCTTAATCTAAGTTATGGGACAAGTTTAGGCTTTAAGCGCGGAGTCTCTCTTTACGAAAGATTCCGCGGTTAAACCGCGGAATGACGAGAGAGGCCGGCCGCGGAATGACGGATTGCCATGCCGCGGAATGACGGATTGCCAGGCCGCGGAATGACCGGCGGTCAAGTTTTTGACCTAATGTCAAGCCGCGGAAAGACAGGCCAGCACTTTGGTGAGCAGCCCTGGCCCCCACCACCTCCATAAGCCGCCTGCGATGAGGGCGGCGCTGAGCAGGATGAAGAGCGCGTCCGCGGGGCGCAAGGGGTATTTCTTGCAGCCGGCGCCGGGTTTGCGGAGGCTGAAGCCGCGCATCTCGGCGGAGATGGCGGCGCCTTCAATCTTGCGGACGGACGAGATGAGGAGGGGGGCGCAGAGGGGCAGGATGAGACGCAGTTTGCGGAAGAAGTTTTTCGTGTCGAAGTCCACGCCGCGCGAGACCTGCGCTTCCATGATCGCGGTCATCTCGGCGGCGAAGACCGGGACAAAGCGCATGGCGGTGCTGAGGCTGAAGGTGTACTTAAAGGGGATGCGGAAGCAGCGGTTGAGGACGTTGGACAGATCGCTCATGCGGGTAACCGAGAAGAGGAGCGCGAGGGGCAGGGCCACGGCGAGGAAGCGGAGGACGAAGACGAGCGAGAACAGTACCCCCTCGCGGGTGATGAGGAGCCCGAGCGGGAGACGGAGGAGGGGCGCGCCTGAGCGGATGACGAGCACCTGCGCGAGGAAGAGCAGGGCCGCCAGTTTCAGCATGGAGCGCGTTATGCGGAGGAGGCGGAGCGCGGCAGAGGCCGCGGCGCCGAGCAGGTACGTCAATCCTATCACCCCTAAAATGAAAAACGGGTTCGCGTTTAAAAAACACGCGGCGCAGAGCGAAAACGTCAGCAGCATCTTGACGAGCGGGTTCGCGCGGTGCAGCGCGCTCTGTCCGGCCGCGTAATCGAGCAGTCCGGTCATCGGGTGCCTCCTTTGGGGCGGCGGCGCACGGCGGCCGCGGCCATGTCGTCCACCGTGTAGACCTCCTCGAAGCCGGCCCCCAGCGCCATCGCGAGCGCCGGTATCTGCGGGGGGAGCAGCGAGGCCCTTTCCAGCAGGGCGGCGTCTTTCAGCACCTGCCTTGCCGGGCCGTCTCCCACGAGCGCGCCGCGGCTCAGCACGAGCGCCCGCTGTGCGCAGTCGAGCGCCAGTTCCATGTCATGCGTGATCATCAGGATGGCGGCGCCCTTGCGGTGCAGGTCCTGTATCACCCCCATGATCATCATGCACTCGCGGTAGTCCAGGCCGGTCGTGGGTTCGTCCAGCACGAGGAGGGGCGGCCTGCGCGCGAGCACGGACGCGAGCGCGAGTTTCTGGCGCTCCCCGCGGGAGAGGCCGAAGGGCTCGCGGTCAGGGGGAAGAGCGAAGAGCGCGAGCATTTCTTCGCAGCGCGTCTCGATTTCGCAGGCGAGGCGGGCGGCGGCCGCGGATTTCCTGCGCGGCAGTACCGGCCCCGCGATTGCGTAGTCGAGCCCGAACGCGAGTTCCTCCCTCACGGTGGAGCGGCAGATCTGCCGGTCCGGATTTTGAAACAGGTAGCCGATAGTCCCCGCGAGGCTGCTCGTCTTCAGGGTCCGCGTGTCCACGCCGTTCACCCGCACGGCCCCGCGGAGCGGCTTGTAAAGCCCGTTGCAGAGCCTGCACAGGGTCGACTTGCCCGCGCCGTTTTCCCCAAGGAGCGCGGCAAACTCCCCGCGGCCCAGCGTGAAGGTCACGTCCCTGAGCGTGATATCCCCCCCGTACCCAAAGGTGACGCTGTCGAACTCAAGCACCGCACACCTCCCGCATCATCGCGATGCCCTCGGAGAGGTCGCGGGGGAGCGGCCCCGCGTAGAGGCCCTTCCCCGCCAGGACGCGCCCCAGTGTGCAGACCCGCGGGATGTTCACGCCCGCGGCCTCGAGGGTCTCCCCCTGCCGCAGCACCTCCCGCGTCTCAGCGCACACGAGCATACGGCCCGCGTCGAAGACGGCCAGGCGCCGCGCAAACTCGCAGAGCAGCATGATCTTTTGTTCAATAACGATGATGGTAGTCCCCTCGCGCCGGTTCAAGTCCGCGAGAAACTCGAACACCATGCGGCTCGAGCACGGGTCCAGTTCCCCGGTCGGTTCATCAAGAATGATGATCTTCGGCCGCAGGGCCGCGGCCGCCGCTATCACCACTTTTTGCTTTTGCCCGCCGGAGAGCGAGTCGATAGTCCGCTCACGCAGGTCCTCGATGCCCGCCGCGCGGAGCGCCCAGCTGACGCGCTCTTCAATGTCGGCGCGGGGCACACCGAAGTTTTCAAGACCGAACAGCATTTCATCCTCGACCACCGAGGCGGTGATCTGGCTTTCGATATCCTGAAACACAAAGCCCGCCTCAGCCGCTATGCCCTCGGGCCCCGCGTCGATGGTGTCCCTATCGTTCACGCGGATCTCGCCGTAGAACGCGCCGGGGAAGCGCAGGGGTACCAGCCCCGCGAGGCTCCAGCAGAGCGTCGTCTTGCCCGCGCCCGAGGGCCCGATGATCCCCAGAAACTCGCCGTCCGCAACATCGAGGCTCAGATGCGAGATCGCGTCCCGCTCCGCGTCTTTGTAGCGAAAACTGAAGTCGCGTATGCGGATCACTCAGGCCCCCTGCTTGAGCGCCAGCCGAAGCGGGAAGTAGAGCGCGGCCACGATCACCGCGTTGATCGTCGCGGTACCGAAGATGATCCCCAGGAAGATCGCAAGCGGGGTCGGGGTAATCGCCGCGCCCGCATAGTAGATGAGGTACATGAGGCCGACAAAACTGAAGCCTGAACAGAGGGTGCTGAGGAACGTGGCGCAGGTGAGGCGGAAGGGCAGCGCCGCCTTTCCCAGCGGCACCTTGACGAGCACCGCCATAACGAGCGCGCCGGCCAGTTCACTCGCAAAGTTGAGGTAGGGCTGCCCCGGGAAGAACTGGCAGACCGCGCCCGCCAGCAGGCCGATGATGGCCGCCTCGTAGAGCCGGGGCCGTATCAACAGGATGATAAGGCAGTACATCGCGATGATGAAGTTCGGCTTCATCCCGAAGTTGATCACCGAGCCCACAAAGAACTTGAGCACCGCCCCTGCCGCCAGGAGTATGCCCGTAAGCAGTATCTCGCGCAGCCCCAGGCCCTTCTCTTTGCGCTCGAGCACCTCCCGCCTCTGCCCCGCGCGCTCCAGCGGGGCGTCTTTTTCAGTTTCATTTTCAGTCATAGTGATTCTCCTATTGTTTCTATATATAGAAACACCTGAAAAAGTGTATAGATATGCGGGGAAAAAGTCAAGTAGGCTGCAGCGAGGTTCAGCAATTTTACATTTTACCTCTCACAGAGGCACAAAGTAACCGTCAAATTTCACGAGGCGCAAGGTCACAGGCCGCACACAGGTGACGGTGGCAGGGGGAGAGGGCAAGGATTGTTACGAAACCGATCCCGTGCAGGTATGCTGGCAGAACCGTTCAATGGTCTGCAACCCCCTTATGCTGCCAGGCGAAACTGATGACATACTGGGGGCCATACCTATGGAGGGGATGGATCTGATTATCAGCCCCAAAAAAGAAATGGTCGTCGGCGCGCATGGGGACAAACCGGTTTTTTTCGTTAAGGCAACACTCCCGGATTAACTCCCATTTTTTCTCCCCAGAGACAAGGGGAATCTGATGGAGCTGCATCCGTGTTAATCCGTGAAATCCGTGGACCTTTCTAATGGCTCCGCATTAAGCAGCGTTTCACTCGCAGCCGCGCGCTTCGAGGGCTTGGGCGGTGGCGGCGGCGGCGTAGAGCATACGCGCGGTGACCTGCGGGACAAGGAAAAAGAGCCGCCGCTGGCCCTTGCCGCCCGCGCGCGCTTCCCAGGCGAGGGCGCTCTCGTCCCAGAGGGCGAAGAAGCGCGGGATAAAGCCGAGCATGAGGCAGAAGCCGAGGCTGAAGGGGGCCCTGCCGGAGGGGCGCAGCCTCCGCTCGAGGGAGCCGAGGGCGCGGCGCAGGGCGCCCATCGTCGTGGTCGAGTAGAAGAGCGCGCCCGCGGCAAAAGACAGAGCCATGCGGCAGGCAAAGAGGAGCCCCTCGAAAAAGCCCGCGCGGTGAAAGCCGAGGAAGGGGAGCAGCGCCTTCGCGCCCTCGGCGGCCGGGATACTGAACGCGCGGCAGAGGATGACCAGGCTGGCCATGCAGAAAAGGCCCTTCCCCCCCCGGAAGAGCGCGGCCGGCGTCATGCGGGCGGCGCAGGCCCCGGCGGCAATGACGAGCGCCGCGGGGAGGAGGGCGTAGGGAACGAAGGCCCCGGCGGAGAGCGCGAGGAGCAGGAGGAGTTTGAGCCCCGCGGGCATGCGGTGTACTACCGAGCGCCCGGCCCGGTACCCCCAGGGGCTGCCGTCGCGCCTCATAGCCAGGTGCAGTCCGCGGCGCGGTCGCAGCGGCCGCGGGGGTCCCGCACCCCCCAGGCCGGGTCGAGCATGTCGAGCACCGCGTCCGGCGGGCCGTCCGCCTTTATTTCACCCTTGTGGAGGATGAGGAGCCGGTCCGCAAAGGCGAGCGCCTTTTCCAGTTCGTGCGTCAGGAGGATGACGGTCCTTTTGTCATTTTTGAGATTTTGGATAACCTGCAGCACCTGCCTGACCCCATGCCAGTCGAGATTGGCGAAGGGCTCGTCAAGGATGACCGCCTCGCAGCCCATCGCGGCCACGCCGGCCACCGCGAGGCGCCGTTTTTCGCCGCCGGAGAGGCTGCGGGGGGACGCGCCGCGCTTGTCGGCGAGAGCGAAGCGCGCGAGCGCGTCCTCGACCCGCTCGCGGACGGCCTCGCGGGAGAGGCGCAGGTTCTCCGGGCCGAACGCGATGTCCTCCGCGACGGTCTCGCCCACGATCTGCGCGTCCGCGTCCTGAAACACGAGCCCCACCGTCCGCCTGAGCAGGGCTATGCGTGACGCAAGCGGCTCGCCGCGGAAGAGGACCTCGCCCGCGCTCGGCTCCGTAAGCCCGGCGAGTATGCGCGTCAGTACCGTCTTGCCGGAGCCGTTGGAGCCCGCGACGAGGAGGCATTCACCCTCCGCGATATCCATGCTGACGGAAACCAGTGCCTCGCAGCCGTTGGCAAAACGCTTCGAGAGGCCATGTACGGAAAAGAGCGGGGGCATCAGCGGTCGAAGATATCCCTCACGAGTCTGCGCATGCCGAGCGCGATGCACACGGCCGCCGCCGCTTTTACGGCGTCCCCGATCACGAAGGGAAACAGGCCCAGCGCCAGCGCCTTGTACCAATCGACATTAAGGATATATTTGAGCCACGGTATCCCGGGGACATACACGAAAATAAAGCCCGCAATCGATGCCAGGATGACCCGCCAGAAGGGGGTGCGCCGCGGCAGGCGCGGCCGTCCCGCGATGCCCCCCGCGGTCAGCGCCGCGAGAAAGTAGCCGACAAGGAAGCCTCCGGTAGGCCCCATAAAAGACCCCGGACCGCCTGAGAACCCGGCGAATATCGGCGCGCCGAGCGCCCCGGCCGCGAGGTAGAGCGCCGCCGCGGTCCCGCCCCAGAGCGGCCCCAGGACGAGGCCCGCCAGCACCGCGAAGAAATTCTGCAGCACTATGGGGACCGGCGAGAGGGGTACCGGTATTGAAACGAACGCGCCCGCCGCGATAAGCGCCGCGAAAAGCGCGGTAAAACTGAGGCCCAAAAGCCCCGTCCGTACGCGATTCATGATCGTCCTCCTATGACCTCGAAGCCGCAGTAGGGAACGAGCGCGGCAGGCAGGCGGACCGACCCGTCAGCCTGCTGGAAGTTTTCGAGCACCGCGATGATGGCCCGCGAGATCGCGATGGCAGTCCCATTCAACATATGCGGGTAGCGGTTTTTGCCGTCATCATCTTTATATTTGATATTGAGCCTGCGCGCCTGGTAGTCCGTGCAGTTCGAGGTGGAGGTGACCTCCCCCCAACTCCCTACCGGGTCCGAAGCAGCGCCTCCGGCGTTGGTACGCCCCGGCATCCACGCCTCGAGGTCCCACTTGCGGTAGGCGGGCGCGCCGAGGTCGCCGGTGCAGGTGTCCACCACGCGGAAGGGGATCTCGAGCCCCGCGAAAATTTCTTCCTCGATGGAGCGGAGGTACTCGTGAAACGCGCCCGACTCCTCGGGCAGGCAGTAGACGAACATCTCCAGTTTGGTGAACTGGTGGACGCGGTAGAGGCCCTTCGAGAACTGCCCCGCGGCCCCCGCCTCCCGCCGGAAGCAGTGCGAGAGCCCCGCGAGTTTCAGGGGGAGGCTCGCCTTGGGGAGCACACTGTTCGAGTAGTAGCCCCCCAGGGTGATCTCCGCGGTGCCGACCAGGCAGGTGCCCTCCCCCTCGAGCGCGTAGACGTTGGACTCCGCGCCCCGCGGGTTGAAGCCTATGCCCTCGAGGATTTCCTCGCGGGCCACGTCCGGCGTAATGAAGGGAGTAAAGCCCTTTTTTTGCAGTATGTCGAGCGCATAGCGCACGAGCCCCAGTTCAAGGTAAACCCCCTCGTTCTTGAGGTAGTAAAACTTTACCCCCGCGGCCCTGGTCCCCGCGTCAAAGTCGATGATATCCAGGTTCTGCCCCAGCGTGACATGGTCTTTCGGCTCGAAGTCGAAGACCGTGGGGGACCCTACCCGCTTCACTTCGAGGTTGTCCTTGTCCTCTTTGCCGCGGGGGGCCTCCGGGTGGGCCATGTTCGGAATGCGCCGCGCCTCCGCGTCCAGCGCGGCCTCGGCCCGCATGAGGTCCGCCTCGGCCCGGGCGATGTCATCCTTGAGGTGCTTCCCCTCTTCGATTAAGGCCGCGCGGGAAGCGGGTTCCATCTTGCCCTTCATGGCGGCCGCGTTCGCGTTCCGCTTCTGCTGCAAGCCTTGCAGCGCGGTGCTCAGTTCCGTCCGCTCCCTGAAAAGCCGCGCGACCGCGTCGGCATCCGCCCGCATATACCGGTCCGCGATATTCTGTTTGACCGCGTCGAGGTTCTCGACAATAAAATGATAGTCTAACATGGGAACAGTATAGCGGCCGCGGCGGGGGGAGGTCAAGGGGGGGGTGCGAAAAAGCAGGATAAACGCATAGACGGATTTCCCCCGTCATTCTGCGGCTTGGTCCCCCCGTCATTCCGCGGCTTGACCGCGGAATCTACTCGCAGGGGCAGGTGACGACCGGGAAAAATGACGCGGCCTAAAGCCGCTGCTCGAGGCAAAAAGAAGCCAAAACCGTGCGTTACCGTTTTGGGGCACCGTCACCGTCACCTTCGCGATGCCGGGCGGTACTCTGTCCGGTACGGTCACCTTTACCGGGGTTTTGTCTTTTTTTGCCCCTAATGCCTTTCTTGTGCCGCGAGATGCGGGTCACTATGAGTTGTTCAGGCGCGCGGCGCTCCGCGTTTGGGCGGTGGGCGGTAGGAAAGTGGACGGTGGGAAATGGACGGTGGACGGTGGAAAGTGGAGAGGGCGGTTCGAAAGGCTTTCGTACTACCAATATGCTTCTGGTAGTGCGCAGGTTTTCGCGCCGCGTCCTCCACCGTCCACCGTCCACTCCCCAAGCGCTCCGCGCCCCCCACTTGCAACGCGCACTCTACTCCCTACTCCCTACTTCGCCGCCTCCGCGGCCGCTTCCGCTATCACCGCCGCGGCTTTGTCGCAGTCGGCCTTGGTCAGGATAAGCGGCGGCACCATGCGGATAAGGCGATCCCCGATCAGCGTTACCAGCAGGTACCGTTCGAGGCAGCCGTGCTTGACCGCCTTGCCGATCGGGGCGTCGAACTCGGCGCCGACCAGGAGGCCCTTGCCGCGCACATTCACCACATGGGGGATTTTCCGCAGCAGGCCCGCCAAGTAGTCGCCCATGGCGCGGGCGTTTTCGGCAAGGTTGCGGTCGAGCAGTTCGTTGATCTGCGCAAGGGCGGCCGCGCAGCAGACGGAGTTGCCCCCATAAGTGGTGCCGTGCGAGCCCATGCTGAACGCCTTCGCCACCTCGTCCGTTGTGACGATCGCCCCGATCGGGAAGCCGCCCCCCATCGCCTTTGCCATCGACACGATGTCGGGCTTTATCCCGTAGTGCATATAGCACATGATCTTGCCGGTCCTGCACCAGCCCGTCTGGATCTCGTCCATCAAGAGGAGGATCCCCTTCTCTTTGCAGAGCGCCGCGATGCCGTTAATGAAATCCGGGGTGCCCACATTCACGCCGCCCTCGCCCTGAATCGGCTCCAGCATGATGGCGATCGTGTTTTCGGTCACCATTGAACGGAAGGACTCAAGGTTGTTGAATTCCGCGTAACTGAAACCCGGCACCATAGGCCCGAAGCCCTTGTGACACGCGCTCGCCGGCTGTCCCGTAGCGGACAGGGCGCCGAAGGAGCGCCCGTGGAAACTGTTCTTCGCGCTCACAATGTGGTACTTCTGCGGCCCGTACTTTTCGATGCCGTACTTACGCGCCATCTTGATCATCGCCTCGTTCGCCTCGGTGCCCGAGTTCTGATAAAAGATTTTGTCGTACCCGAGGGTGACGCAAATCTTTTCCGCCAGGAGGGTCTGGGGAATCAGGTAGGGGTAATTGAACGTGTGCACGATGTCCCCCATCTGCTCACGCGCCGCGTCGATCACCTTCGCGTTCCGGTTCCCCGCGCTGTTCACCGCGATCCCGCCGTAAAAATCGAGGTACCCGCGGCCCGCCTCATCGTAGAGGTACATACCCTCGGCCCTCTCCGCCACAAAGTCGTAGCGCTCGTACGTTTCGATCAGGTACTTTTTCGTCAGCGCCTTGATCTCCGCCGCGCTCTTGCCGACACTTTTTAATGTCATATATGCTCCTTGCTATAAGTGTAGAAAGTGATCATGGGGGGGGAGGTCTCCCCCCTCGCTACACTGCCCACTTGCAAGCAAGTGGGCAGTTCCGCTCCCCCCCTCTGCGGGGGGGAACTAATGCTTCATGTACAAAAAGGCAAGCGTTTCAGTCCCCCCCGCAACGCCCCCCCTTCCCTTACTGAC
>JAISTO010000021.1 GCA_031272575.1 Treponema sp. | reverse complement strand
AACTCCTCCGGCTTTTGCGTCGAGTGCGCTTTTTTCCCGTCCGCGCCCTTGATACGCTCCTCGCCAATGCACAGCCCAATCTGCCACACAGAGGTCATCTGTTTGCCGCCGTTGTACTTCTTCATTATTTCATAATTGAAAGTATATTTTTTGCACTCCTCGCCCTTCGAGCACCACAACAGCGTTTCTGTCGCATTGGTAAAACGGGTGCCGAGAAAGTTCGGCATGGGATTCGTTTTGAACCAGGTCACATCATTGAGAATCCAAAAGCCGAGATTGAGCATAATGGTACCCACGCGAAAAATGTTGTGGTAACTGCCGATGACCCATATACTGCCGGTAGGCTTGAGAATGCGCCGGCATTCCGCAAGCCAGGATGCGCAAAAAGTATCGTATTCCGCAAACGAGGCGAACTTGTCCCAGTGATCGTCCACGCCGTCAACTTTGGTGTTGTTGGGCCGGTAGAGCGCATTTTTCAACTGCATATTGTAGGGCGGGTCCGCAAAGATGAGGTCGACGGAATTGTCGGGAAACTTTTTCAGTTCCTCTATGCAATCGCCGTGTATGATGTGGCCGGTTTTCATGCTTACCATACTAACCTTTCGCGGGGAGGATGTCAAGGGGTAGTAGGGAGTAGGGAATAGGGAGTGGGGAGTAGGTTCTTACTTCGAAAGCCTTTTGTACTACCGATATGCTTGTCGGTAGTCCGCGCATCTCAAAAACGCCGCGCACCCTACTCCCCACTAGCCACTCCCTACTAGCCACCAGCCTCCTCACCGGTAAGCGGCAAGCGCCGTGTTGTAGATGTCCTCGATTACGCGCAGGCCTCCGCGGAAGCCCGCGTAAGGGGTTGTGAGGTGAAGGCGGTAGGGGGAGGGGAGGCCGGCTGAGAGGAAGCCGCGGCCCAGGTCACGCGCGAGGCTCTTGTCCCAGCCGCACCCGATGATGAGGCCCCGCCCCGCGTGGTTGGCGGAAGCGGCGTCAGCGGCGCTGGCCTCTGCCGCGCCTGTCTCCGCGGCCTCCTTTCGTATCGCTTCCTGTGCGAGACCCGCGTCCGCTGTGAAGTGCACGGGAATGGCGCGCTTGCCTGAGACGCCGCTGACAAAATCCCGCACGCGCTTCTGGTGACACTCCGCCGTCGCGTCGGTGATGAAAAGCCCTTTGGGGACTATGCCGACCTCGTGGAGGAGGAACCCGGCCAGCGCGGGCGCGTAGTTGGCGTCGTGCAGGATCTGCACATAAGACGGCAGCCCGTAGCGGAACTCGAGGAGGAACACGGCGAGGTTGTCGATCTCTTCATAAAAAGATTCCTCCTCGTGTTTTATGAAAGCGCGGGCCGCGCGCTCGTCAAGATCAGCGCCGTGGGCCTGGGCAAAGGCAAGCAACTCGGTTAGAAACTTCACGCTCGCGTTCGCGCCTATGGGCAGCGCGGGAAAATGATAGTAAGGCTGGCCGTATTTTTCACGCAGATGCTCCACAACAGGCAGCCCTGCCCAACTGGAAGCGAGCACATTAAATGACGCTGCCGGTATATGCCGCCATTCGCTAACTCCGTCCGACTCGGGACCGAACAGTATGTTGGCCTTGAGACCCAGCCCCTCAATGAGGCGTTTCAGTTCGGAGAGGTTGCCTTTCCAAAACGGATCCTGAAAAGGAACAGACGCGAACACATTCACCAGGCGTTCATTTTTCTTTTGTTCATGGTGAAATTTTTCAACGTATTGATCAATGATTGCGTTCACCACAACGCTGTGCGCCTCGTAGTTACTGTACTTGAAACCCGGCGCGTCCGCAAACACGACAGGCCGCCCCTCGCCGGCAAAGGGCGCTATCACCTGCGCTATGTTGTCCCCCACTATGGCCGACGTGCACCCGGGGAAAACCACGAAAAGGTCCCCCTTTATCACCTTGAACGTGTTGCGCACAAGATCCGCGAGCCGCTTCTCGCCGCCGAACACCACCTCCCGCTCCGAGGCGTTGGTGCAGGGGGCGGTGCTGCCGCCCGCGTAGCCGCGGGACCGCTCGTAAAAACCGGAGACCATGGCACCGCACCCGGGTCCGGAGTGCAGTATGGGCACGCCGCGCCTGATGGCCACGACGGTTTGCATTGCGCCCATCGCGCAGGTGTAGCGCTGCATTTCAACGCACGACGTCATTTTCACTTCCTTTCTCTAAAAAGTGGTACGGCTCCTGGGCGAGCCACCAGTCGGTGTACGGATTGTCGGTATGCTTCGCGAAGTTTTTTACAAACTCATCGTTCTCGATGGTTTCGAGTATGCGCCGCCCGTACTTAACCAGCCCCTCGTAACCCATGCCGAAATGTTCATCCCCGATGAGGAGGCTGGGGATACCGTATTTCGCGCCCCAGAGCGTCATGCCGCCATGGCGGGCAAGGAGTATGTCGGGCTTGAGGCGGCTGAAGATGTTGGCAAGTTCAAACTCCTGCTTGTTACACACATTGAAACGGGGAAAGTCCCCGTAATCCTCGACCACGTGCTGCAGGGTGTCCGCGTTCACGTCCCCGTTGTCGTAGAGCGGGTCATGGTGAAAAATGGCCGCGCCCTGGGGCTCCATACCCAGTTCGCGCAAAAGCCCCAAAAGCGAGTGCCCGTGCGAGGCGCCGGCAGTGACGTACGCGGTTTTGCCGCGCAGTTTCTCGCGCAGCGCCTCGATTTCAGGCAGCCAGCGCTCCCGCTCCTCGCGCAAAAATTTCTCCACTGCCGCCTCCCGCCCGGTCGCCTCCCCCAAGGCGCGGAACCAGCGCTCCGTTTGCGCGATCCCGTAAGGGGGGGAGGCCCTGAGTTCCGCTACGCCGAACTCCTGTTCCAGGGCCGCGCCCAGGTAGGAGCCCAGCGTCGCGCAGATTTGCACGGACAGGACGGCCTCCGCGGAGCGCGCGATTTGCTCCACCGTGGCAAAGGGGGTGAGGTACTGAGCGCGGAGCCCCAGGCGGGCGAACCATTGCGCGAAAATGTCGGCCCCCCAGAAGTTGATGATGTTGACCAGATCGGGCTGCTTTTGGTCAGCCTTTTTGATGAGTTTGCGGGCAATGCCGTGGTAGCCGGCGTCAAAGCCGCTGGTCCATATTTTCGAGCGGAAGCCTTCGCAAAACACCGCGGATACCGGTATCCCCAACTCCTCCTCAGCCTCGTCCGCCGCGGCTTCCACATCATCCCCTATGATCCCGGAGGCGCAGGTAGTAATGATGAAAATCGCGGCCGGCTGGACGCGGCGGTACACTTCCCGTATCGTGTCCTGAAGTTTGGCGGCCGCCCCGTAGATGGTGTCCTTCTCCTGTATGTTGGTACTGAAAATGCGGCGCTCCGCGGCAAGCGGCGTGCCTTCGCGCACCGGCAGGCCGCCGTTCCGGTGCGGGCCGTTCACGCGGTAGGTGAAGGCGTACTCGTGGAGGCAGGAGGCGCAGCCCACAGGCCCGTGGCTAATGAGGACCGCGTCCTGAATGAGCGCAATCGTACACGCGGCCTGCGCGGTCGAACAGCCCAGGCACTGGCTAAAGGAGCGGGCTTTGTCCCGCAAGCAGCCGGCCCGCGCCTCTTTGACAAGGCCCCACGCGGTTCCGGCAAAGCCGGTAATCGAGCCGAGCCTCTGTTCCCTCACCGGAACCTGCGCGGCTTTCAAGTTTATGGTAGTCATAACATACTAATTCTATCGGATTAGTAGTTTTTTGTCAAAGGGGCGCGGGGGGCGGGGGTCTCTTGACAAAGCCCGCCGTTATGCTATACTAAAACCATGAGCAGTTTGAAAGTTTTTGAAAACCGGAAAATCCGTACGGCCTGGAACGCGGACGAGGAGGATTGGTACTTCTCGATTGTGGATGTCTGCGCTGTCCTTACTAACAGCGATGACCCGCGCACTTATTGGAAAGTCCTCAAACACCGCCTGAAGGCGGAGGGCAGTGAACTGGTTACAAATTGTAACCAGTTGAAGATGCCGGCGGAGGACGGCAAGATGCGCCTGACCGATGTTGCCAACACCCGGCAACTCTTGCGCATCATCCAGTCCATACCCTCGCCAAAAGCGGAGCCCTTCAAACTGTGGCTGGCCCAGGTGGGCAGCGAGCGGCTTGACGAAATCGCCGACCCGGAGAAGGCGATTCTGCGGGGCGCTGATTTTTACCGCGCCAAGGGCTACAGCGAAGCGTGGATAAACCAGCGCCTGCAAACCATCGAGATGCGCAAGGAATTGACCGACGAATGGAAAGCGCGGGGCATTGAAACCGAAAAGGAATACGCCATCCTCACCAGCGAGATGACGAAGGCGTGGAGCGGTATGTCGGTTCAGCAATACAAGGCGCTCAAAGATTTGAAGAAGGAAAACCTGCGTGACAACATGACCAACATCGAACTGGTGCTCAATATGCTTGCCGAAGTTACTACCACCGCTATTTCAAAAAACGAACAGCCCGATACCTTTGACGAAAACAAACGGGTTGCCAAACGCGGCGGCTCTGTCGCAAAAAACGCGCGGCTCAACATTGAGTCTGAAATCGGGCAGCCGGTCGTTTCGCCCTTGAACGCGAAGGACAAGGGCAAACTGACCGTGGAGTTACCCAAACTGCCCAAGAAAGATTAGCGTAAGCAA
>JAISTO010000219.1 GCA_031272575.1 Treponema sp. | reverse complement strand
ATTCGCGTGATTTCACGCTTTTCGAGGCTGCTTTTGGAGTTTTTAGAGTAAATTTTTGCGGTAAAACCGCAAAAATCTCTAATTTTCAGTGCGCTTTAGTCAAAGCGCTACAAACTCCTAGCGCCTCTCGTACCAGGCGCCCTTGGTGACGCCGTTTTTGACAAGGCAGCCTTGGGCGACGAGGCCGCGCAGGGCCTTTTTGACAGTCTCGATGTTCGCGCCAAGCATAACGCTTATCCGGGGCGAATCGAGCCGAGGCTCTTTTTCGAACAAGTCCAGTATGGCCCGCTGGGTGCGCGACAGTGTTGTTGACGAAGGGCCGCCGGCCGCGGCGCCGCTTTTCGGGGCGCTTTCCGTGAGTATCACTTTGATCTTTTCCTCAAGATGCCGTTTCTGTTTCAGCAGAGAGGAGAAGAAAAACGAAAGCCACGGTTCGTAGTCCACCTTTTTCCCGGTAAAGATGTTTTTCTGGGTACGGTGGAGGGCGCGGTAATAGCCTTCTTTGCTGCGCTCGATGACGGCCTCAAGGGAACTGTAGGGCGTATAGGCGTAGCCCTTTTTCAGGAGCAGCATCGTGGTGAGGGCGCGGGACAGCCGGCCATTCCCGTCCTGGAAGGGGTGGATGGCCAGAAAATGCGCAATGAACACCCCGATGACGATGAGCGGGTGGAGGTACGGGTCGTCGAGGTTCTTGCGCGTCCATTCGATCAGGTCTTCCATGAAGCGGGGAGTGTCGAAGGGGGTGGCCGTCTCAAAGACAACGCCGATCTCCTTGCCGTCAGGGCCGAAGGCCGCCACGGAATTGGGGAGTTTTTTATACTCACCCAGGTGCCATTCATCCTTGGAAACAAATTGCAAGAGTATGCTGTGCAGTTGTTTGATGTAGTTTTCCGAGAGGGGGATGATTTCATAGTGGTCAAAGATGGTGTCCATCAGACGAGCGTAACCGGCGACCTCCGCCTCGTCCCTCGAATTGAAGGAGGTGATGTCTATGTGGGAGAGGAGTTCCTCGACCTCCCCATCGGAAAGACGGTTCCCCTCGATCCGGGCGCTCGAGCCGATCGACTCGATGGTGGAGACCCGCTTGAGCGAGGTGAGTTGCTCCTGGTCCAGCCCCTCGACTCCGGTCCAGTGCCCCTTGAATTCGTCCAGTTCCGCGATCTGTGCCATCACAGACGGCGTAACAACAATGTCCTTTATGTCCGGCATACAATTCCCTAATATTCCCTGATATTCCCTGATATTCCCCAATATTACCTGATATTACCTGATATTACCTGATAAGTCAAGGGGAGTGGAAAATGGACGGTGGACGGGGTTGCTCGCGAGTCTCTGGTACTACCGATATGCATAGTAGTACCAAGAAAGACTTTCGCATAACTCCCTCCACCGTCCACTCCCCACTCCCCAAGTGCTCCGCGCCCACCCCCTAATTCCACTCCATCGCGGGGGACTCGGTTACCAGGCGCGAGTCCATGAGGCGCAGGCGGCGTGAGAGGTCGCGGGCGAGGTTCATGATGACCATGGAAAAGGCGTGAATGTCACTTTTGTAGATCGCGTGCAGGTCGTTGTTGGACATCCACATGACCTGCACCGGCGTGACGGCCCTTATCGTCGCGGCGCCGGGCATCACGTCCAGCACCTCCATCTCGCCGAAGGTGTCGCCTTCGCTGAATTCGCGGAGCGGCAGCCCCATCTTCGTTACCGAGACCTTGCCTTCGAGAATAAAGAAGAGGCGGGTTTGCGGCGTGCCCTCTTCGAGGATCAGTTGGCCTTCCTCGAAACTGCCCTGGTGCATAAGCGGCAGTATCGTTTCGATCTGCTCTTCGGAGAGGCCCCCGAAGAGCGCGTAGCGCTGCAAATGCGCTGCTTCAATCATCATTTTAGGTGAGCATACCCTGCAAAACCGCCATGTAGTCGTTGAGGTACATCGCGTATTCGGGGGAGCCGACAATTTCAACATAGCCCCGCTCGACCCCCTCGACAAAGCCCACATCCTTGAGCAGCACCTTCATGGCGGCCTTGACGGAACTAAAGTGAAAGAGCACGAAGGGGGTGCGCCGCGTGTAGACCCCATGCCCGGACTTCGAGCGGCCGGCCTTGACGCGGAGGTACGCGGCGACCGGTTCGGTTTCGCCGAGCGCGGGGTCGGGGTCAACCAAAAATTGATAGATGCGGTCGGGCTGACGGCGGCACCATTCGGCGAAGTCGGGGTTCCCCAGTTTGTTATAGGATGACAGGGCCCGCGTGATCATGTAGAGGCTCATCTTGACCTTGAGGCGCTGCTTTGCCGGGTCCTTGGGCCGGGACGACGGCATCATGAGCATGAGGGACATGAGGAGCCCCAGCACCTTGACAAGCAGCCCCAGGTGACGGAGGCCCTTTATGGCCGGGAGCGCCGCGCCCCCGCGGAACATCGTGTTCATCTTTGCCACACTGGAAAAGGTGAGGGTTAGGTCGGGCGCGTCCGCGGGGCCTTCGGTTACGGTGACATGGCCGCCGTCAAACACGAGATGGCAGGCGACCAGGCCGCCGGCGTCGCGCGCGCCTATCTGCACGACCGCGCGGAGGCCCTGGAACTTCGCGCGCGTCTTCGGGTCGTCATCGAGCACGACCTGCATGACCGGAAAGGCCGCCTTGAAAAAGAGGCGGGCGGTAATAAGGTCGACAGCGGACGCGTTCACTCGTCCTCCCAGTCCTCGTCGGCCTCGGCCTCGAGGCCCAGCATGGCGCGCACCTTTTCCGCTATGCCGTTCGCGTCGAGCCCGTAGTGCGCGTAGAGGTCCTCCGCATAGCCGATCTCCGCGAACTCGTCCTGGAGGCCGTGCTTGCGGAACACGCAGCCCTTGCCCGATTCGGCGATAACGCCCCCCACCGCGTCGCCCAGGCCCCCGGCCGTGTTGTGCTCCTCGACCGTGAGGATGCGGCGCGTTTCGGACACGGCCGCCAGGACGGCATCGCGGTCCAGGGGTTTGATCGTGTGCATATTGAGCACCCGCACCGAGAGGTGATCCTGTTCGGCGAGGGTGTTGGCGGCCTGTACTGCCTGGAGCACCGCGATGCCGCAGCTTATGATGGTGAAGTCCGTGCCGTCCCGCATGAGGGCCGCCTTGCCGATCTGGAAGGGGTAGTCCTCGTTTTCGTGGCAGGGGGGTTCGAAGCCCCGGCCTATGCGGATGTAGACCGGCCCGGGTATGTCGACACAGGCGCGCACCGCGCGGCTCGTCTCGATGCCGTCCGCCGGCGCGATTACCGTCATGTTGGGGATGGCCCGCATGATCGCGAGGTCCTCGGTGCAGTGGTGCGTGGTGCCCGCGTGCCCGAACGAGATGCCCGCGTGGGTCGCGATGATCTTGACCGGCAGGTTCTGGTACGCGATGTCGGAGCGCACCTGCTCGCCGGCCCTGAGGCACGCGAAGATCGACATGGTGGACGCGAAGGGGATAAGGCCGGTCTTGGCCAGGCCCGCCGCTATGCCCATCATGTTCTGCTCCGCGATGCCCACGTTGAAGAAGCGCTCCGGGAACGCGTTGGCAAAGTGGACGATGGCCGTGGTCTTTGCCAGGTCAGCCGTGAGGCCCACGATGCGGTCGTTGGTCTTGCCCATTTCGGCAAGCGTGCGCCCGTAAATTTCCCGCGCCGTCATGGTCGCGGAGTCGTAGCAGTTCCATGTGGTGCCGGTGGTGATAGATGCCATAAACACTCCTTGTGGGAAGTGGGGAGTAGGGAATAGGGAGTAGGGTGCGGGCGCATGGCGCTTTGCAAGCGGGATGCGCGGACTACCGGACAATTTCACGGTAGTACGCGCAACCTGCAAATAGCGAGCACCCCACTTCCCACTCCCTACTCCCCACTCCCTATTGACGCTTTTGCTTTTTCGCACAGGTCTGAATCCCCTGAGCCGTAGTGCCAGACGACATTGTTTTCCATAAAGTCGACCCCCTTGCCCTTGACGGTGTTCGCCAGGATGAGCGCGGGCTTGCCCACGCCGCTCTCTCCGCCCGCGGCCCAGGCCGCGTCCAGCGCGCCGGAGAGCGCCTCGAAGTCGTGCCCGTCAACCTCGAAAACATCGAGCCCGAACGCGCGCCATTTGTCCGCAAAGGGCTCGTTATTCATTACGTCTTTGGTGAAGCCGTCGATCATGAGGCGGTTACGGTCAACAATAGTGATGACATTGCCCAGTTTGAAGTGCGCAAGCGCCATCGCCGCCTCCCAGACGCTCCCCTCGCAGCACTCGCCGTCCCCCAGAAGGCAGACCGTCTTCCAGGGCTGCTTCTGGCAGCGCGCGCCCAGGCCCATGCCAACGGCCATCGAGAGGCCATGCCCCAGCGAGCCCGCGGAGGCGTCGCAGCCCGCGATCTTGTTCGAGTCCGGGTGCATGGCAAACGGGGACCCGAAGTGGTTGAAGGACTTGAGGGCATCCATGGGGAAAAAACCCCGCAGGGCCAGGCAGGGTATGTAGCCCGCGGCCGCGTGCCCCTTGGAGAGGATAAAGCGATCGCGGCCCGGCCAGTCAGGCTCCTCGGGCCTGATATGCAGGTACTTGAAGTAGAGGATAGTGAGCAGCTCCGCAATAGAAAGCGAGCCTCCGATATGCGCCCCGCCGGACCAGGCCATCACATCAATCATGGTGAGACGGAGGCGGCGGGCGGTTTCTTTCAGTTTTGCAAGTTCTTCTTTTGAACAGGACATAAACGCCTCTTTATGGGGTAAGTATACCGCAAAAAGGCGCGGAAGTCAAGGGGGGGGCGTGGCCTGCGGCCGGGCGGC
>JAISTO010000020.1 GCA_031272575.1 Treponema sp. | reverse complement strand
GCCTGTGCAAACGGCGCGTATGAAACCGAGGCGAATCAGGCGCGGCTGGAATACTACACAGATGATGATTTGCGGAAAAAGTATAACAAAGACGGCAACCCAGCCTGCTACTGGGAGGCCAGCCCTGGTTGGGCCAGATATTTCACTCCCACCAGTTTCTGCGAAGTCAACACCGTCGGCTCTGATTTCTATACTTCGCCTAACCAGGATAATGTGGGCGTTGCCCCGGCGTTTTGTGTGTGGTAGGGAGTAGGGGGCGCGGAGCGCTTGGGTGAGTGGAAAATGGACGGTGGACGGTGGAGGGGGTTATGCGAAAGTCTTTCGTGGTACTTCTATGCATATCGGTAGGCCGAAAGACTCGCGAACTACTCCTCCACTTTCCACCGTCCACCGTCCACGCCCCGCCCTCCGCTTGCTCCCCTTCACCCCGCACCCCCGCACCACGCTCAAGTCCCAAGTCCCAAGTCCCGAGTCCCAACGCACCCCGCGGCTCTCACTCCCCCGCACCGTACCCCCGCACCGCGCCGCCCCCTTGCACAGTCCCCCCCGTCCCCGCTATACTCCCCCTATGTGTTGGTATTGCGGGGCTCCGGTTACGGAGACTGAGCCCATAGGCAGGTCGTGGCGCTGCGCCTGCGGCAAGGACCTGCGCTGCTGCCGGAACTGCGCCCTGTTCCGGGGGACGGGCTGCGCGGAGGGGCAGGCCGATTTCACGGGCGAGACCGAGCGGGCCACCTTCTGCGACTGGTTCGCGCTGAACCCCGCCCTCAGAAAGCCGGGCGCGGGGCAGCAGGACGCGCTCGCTAATGCGCGGGCCGCCAAAGCCGCGCTCGCGAAACTTTTCGGGTAGGGTATGGACCGCCGTCCGGTCGTGTTTTGGGACTCCGGCATCGGGGCGCTCCCCTACTACGCGCACTTTGCCGGCCGCAACCCCCGCGAAACCGTGATCTGCGTGGCAGACCGCGCCCATTTCCCCTACGGCACCCGCGCCCTCCCCGCGCTCCGCGCGCTCCTCGAGCGCCTCTGCGGCCGCATAGTCGCCCGCTTCGATCCCAAGGTGCTGGCCCTCGCCTGCAACACGGCGACCGTCTCCGGCATAGCCCACCTGCGCGCCGTGTTTCCCGATCGCCTCTTCGTCGGCACCTTTCCGGCGGTCAAGCCGGCGCTCGAAGAGAGCCGCAGCGGCCGCGTCATCCTTATCGGCACGGAGCGCACGGTCGAAGACCAAAGCATAGACGAAACCGCCCGCCGTGTGCGGCCCGAATGCCGCGTCCTGAAGGAAGCGGCCACCGCGCTGGTAGCCTTTGCCGAGGAGCGCGCGTGCGGCGCCTCCGCGGAAGAGCGGCTCGCGGCCGTGCTCCCCGCGCTCAGGCGCTGCGAAGCACTGGGCGCGGACGGCCTCGTGCTGGGCTGTACGCACTTTCTTTTTTTACGGGATGATTTTATTGCCGCCGCGCGCGAATGCGGGGGGGGCGTGCGTATCTACGACTCGGTTGACGGGGTCACACGGCGCATAGAGTCCCTCCTCGATGAGCGCGCGCTCCGGGCCCCGCCTGACGCGGCCCCGCAAGGGGGGCGCATCTTCTTAACGGGCGGCGCCCCGCCTGAGCCCCGCTGGGAGGCGGCCGCCGCGGCCGCGGGGCTTTCCCCTGAGGCCTGGCCCGTATGAGGGGGCTCGTGCTCCGCGGGGCGTGGAACACCTTCGCGATCAGGCTTGAAGGCGAGGACCGGGAGCGGGACTGCGTCCTGAAGGGCAAGGTCCTGAAAGGGGCCGAGGGCCGCTACAACGCGCTCGCCCCCGGGGACTGGGTCGACTGCGAACCCGATCCCCTGCGCCCCGACCGGGGCCTCATCGTCAGCGTGGAGGCGCGCGCGAACGCGTTCTGCCGCTACAACCAGAAAGGCGCCGGCGCGCCCCAGGCCCTCGCCGCCAACATCGGCCTCGTCCTCTGCATGACCACCGCCGCCTCCCCCCCGTTCCGGCCCCGCTTCCTCGACCGCCTGCTCATGCAGGCCGCGTTCGAGGGGGTGCCCGCGGTCATCATTCTTAACAAGATTGACGGGGACAGCCCTGACGCGGAGGCCGCGTCCCGCCTCGCGGACTACCGCCGCATCGGGTACGAGGTGCTGCCCCTCTCGCTCAAAACCGGCGCGGGGCTCGAGGCCCTGCGGCAGCGCCTCGCGGGGCTCAGCGCGCTCCTCGTGGGGCAGTCCGGCGTGGGCAAGTCCACCCTCATAAACGCGCTCGTGCCCGGCGCCGCCGCCGCGGTGGGCGCGCTCAACCGCAAGTGGGACCGCGGCACCCACACCACCACCCAGGGAGCGCTCTTCGAGGCCCCCGGCGGGACGCGCCTTATCGACACGCCCGGGCTCCGCCGCTTCGCCCCCTGCGGCATGACGGCTGCCGACGCCCTCCTCGCCATGCCGGAACTGGCCCCCCTCGCCGGCCGCTGCGCCTTCGGCCTCTCCTGCGCTCACGAGACCGAGCCCGGCTGCGCGGTGCAGGCCGCCCTCGCTCGCGGCGATATCCACCCCGGCCGCTGCGAGAGTTTCCTGCGCATCCTGAAGGAACTACAGGCGCTCCCCCCTTGCCATTTTACGGCTGACAGAGTATGATAGCTCTATGCAGCCGATAAAGAATCATGTGCTCTATGTATGGCGGGTCTTTGTGAAGTGGTTCTCGTTTTTCATTTTTGGATTGGGGGCGGTTTCACTTGGGCTGGTTATTCTTCCCGCTATGCGGCTCTTCCTGCGGGAGCAGACCCGTTTCCAAAAGTACGGCCGTATAGTGCTGTCGTGTTCGTTCCGTGTCCTTAGCTCGGTTATGGCGGTTCTTGGCGTTATCGTCATTAAAACGGATGACCGCGCGGCCTTCAGGCACATCGAAGGAAAGATACTCGCGGCGAATCATCCGTCCCTGCTCGACGTGGTTATCCTTATCTCGCTGATTCCCAACGCGGACTGCATCGTCAATGCGGCCCTGCTGCACAACATCGTCAGCGCGGTTATCACGCGGCTGTACATTCCCAACTCGCTCGATCACGAAACGCTTCTTTCCCGCTGCGCCGAATCGCTGGCGCAGGGCAACTGCCTGATCATTTTCCCGGAAGGAACGCGGACACGGAGAAGCGGCCCCATCAAAGTAATGAAAGGCGCTGCCCGCGTTTCGGTCCTGACCGGCAGACCGGTCCTTCCCGTACTGATAGGGGGAAACGACAAGTGGGGCCTTGGGAAAAAAGACCCCTGGTGGGCATACAATCATACTGAACGCTACCGCTACGAACTGCGCGTCCTGCCGGAAATCGCGCCGCAGCGGTATGCGGGGCTGCCCGTGCCGGCCGCGGTAAAACGCCTGAACGACGATATAAAAAAAACGTTGTTTGCCCCAATGGGAAGGGAGTTATTATAATAATGAAAAATGAAGAGCCTGCTCCGCTGGGCAGGCTTCGGTGGCACGAGCGTCTCGCGCTTGTCGCCGACGCCGGCAGTTTTGTCGAATTTGATGCCGGCCTTGTCACGGGAAACCCCTTGGGCTTTGCGGGTTACGACGAAAAAATCGCCGCGCTGCGGGAAGCCTGCGGTATGCCGGAGGCCGTCGTGTGCGGCCGCTGCGCGATCAACGGCAGGCCCGCGCTGCTATGCATTATGGACTGCGCCTTTCTTATGGCGAGTATGGGCAGCGTCGTGGGGGAAAAAATCACCCGTTTGTTTGAACGTGGGTCAGAAAAACGACTGCCGGTCATTATTTTTACCGCGTCGGGCGGCGCCCGTATGCAGGAGGGGATCATCAGCCTTATGCAGATGGCGAAAACCGCGGGGGCGCTCGCGCGGCACAGCGAGGCAGGGCAGTTATTCATTTCGGTGATAACCGATCCCACCACAGGGGGTGTTACCGCGTCCTTCGCCTCGCTGGGAGACATCATCCTCGCAGAACCGGGGGCGCTGGTCGGTTTTGCCGGCAAGCGCGTGACAAAAACCACCGTCGGCCTCGACCCTTCGGACGGCGCTTTCCCTGACGATTTTCAGAGCGCGGAGTTTTTTTGCCGCAGCGGGTTCGCGGATGCGGTCACCGCGCGGGGCGCGCTGAAAGAAACGCTCGCGGCCCTGCTCGATCTGCACCGCGCCCCCCTTCCGAGCCGCGCGCCGAGCCGCGCGCCGAGCCGCGCGCCGGTACCGGCGCCGCGAAAGAGGGATCTCGTTCCCGCGCTTTCAATTACCGAACGCCTCGAC
Organism: Treponema sp.; assembly: GCA_031272575.1. Classification (GTDB taxonomy): domain Bacteria; phylum Spirochaetota; class Spirochaetia; order Treponematales; family Breznakiellaceae; genus JAISTO01. Next base: position 2,168 of record JAISTO010000020.1, on the reverse strand, counting down.
TTGCTGCGCAGTCTGAACCGCCCGAGCATACTGGACTATCTCCCCCTGCTCTGCGACGGTTTTATCGAATTGAAAGGCGATCGCTGCTTTGGTGACGATAAAGCGATACTCGGCGGACTGGCATTTTTTCGCGGCATGCCGGTCACCGTTATTGCGCATGTGCGTGGACGCAGCATCGAGGAATTGAAAGAGCGGCATTTTTCAATGGCGCACCCGGAGGGCTACCGGAAGGCGCTGCGCCTCGCGCGGCAGGCGGAAAAGTTTCAGCGCCCGGTGCTCTGCTTCATCGACACGCCGGGGGCATTTTTTGGCGTGGGCGCGGAAGCGCGGGGCCAGGGAGAGGCCATCGCTTCCTGTCTCAAGACGTTTATGACGCTGAAGACGCGGGTCGTTTCGGTCGTGCTCGGAGAGGGGGGAAGCGGGGGCGCGCTCGCGCTCGGAGTCTGCGACGAGTTAGGTATGCTCGAAAACAGCCTCTACTCGGTGATCTCGCCCCGGGGCTTTGCGGCGCTGGTCTGGAAAGATGCGGCAAAAGAAAAAGAGGCCGCGCGCGTCATGAAAATCGGCGCGGAGGATATACGCGCCTTCGGCATCTGCGACGCGATTATCGGCGAGCCCCCGGGGGGCGCGCAGAACGGCATCGCGGAAACGGCGGGCCGCATAGCGGACTTCATCGCGGACGCTCTCGGCCGTCTCGCGGCGCTTTCTACCGGCAGCCTTCTGGAGCGGCGCTACCGCCGCTTCCGGCGCATAGGGAGCGCGGCTTAATGCGGATGGTATCGAAGGCCGCGAAGTAGCGGCGGCCGAGTTCCCGCAGGGACCGCGAGTCGAAGTGGAGATTGTCCCCCTTCGAGACGAGGCCCGCGGCGGAGGCGAGGGCGCAGCGGGGGGTTCGCGCGGCGATGCGGGCGAGGGCGGCGTTCACTTCCCGGAAGCAGCGGCAGCCCTCGGGCAGGGCGGCGAGGAACGCGCCCAGTTCGCCGATAACGAGCGGTACGCGGGAAAGGCCGCAGTCCTTCCGCAGGGCGGCAATGAGCGCGCAAAAGCGCTCCTCGTAGGCGGCGGCGTCTTCCTCGCTGCCGCTGTCCGCCTCCCCCTGGTGCCAGAGTATCCCCTTCACCTCGCTTATCCGGCCGGCCAGGCCGCACTGAAACACCGCATGGTCGTAGAGCGGGCCCCCGGGCCGCCAGTCGGCAAGGCTCGAGCCCCCGTCCGCGCAGGGAATAAGCCCCACCGCCGTGTCGAAGGCGCGCGCGTACTCGTCCGCGAAACTCACAGCCAGGGACACGCCCGCAAAGGGCCGGTCGTAGTTCACCGGCTCCGAGAGGGGCTGCCAGCGCCCGTTCCGCAGCATAAACAGGCGCTCATTCTTAATGGGCGGTGCCTCGTCAAGCGCCCCCCGCCCCGCCATGTTCGACTGCCCCAGCATCAAAAACGAATGCACCGGCCGCGTCACCGCCCGTGTTTTGTCAAGCAGTATGGGATTCATGCCGGTATGATAGCGTGGATGGGGGAGGGGAGGCAAGGGGGCGGGGAAAGTTCCCGGATGTTCGTGTGGTTGTGGTTTACCCCCTTCTGCTGCCCACCGACACCGAGCGGCTCAGCCGTTCCCGCAGGCCGTCGATAGTGCCGCCCGCGTTAATGTAGGCAAGCACATCCGCGAACCCCTTTTCGATGCCCTTTTCAAGGCCTTTTTCGAGGCCTTTTTCGAGGCCCACCTCGATCCCCTCCTCGCGGGCCCAGGCCTTCTCTTTTTCGATAGACCAATCATCAAACAACACGTTATTCACCTCCGTTCCATGTTCCTGCAAAAAGTCCTTCAACACGCCGTTTGCGATGCACCATTGGATTGCACGGCGCATTGCCTCGGTGAACAATGCCTTGTCCACCTTGCCGTTTCCCGGCTGCCCCTCAAGCAAAGCCGCCTGGTACTCGCGCACCTTCTCGACAAATATGCTGTAGCCCTCCAGCGTCGGGCACTTCTTCACCTTGTCTGCGCAATGTCCCTGGTTGATGTTGTAGACCTTCACCGTCATCTCTACCGAGGGATCCAGGCCTGCCGGAATGCCGAACAGGTCATCCTCCGCGAACGCGTCGGACAGTTTCAAGACGCTTTCGTCAGGGTAGGGATCTGTGCCGTTATACAGCACGATCAGCACCGGGCGCGC
>JAISTO010000212.1 GCA_031272575.1 Treponema sp. | reverse complement strand
AGGCTCGTCACCTTTTTCGCCGAAAGACTTCATGAAGGCGAAGTCATTGAGTACGTTGAGTCGGGTCATAGGGAGAGTATAGCATGGGGGCGGGAAAAAGGCAAGGGGGCGGGGATGGCCCCAGGGCAACAGCATTTACTTTTTCCATTCTGGAAACTTCTCTAATCATCACCAAGAATTTAAGAAAAAATAAACCTCAAAGGCGAATAAGGCGCACAAAGGAAGGAGAAAAGAGGCTTTGAATATAAAATCCTTATGCGACTTATGCGACTTTGCGGTTAAAAATGCGTAAATGCCGCTGTTTTTTGGGATCAGAAAAGTAAATGCTGTTGCCCTGAGGGGAGGGAGTGGGGAGTAGGGGGCAGATCGTCACTCCGCGACTTGATCGCGGAGTCTCCTTGCGGGTAGATTCCGCGGTCGAGCCGCGGAATGACGGGGCGCGCTCGTCACTCCGCGCTTTAAGCGCGGAGTCTCCTTGCAGGCAGATTCCGCGGTTAAACCGCGGAGTGACGGGGCACATTCTTCCCTCTGCCCTGCTCAATTTCCAAAAAGGCCCCGGCAAGGAAGCGGTCGAGGAAGAGGAGGCCATCCCGGTTGAGCGCGGGTTTGTTGCTGCGCGCCAGGCCCCGCGCGCGCCAGGCCGCGAGTGTGCGGGGGGCCGCCTCGTCGACCGATATGCCGAAACGCTCCTCGAAGAGCGCCGGATCAGGCCCGCCGAGATAGCGAAAGCCCATCAAAAAAGTTTCCTTCATTAGGGTGACGGCATCGAGTTCTTCACGGATGACCGGCGCTTCCCCCCGGCGCGCGAGCCAGCGTTCGAGACAGGGCTCCACGGTGGCGCGGAGCGCCCCCTTCCCTCTGCCCTCGGGGATGAGCGTACCGGAAGCCGAGGGCCCCAGGCCGATCCAGCTTTGCATACGCCAGTAACGGATGTTGTGCAGCGATTCTTTTCCGGACCTGCAAAAGTTTGACACCTCGTACTGGGCGAAGCCCGCGGCCTCGAGCGCGTCCCGGCCCGCTATCCAGAGCGCGTCCGCCTCGTCCCGGGAGGGAAGCCCGGCGGCCTCCGGGGCATGCAATGCCCGCTCGGCCAGCGGGGTACCCTCCTCGAGGCTCAGCGCATAGAGCGAGAGGTGCCCCGGCTCGAAACTGAGCGCCCTGTCTATATCCTTGCGGAGGGTGTCGAGGGTCTGGAAGGGAAGCCCTGTCATAAGGTCGATGGAAAAAGCCCCGGGGAAAAAGGCGCTGATCCGGCCGAGCGCCGCGCCCAGGCCCGCAGCGGCGCCGCCCCGGCGCACCGCGCGGCGGCAGGTTTCGGAAAAACTTTGCACCCCCACGGAGAGGCGCGTCACACCGGCGGCAGCGCAGGCCCTAAGGAAGCGCTCGTCCGCGGAATCGGGGTTTGCCTCTACCGTGAACTCGTCCGGCGGGGCATCAAGAAGCGCCGCCAGCCCCGCGAGGAGCCGGCGCGCGGGAGCCGCCCCCAGCGCCGAGGGGGTGCCGCCCCCCACGTAGAGGGTCCGCACCCTGCGCGGGCTCACGCGGCGGAGCGCGGTTTCGGCGTCGCGGAGCAGCCTGTCAACATAGAGGGACTCGACACCCCCGTCCCGCGAAACCCGTTCCGAATAGAACCCGCAGTAGTCGCAGAACCGCGTACAGAAGGGGACATGTACGTAAAGGGAAATATCCCGCAGGCCGCAAGGAGCCTCGAATTGCCCTGAATGCCGCAGGCCCTAGTCCCCCTTGTAAAAGTAGAGCACAGTCGGCGAAGGCGCCCTGCGGAGCACCGTCACCCCGTCATCTATATTGATATTCCCCGGAGGGACGTACTCGAGGCGGAGGCCGTCATTTTCAAGGTTGTAGATGAAGCGCACGTCGCGGCTCTCGCCCCCCGCGCCGTCGAAGCGGAAGGTCAGCCCACCGTTGTAGCGGCCCGCGAGCGGGGGATCGAGGAAGAGGTTCGCGCGGGCCATGCCCTTTTCGAGCGCGGAACCGGGGATAATGCGCGGCACCAGAGCCGCGCTGCCGGTCCAGGTAAAGCGGCCGTCCGCGCTGAAACGCAGGCTGCCGTAATTGCGGCTCGAAAACACAGGCCCCTGGGCGACGATCCTGCGCATAAGCACGGCCTGCCGGTTCGACTCCTGCGCGATAAGGTCGTTCGTGCTGCGGTTCTTCGGCAGGGTGACAAAGAGGAGCGTCTTCATTTGACCGGTGGAGTCGTTGTACTGCACCGCGAGGAGCGATTCATTCCGCAGAATCATCAGGAGTGACGTATCCCCGAAACGCCATCTGCGGCTCCCCTCCGCTTTGATGCTCTCGTAGCGGAACGAGCGGTCAACCGTCTTTTTTTCCGCATCCTCGGCGTAGATCCGGGCCGTGCCGCCGCCCCCGGCCGTGGTCGTACCGGGATCAAAATAGTAGCGCTTGCGGAGTTCGTCCAGGTTGAGCCGTTCGTTTTCGACCATGGTACCCCACCTTTCCGGGTACCATTTCCGGTTGAGAATGCGCTCGAGTTCCGGATCGTCCTTCCCACCCTGCGCCGCTGTCTCCGCGGACGCCTTTTCATCTTCCATGTAATTGAAAAGGCGCAGGCGGTTCGAGAAGCAGTAGCCCATCGTCCCTTCGCTCGTAAGGACGTAATACCAGTCCCCGGAGAGCGCCTCTCCGGAGGTACCGACCGGCGCAACCCCCTTGGCAATATCGAGTACTTTTATGATCTCGTTTTCCCTGAGGCGGTAAACCTGCCGCGCGTTGTTTTCAGGACTGACCCGTATAACGAGCCCGTCCCGCAGCGTCTCCGCGTAGACGCCCGCATACGTTTCAAAGGCGGCGGCTCTGGCCCGCGCCCTGCCCCTGCCCCCCACCAGTTCCAGTTTGTAGAGGGGAATTTCGATTTTGTCCATAACCTGGGACTCGCGGCGGTACTCTTTGGGGACACCGACTATCCAGGTTTTGTTCAAGTGTGACTGCACGTAGACCGGCAGCACCGTGCCCGAGGGGATGGGAGGGTCATCCACAGCCCAGAGAAGGAGCCCCCAGCCGAGCGTCCGCTGACAGGCCCCCAGCGTACAGAGCGCGCCGATTAAGATTGATAATACGATTGCGACCCGCAGCCGCAGCTTCGTGGCGGATTTCATACGATAAGTGTAGCGCGGGGAGGATAAAAAATCAAGTAGGCGGGGGACATCTTGCCAAGAGGCCGAAAAAATGCTACCTTTTGGTCATGCCTTCTGAATACGCGGCAGTGCTGGAAAAAATAGAAGCGGCGCTCGACGAGTGGCTGCCCGAGGCGCCGGCCGCGGCATGGCGCGCGCGTGTCTTCACCGGGACCGGAGAGGGGGGGGACGAGGCGGCGCTCCGTGCGCTCACGGTTCCCTGCCGAGACCTCGTGAAGCGCGGCGGCAAGCGCTGGCGGCCACTCCTTATGGCGCTCGTGGGCTCTGCCCTGGGTGGGGACAAAGGGCTCGATCGGGCGGTGCAATTGAGTCCGCTCGTCGAGTTCCCGCACAACGCGAGTCTTATCCATGACGACATAGAAGACGACTCGCGGGAGCGGCGGGGGCGGCCCGCGGTACACCTCCTCTACGGCGCGGACCTGGCCCTGAACTCCGGGAGTTTCCTTTACTTCCTCCCCCTGGCCTGCCTCGCCCAGGTACCCGGCAGCCCCGAATGGCGCGCGCTGCTGTATGCGGCCTGGGCTTCCCACCTGCGGAGCCTCCACCTGGGGCAGGCCGCGGACATCAGTTGGCATCGGGACTTCAATTCCATGCCCTCGAGCGAGGCCTACGAGCGCATGTGCCGCCTCAAGACCGGGTGCCTCGCGCGGCTCGGCGCGGTGCTTGGGGTGCTGGCCGGACATCCTGCGCCGGAAAGCCGCGAGGCGGAGGCCCTGGCCGGGCGGCTCGGCAGCGCGGCAGAGACCCTAGGGCTGGGCTTTCAAATATTGGATGACGTTAAAAATTTGCGGGAAGGGGTCCCCGGCAAGCAGCGCGGCGACGATGTTGCCGAGGGCAAGAAGAGCCTGCCGGTGATTCTGTTTCTTCAGGGGGCGCGGGATCGCGCCGCGCAGGTAATCCGCTGTTTTACCGCGGCGCGCGCCGCCGGAGTGAGCGCCCCTGAAGTGAACGAGTTGATCGCCGCGATGGAAGGGGCGGGAGCCGTTGAAGAGGCTGCCCGCCGGGGAAAGGCCCTCGTTGCAAACGCCTGCGCCGCGCTCGCGGAATGCGACGCCCGTCTTGCGGGCCTCGCGGCGCTTTTAGGCTGAGAGGGGCCTTCGGCGCCCTCTGGGTATTTGGGGAGTGGAGGATTCGAACCTTCGAAGGCTGAGCCAACAGATTTACAGTCTGCCCCATTTGACCACTCTGGAAACTCCCCGTATATGCCGCGTGAGCCATCTTTCGGAATCGAACCGAAGACCTCGAGATTACAAGTCACGCGCTCTGCCAACTGAGCTAAGATGGCGTCTCCGATTATGCATAGTATATAAAAAAAGATTTTTTTTGTCAAGAGGGGTAGCCCCATTTTGTTACATTTTCGGGCACCTCTAAAAAGTGCTATTTGACAGGAAGTTTTTGAAGGAGTATCTGCAATTCGGTCGAAAAATGAAAAAAACTGACGCTCACATGGCGTATTTTCTCCGTTTTTTACGCTAA
>JAISTO010000045.1 GCA_031272575.1 Treponema sp. | reverse complement strand
CCGCGGGGGGGGGGGGGGGGCGGGCCGCCCTGGGGGGGGGGGGGGGTGTGGCGGGGGGGGGGGGGCGGTAAGAGGGAGGGTTGCGTGGTGCATGTTGGGACATAGTTTTTGAACCGGCTCAAATTTATGAAAATTTTAACCGCAAAGGCGCAGAAGGCGCACAAAGTTTTACGTGCAAAGACTCATTTCCCCTTCCTTGAGCATCTGCCATTGCGAAGCACGGTCAGAATAAACGCATAGACAAGTCTGCCGGGCGTTTCCTCCGTCATACGGGGAAAATGCTGCTTGTGCGCCCTTATGGGGCGGGGGCGGACGGGGAAAATGACGCGGCCTAACAGCGGCCTAAAGCCCAGGGCAGTGTCATTTAGAACCATGCTCTCCTCTGAAAACAGAAAATTTGTAAAAATATCCACAGATACACACAGATTGCGCAACTTCGTTGCTACCGAATTATGCGAAGGAGGCGATATATCGCCCGAATTTTAAGAATTGTATGTGGTATTATACGTGATAATTCGCAACCATTCGCGTTCATTCGCATAATTCGCGTAATTCGCGGTTAAATTCTTGACTTTTCGGAGTAGACTCTTTTTTCAAATGGCGTTGCCCTGGGCACTGTCCTTAACTTGTTGACATTGCATTTCAAACCCTATTCCCCACTCCCTATTCCCTACTCCCCAAGCGGCCGTAGGCCGCCCGCCCCCTTGACAAAAGTTTTTCATTAACGTAAATTGAAACAAGGCGGCGGTTGCGCCGCTGCGTGGAGAGATGACCGAGCGGCCGAAGGTGCACGATTGGAAGTCGTGTGTACCCGGAAGGGTACCGTGGGTTCGAATCCCACTCTCTCCGCAAAACGAAGTCTGCATGAAACGAAAGCCGCTTTTTTCTATCCTCTACGAAGATGACCTGCTCGTCGCGGTGAACAAGACCGCGGGGTTAACCGTAGGCGCGGATCGATGGGATGCCGCGGCGCCTCGTCTCGACCGGCTCCTTGCCGCGGCGCTCGCGGAACGGGAGCCGGAGGCGGGGGGCACTTTGTACATGGTGCATCGCATAGATAAAGACACGTCCGGCCTGGTCGTGTTTGCCAAAACGCAGGAGACGCAGCGCAGCCTTTCCGCGGCCTTCGAGACGCGGCGGGTCCGCAAGCGCTACATCGCGGCCGTGCGGGGGCGGCCCCTCTGGCAGGAGACTGCCTGCGACCTTCCCCTGGTACCGGACGGGGACAAGCGCCACCGCACAATTATCGACCGTTACCGGGGGAAAAAATCCCTTACCCGCTTCGCCCTGCTGGGGAGCGCGGGAAACTACAGCATAGTGGAAGCGCGTCCCGAAACCGGACGCACCCACCAGATACGGGCGCACCTTGCGGCCCTGGGCCATCCGGTGCTCTGCGACGACCTGTACGGCACGGTAAAACCGCTCCTGCTTTCGGAAATTAAACCCGCATATCGGGGGGATCGCTGGTCGGAGCGTCCGCTGCTCGCGCGGCTCGGACTCCATGCGGCGGCGTTGAGCCTGCCCCGGCACGGCACGATGCTCTCGCTGAACGCCCCGCTCCCGCGGGATTTGGGCGCCCTTATTGCGCAGATGGAAAAAATCGCGGGAAAACCGTTTTTTGGAGAATACCGGATTCGAACCGGTGACCTATAGATTGCGAACCTATCGCTCTACCAACTGAGCTAATTCCCCTGATAGTTTTAAGTATAATAAAAAAGATTTTTTTTGTCAACCCCCCTGCTGCGCAAGAAGACGGAAGTGAGCCTGCCACACACGCGCCATTCCGGCGAGAGCGGTCTCGCGGCAAAGGGCGGTAAAAACGTAATGCGCCCACACGAGGTTCCTGCAAAAAAAGCCGAAGAATCTGCGCGCCCTGCTTAAGTGAAACTCCTCGGGCTGATACTGCGCGAGCAGGTCCAAAAAACGGAGGCCTGTTTCTTCGATTGAGGGTGAAAGGGGCATCCCGCCCCGTGCCGCCGCGAAAATCCAGGGGCATTGCACGGCCCCCCTGCCGGCCATTACCGCGCCGCCGCCGGCCTTTTCGCGCAGAGCGGCGGCGTTCGCGAGGTCCCCGTTGCCGGCCACCGCTATGCGGAGTTCCCCCCTCAGTTGCCCGACAAGGTCCCAGCGGGCCGCGCGGCGGAACTTTTCGTGTATGAACCGGGGGTGCAGGGTGATGAGATCGACCCCCTCATATTCGAGACGGCGGCAAAATTTGACAAGGTAGTCGAAGTAAGCGTCGCCGTCCAGCCCCAGACGCAGTTTGACGCTGAGCCGCCGGGCCGGCCCTGCCCGCGTCATCGCGTCCTTCACTTTGGCGGCGAGGTCCCCCGCCGCGTCAATATCCCGCATCCAGGCGGCGCCGGCCCCCTTCCGCAGGATGGCCGGCGCCGCGCAGCCCATGTTCAGGTCTATGCCGAGACACGCCTTGTCCCGCACGAGGAGACCCGCGGCACGGGCCATCGTTTCGGCGTCATGGCCCTCGATTTGATAGACCAGTTTTTCCGGGCAAGGCCCGTTGTCAACATACCATTTTTCAAAGGGTCCCCCCGCCAGGAGCGCCCCGGCCGAGATCATCTCGGTGAAGTACTCGTCGCAGCCCCCGAAGCCCTCGACCAATTCGCGCAGCCCCCGGTGACTCAACTCGGCCATCGGCGCAAGCATGAAGTGCGCCGCGCCGGTCACCCCTCCCCCCATTCGCGCATTTTGTTGAAGAGCGTCTTCCGGCTTATGCCTAACTCCGCCGCGGCCTGCGTACGGTTGCCCTTGCAGCGCGCGAGCGCCCGCAGGATAGCCTCTTTTTCCATCTCGCTGATCGACTTGGGGGCGCTCTCCGGCGCCGGCGGGGGCTCCGCGGGAGGGGGCGCGGACTCAGCAGGGGGCGCGGCCGCGGGCGGCATCCCGGTCGGCGGCGGCGGCGCGGGGGGCATGGGAGGCGGCGGGGCCTCCCGCGGCATCGCGGCTGCGGGCGGCAACTCGGGCGCCGGCTCTGCCGGTACCGGCGGCACTGCGTCCTCCTGAGGCGCCGCCTCCCGCGGGGGAGTGGGCGGCTCTGTGGGCAGAGCCGCCGGCGGCGGGGGACGGAGCAGCGCCTCCGGGTCGTGCAGGTCTATATCCTGGCCGCGGATACAGCCGCCTTCACAGTAAATGAGCGCGCGCTCGAGGATGTTCTGCAGTTCCCGCACATTGCCGGGAAACGAGTACGCGGCCAGTTTCGCGCGCGCCTCGGACGCAAGGGAGAGCCCCTGCCGGCCCATGCGGGCGCAGAGCCGCGTTAAAAGGTGATCGGCGAGCGGGAGTATGTCTTCCGGGCGCTCGCGGAGCGGGGGCAGCGCGATGCGGAACACATTGAGGCGATAGTAAAGGTCCTCGCGGAACCTGCCCTCGCGGACAAAGGCCTCGAGGTTGCGGTTCGTGGCCGAGATGATCCGCGCGTTGATGGGGATGTCCTGCGTCCCCCCGAGGCGGCGCAGTTTTTTCTCCTGAATGACCCGCAGCAGTTTTACCTGCAGGGCCACCGGCATCTCGCCGATCTCGTCCAGGAAAATCGTGCCGCTGCCCGCCAGTTCGAAGAGGCCCTGGCGCCGGGCGGCCGCGCCGGTGAAGGACCCTTTTTCGTGGCCGAAGAGTTCGCTTTCCATAAGCCCCTCGTGTATGCCGCCTATGTTGACCGCGACGAAGGGCTCCGCGGCCCCGGCGCTGCGCATGTGTATCTCGCGGGCGGCCACCTCTTTCCCCGCGCCGCTCTCGCCGGTGATCAGCACCGTCACGTCCGTGCGGGCGATGCGGTCGATCTGCTCCGAAAGCCGGGCCATCGCGGCACTCTTCCAGAGCATGCCGCCGCCGGATGCGCGGGTACGCGCGTCCGCCTCGATGCGCTCCTCGCGCCGGCGGTTGCTCACGAGCGCCTTCAGTTTGATAAGCAGTTCCGCCGGATCGAAGGGCTTTACCAGGTAATCGCCGGCCCCCGCCTTCAGCGCGGCGACCGCATCCGCGATCTGCCCGTGCGCCGAGATCATGATCACCGGCGTCAGGATGCCGCGCTCCCGCATCTCGACCAGGGTCTCCTGGCCGCTCAGGCCGGGCAGGCGCAGGTCGAGTATCACCGCGTCCGCGCTCTCTTTTTCGAGGAGCGCGAGCGCGTCCTCCCCGCTCGCGGCGCCCTCCGAGGCTATGCCCTCGAGCCCCAGATACTTGCGTATCGATTCCCGGATGTTGACTTCATCATCAACAATAATGACTTTCATAATGATGGGGATAGTATAGCATAAAGCAGGGAAAATGTCAGTCCCCCCTTGACACTTTTTAAAAAAACGCTATACTGTTAAAAACTGCCAAAAGGAGGATTATGTCATGCTGACGGCTTTTTTGCGCGCAAAATGCGCGGCCAAAAACGTGTCTTTTCAGGACGCCGCTTCTCGTTCTTATCCGCGTTTTTTCGCGGCATATAACGGCATAATCCTCTTTGCCCCCCCCCCCGTAATGCAAAAAATGCGCTGATTTGCGAAAACGAACCTAACAAAAATCTCTTCTTTTTGTGGAGATATTTCTCTCGAAATGTAACCTACAGTCAGTTTTCTGACTATCGGTTTATACCCTCCGGGCAGTCCGCCTTTCGGGGGGAGTCTCATTTTTTGCGCCGGGATACGGGGTTGATGTCAGGGAGTGGAGGGCGCGGAGCGCTTGGGGAGTAGGGAGTGGGGCGCGGGCGCGGAGCGCTTTGCAAGTGGGCCGCGCGTACTACCGGCAACTGTCCGGTACTACGCGCAGCCTACAAGTCAAGCGCAAGCCACTCCCTACTCCCTACTTCCTACTCCCTATCAAATGGGTTCCACCTGCCCGTAGGGGTGGGGAACAAAAAACGGGCGGCGCGCTGCCGGCGGAGTTTCGGCGGGAGGACGCCCAGGGAGGTTTTTCATTATGAAAAACACACGGTTTCTTTTGGGGGCGCTGGTACTGGCACTCGCGGTACCGGCGGCGGTAACGGCACAGGGGCAGTACCGTCCCACGGCACTCAGCAGCGTCAACAGCGCTCAGTTACGACCGCTTCTTGCGACTGACGACCTGGACTCCGAGGACATTGGCATCGACACATCATTCATCGATGTGAACGGCTACAAAGACCTCGAGTTCGAAAAGGTCTTCCTGTTCCTGGGGGGGAGTCAGACCGGCACTTACAGCGGCGCGCTCAGCCTCGGCACGGCGTTCAAACTGGGCGGCCAGTACTTCGGCCTCTACTACTCCGGTGACATTGTGAACGCCAGCGGCGAGACCACGAACGGCGGCGCAGAAGGCGAGAAGGACATCTACACAGAGCCGGTACCTGGCCGCAACGACAACACGGGGCTAAACAAATTCGCCCTGCTCTGGGGAGGGCCTATCGGCGGTCTGCGCCTCGACTTCATCACTTATGGGGACGCCTTTTCCACCCAAAAATATGACGGCGATTTTACGAAGATCATTACCGCGCCGGCAACCACGACCCTTACCTGGGGGAACACGCTGGGCGGCGTCCCGATCAATGTGAGCGCCGGCGTACTCTGGCCGGCGGTTACAAAAACGGCTGTCAGGGACGGCAAATGCATCACTGAAAGTGAAGGCGGCGCCTTCAGCCTCCGGGGGGAACTGGTGCCGGCGGACACCAAAGCGGGCGGCCTCCAGGCCCTCGGCAGCGAGCTCCGGCTTACTTTTGGTTTCCCGCACACCGTCAAAAATGATTTTGATTCCGATGCGGAGGAATCAGGCAGACGATCATGGGCAATAGAAGTGAACGCGAACTACACTATCGATGTGGGGACGGAGAAATTCAACCTCAGCATAAAGCCGAACGCGTACCTCGCCTTCTGGGGACTTTCAGGAAAGTCGTCGGTTGGCTCAACCGCTATTGATACCGGCTCAATCTTCGGCTTCGAATTGCTCCCCTCGGTGGAACTGCTTGCGGAGGCCGGCCCCTTCAGGAACTTCTCGTTCTACACCGGCCTTACCCTCAACCTGCTCGACTTCTACACCACCTCCAAAGCCGCGGGCGACGACGCCAACAAAGACACCTACAACGGCTGGGCGATCGACGGCATAACCCTCGACAGCGGCAGAGGCAGTCCCAGCCTGCTCAAGGTGGGGACGAAGTGGGAGCCGACTCCCCACATCGCCATTGCGGCGGACATCTCGACCCTGCTCGACCAGATTATCACCGTTGACGCGGAGACCTACGAAGTGTCCACCGCAAGCAGCGGCATCTGGGGCGACATCGGCATCGTGTCCCCCCTCGACTGGCTCAGCGGCCTCCATTTCAACCTTACCGCGACGGTGAAGTTTTAGTCCTTTTGCGCGAAAAAGCCCTCTTTCCAGTTGAACCTGCCGGTGTTGGGAAGGGGGGCGCCTTTTTGGAGCGCCAGCGTTATCGCGCGGTAGTCGTGCTTTTTCAGGGGGGCCGCGGAGAGGTCGAGCAGGAACTTGTTGAAACCGGCCTCGCGCAGGAAACGCGCCTTGTCGACAATCGAGAAGGGCTTTTCCGGGTATACGAGCGTACCCTCCCCCCCCCCTGAGTCGAGTCGAAACTGCTCGCCGCGGCTGTCGGCAAACACTTTAAACGGGTACCCCCCCTCCAGGAGTTTGCAGCGCTTTGCGCTATTCGATAAAGAAAATTGCGTTTTTGCGCAATTTTCTTCCCTGCAAACTCCCAGCGGACAAAGTCCGCGGCGGACTTTGTCCGCGGCAGCCTCGAAAAGCGTGAAATCACGCGAATTTTTCACCGAATTATTCAAAGTGCTGCAGGCTGCCAGGTCAGCGCGAATCCGAAAGAGGGGGGGGGAGGAAAAGAGGGTGACAAGCGCGAGGGCCCGCGCGCCCCCTTCGCGCTGAAAGGTTTTCTCGAGGTTCTGCCGGTTGTCTTCCAGCGGCGGAATGAAGTACCGCGCCCCCAGGCCGGCAAAAAAAGCGGCCGCATAGCCGTTGAAGGTGTAGAGCCAGGGGCCGGCAATAAGGACCGCATCCGTGCCGCGAAAAAAGGAAAACTGCCCGGGGTTGTTCAGGATGAAAAAATGATAGCCCTTCTCCAGCAGGAGGGGGATGTTTTTTGCAAGGTCCTCGTCAGATGCCTGGGGGAAAAAGGGGTCGAGCGCGATGACGAGGTCGCGCGGGGCGAAGGGGAGGGGGCTTTTGCCGCGCGCGAGGAGAAGCGGGACAAACGCGCTCCGGTAGCGCAGCGCCGCTTTTTCCGGCCGCGCTGACTGCAGCACATAGAGGTCCTCCGGGCGCCGCACGAGCGCCACGAGCCCGGGAGGTATTTCATCATCCTTGTCTTTTTTGATTTTGACAAGCGGGGGAGGGGGCGGCGCTTTTTCATGCCCGGGCGCGCGATGCCCTTCGAGATGTTTGGCAATTACCGGCGCGTAGCGTCTGGTCATCGCCTTGGTCTGAATAAGGTAGACCGTATCTCCCAGGCCGAAGCCCTCAGGCAGCGAGAGCCAGAGGCCCGCGTCATCGGTCTGGACAAAGGTGACCTTGTGCACGGCGCGGCTCGAATCATCACCCTTGTGGACGCGGATCGAATCCCCCACCGCCACCGTTATGTCCCGCGCGTCCGTGAACCCCCTGCCGGCCTTGACGCGCAGCACCCGCCCCAGCGGAATGCCGGTGCCGCCCGCGCTCTCCGCGTTGAGCCAGCCGTCCGCGCGGACTCCGTCAAAATGAAAGAGCGTCTTCCGCCGCGCGAAATCGTTTTGCAGAATGTCCCGCGCTTCCCGCAGGGCCCGCTCCTCTACCTCCGGCCCCCCCCCCAGGCTGTCGAGCACGCGGCGATACGCGGAGACCACCGTGCCCACGTACTCCGCGCTTTTCATCCTTCCTTCAATCTTAAATGAATTGACTCCTGCTTCGGCAAGCGCGGGCACTTTTTCGATCAGCGCCAGGTCGCGGGTGCTGAAGCAGTGGGGGGGGGGGGGGGGGGGGGGGGGGGGGGGGGGGGGGGGGGGGGGGGGGGG
>JAISTO010000043.1 GCA_031272575.1 Treponema sp. | reverse complement strand
GCGCGGGGGGTGGGCCGACACCCCCCCCCCCCCGCGGGGGGGGGCCCCCCCCCCCCGCGCGCCCCCGGGGGGGGGCCCCCCCCCCCCCTTATTCCCCCCCCCTTGTCACCCTTCCCCGCGATGCGCTATAGTAAGCGCAGGAGCGAGTATGTATCAGTCGTTTATTGGGCTCGAGGTGCACATTCATCTTTTGACAAAGACGAAGGTGTTCTGCGGGTGCAAGCAGGCGTTCGGCGAGGAGCCGAATACGAATGTCTGTCCGGTCTGCATGGGGTACCCGGGGGTGCTGCCCAGTTTGAATATCGAGGCTATGCGCATGGGCTGCACGGTGGCGCGGGCGCTGCATTGTTCGATACCCGAAAAAACGTGGTTCGAGCGCAAGCAGTATTTCTACCCTGATATGCCGAAGAACTATCAGATTTCGCAGTTCGCGTCCCCGCTGGGGCAGCAGGGCTGGGTCGACATCGAGGGGAAGAACCGCGGCGGCTCGGCGTTCAAAAAGCGGGTCAGGATAAAAGAGTGCCACCTCGAAGAGGACGCGGGCAAGATGATCCACACGGGCGCGGCCTCGCTGCTCGATTACAACCGGGCCGGGGTGTCACTTTTGGAGATTGTGACGGAGCCGGACATGGAAACGGGCGAGGAGGCGGAGGTCTTCATTCAGCAACTGCGCAGGCTCGTGCAGTACCTGGGGGTCTGCGACGGCAACATGGAGGAAGGGAGCCTGCGGGCCGACGCCAACGTGTCCATCAACCTGCCTGGAAAGGGCCTCGGCAAAAAGGTGGAAATCAAAAACCTCAACTCGAGCCGCTTTGTGCGGCTTGGGCTCAACTACGAGATCGGGCGCCAGGCCGAGGCGCTGGACGCGGGCAAGACCCTCGTGCAGGAGACGCGGCTCTGGAACGAGAACCGCGATCAGACCGAGCCTATGCGCCAGAAAGAGAACGCGCAGGACTACCGCTACTTCCCGGAGCCGGACCTGCCGGTCTTCTGCCCGGACGCGGCCTTCCGCGCCTCGGTGGAGGCCGCGCTCGTGGAGGAGCCGGTCGCGCGGCAGAAGCGCCTCGAGGCCGACTACGGCCTCTCGGCCGAGCACGCGGACCTTATCTGCGAGGAAAAGGCCCTGGCCGACTACTTCGAGGCCGCGGTCGAGGCGGCCCGCGCGTCCGGCCTGGACCGCGGGGAAGCGGCCGCGCGCATTGCGAACTGGCTCCTCCTCGACTGCAGGCATATCATGCACCGCGAGGGCATCCCCCTGGATGCGCTCACCGGCGCGCGGCTCCCGGCGGAGCGCCTGGCCGCTCTGGCCGGGCTCCTCGCGCGGGGGGAAGTGTCCGGCAAGAACGCGCGGCAGGCCCTGGAAGAGGCCCTGCTGGGAAAGGGCGACCCGGAGCGCATCATCCGCGAGCGGGGCTGGAGCATCCTCAAAGACCCGGCGGCCATAGCCCGCACTGCCGCGGGGGTCTACGAGGCGGAAAAGGCCGTCTTCGACGAGGCGCGCGCCCTTGCCGCGAGCGCCGCCGGCGCGGGCTCGGAGGCGCAGGCCGCGCAGAAGCGCGCAAAGTCCCTGCGGGCCTACCTGGTGGGCAAGGTGCTCGCCGCGTCCGGCGGCCGCGCTGACCCGGCGCTCGCCGGCGCGGAGGTGGCGCGGCTGTTGGAGGGGAGCCGATAAGACAACTCGGACAGGAAACGCGCGCCGGCTAAACTTTTTTCACGAAAGTGCAATCAAAACGTATACGGAATACGTATACAGGGTGTGAAAGATTTTATCGACGAAGAGGAATTCGCGCGCTTCATTCTTGATGAAGATGACGATGAGTTTCTTGAATATCAAATTGAAAACCCGCGCGCTATGCCGCAGGAGGAAAGGCCGCGTGAGCGGCTTATTGCCGGCGGCCCGGAGTCCCTCTCTGATCAGGAACTCCTGATGGTGCTGCTGAATTCGGGAGTGAAGGGCCGCAATGTAGCGCTCGTCGCGCGGGATCTGATCGAAATGCTCGACAGGGGGAGCGCGATTCCTTCTGTAAAAGAACTCTCTCGGATCGGCGGCCTCGGCGAGTCAAAGGCCTGCGCGGTTGCCGCCATGCTCGAGTTCGGGCGGCGGAAGTGGCGGGGCGGCTCGCGGATAAAGACCCCCGGGGACGTGTACGACCTCGTGCGGCACTACGCGGATCGCCGGCAGGAGCGCTTTATCTGCATCTCGATGAACGGCGCGCACGAGTCGATCGCGGTACGCATCGTAACGATAGGCCTGGTAAACAAGACCATCGTGCACCCGCGCGAGGTCTTTGCGGACCCGCTCTCTGACCGGGCGAGCGCGGTGATCGTGGCGCACAACCACCCCTCGGGCTCGATGAGCCCTTCGTCCGAGGATCACGATATTACCCGCCAGTTGTGCTCTGCCGCGGAGATACTCGGCATATCGTTTCTCGATCACGTGATATTTTCTGAAAGCGGCTTCTTCAGTTTCCGTCAGCAGGGGCTGCTGGAGGGCCGCAAAACGGCCTGGCAGCCGGGTGCGTCCCCCTATCCGTTTCAAAATGCCCCGGTGGAAAAGTCAAAATGACACAGATGGGATAAAATGCTACAGATTTGAGGGGGGGTGCCCCCGCTCTGGCGCGGGAAGCGCCATTTTTTCGGGCAAGGGTAGTTCCATCACCCTTAACTGAATAGAGATTTTTAGCAAAAAAGACCTTTTTGGCGTGTTTTGGCGGCATTTTCGCGCTTGGCACGGTTTTTGCTATTATAGTTGTGTTGACGGAACAGCGGTGAACGCCGCGGGGCCGTCAAACATCAAACTATAAGGAGTGTAAAATGAAAACACTTGCAATGTATCGCCCCAACACGATTGAAAACGCGTTGAGCGATTTTGACCGCTACTTCGAGTCGTTCTTCGGGGACAGCCCCTTGAGCCCTTCGGGGCGCTTCCTGCACCGTCTGCCGCCGGTGGATGTGCGGGAAACCGAAAAGTCTTACGTGCTCGAGATGGACCTTCCCGGCCATGACGAGAAGCACATCGAGGTGCATGTGGACGGCGGCAGCCTGACGATCGAGAGCAAGCAGGAGGAGGAGACCGCCTCCGACTCCGGCGCGGGCGACAAGAAGGACGGCGCCTACATTTTGCGGGAGCGGCGGACCTCTTCGTTCAGCCGCTCGTTCAAACTGCCGGAGAACGCGAACCCGGAAACGGTGCACGCGTCCTTCAAAGACGGCATCCTGACGCTCGAGATCCAGAAGCGGGCCGAGGCGCAGAAGCGGATGATCCAGATCAACAAGGGTTAACCGCTTTCGGGGGGGGCGGGCACGTCACTTCGCGCCTTGAGCGCGGAGATTCCGCGGTTAAACCGCGGAATGACGAGCGCCCCCCCTCTCCGTGCCGGGCGCTGCCCCGCCCCTGTGCCGGGCGCTGCCCCGCCCCTGTGCCGAGCGTTGCTCCGCCCCTGTGCCGAGCGTTGCTCCGCCCCTGTGCCTAAACTTGTCCCATATCTTTAGCCCACTCTGAAGAAACAGGATTTTAAGAATTTAACCGCGAATTATGCTAATGAACGCGAATTTTATAAGAGTAATATTCGCGTACATTCGTGTACATTAGCGTTCATTCGCGTTTACTTACTTA
>JAISTO010000003.1 GCA_031272575.1 Treponema sp. | reverse complement strand
ACAAGGTACTTGTCCCGCAGCATGGCGAGGAAGCGGATGTAGACGCGGTAATTGGTGGACGCGTCCACCTCGTCGATCATCAGGACTATCCTGCGGCCCGCGCAAACTTTGTCGAGATGATCCCGAAGGGCATCAAACTTCACGACGGATGGGTCTACCCAACTCGCGATGTAGTCCTTGTCGTCCACCAGTTGAGATCGCTTCAGGCGGCGTTGGATTTCAGACAGGAACATTTGGCAGAATTTCGACTCGTCCTCGAAGACCACATCCCCCACGCCCTCGAAACTGATGTCGATGCAGAGGTAGTCTGTGGACAGAGCCTTCCAGAGCGCGAAGAGGGTCGTGGTCTTGCCGTACTGCCGCGCCCGATTGATCGTGAAGTAGAGTCCCTGGTCGACCATCGCCCTTATCTGGGCAATCTTGGCTGATATGTCGACCATATAGTGCTGTTCCGGCACACAGAGGCCGGTGTAGTTAAAGCGCCGTTCCATAGGAAGAGTATGCCGCAAAGCCGCGGGGGAAGTCAAGGACATGGCATGGTTCGATTTTTAACACTTTCCCATTTTGTAAAAAATTGGGAGTTGACCGCGGGCAAAAACGGGGGTATCCTTTAATCGTAAAGGAAAAATATGCTCAATGTAAAAGACTACGGCGCGAAGGGGGATGGGGCGGCGAAGGATACGGCGGCGCTGCAAAGGGCCATCGACGCCTGCGCGGGTGCGGGCGGGGGGACGGTGCTGCTGGAGGGGGGGCGCTTTCTCTGCGGGACTCTGCGCCTCAGAACCGGCGTGGAACTGCGGGTGGAGGCCTCCGCCGTGCTTGCGGCCTCGCCCGACCTGGCCGACTACGCGGCGGACACGCACTACAACCGCTACGCGAACGAGACCTGCATGGACCGCTGCTTCCTCTACGCCGAGGACGCCCGGAACATCGCGCTTACGGGACGGGGGCTTATCGACGGGAACGGCGCGGCCTTTCCGCGGGCGGCCGACACGCCCCGTCCCATGCTTGCCCGCTTTCTCCGCTGCCGCGGGGTGCGCGTGGAAGCGCTCCGCCTCTACGACTCGCCCGGCTGGACCACGGCCTTTCTGGACAGCGAGGACATTCACGCGCTCGACCTCGACATCCGCAACTCGCTCCACTACAACGGTGACTGCCTGGACTTCGACGGGTGCCGGGACGTCTTCGTGTCCCGCTGCCGCATGAACGGCACGGACGACAACCTCTGCCTCCAGGCCGGCAGCAAAGAGCACCCCATGCAAAACGTGCACATAAGCGACTGCGTGTTCACCTCGGTGTGCGCGGGACTCCGCATCGGGCTCAAGTCGATAGGGGATATCCGGGATGTGGTGGTGACGAACTGCAGTTTCCATGACGTGCGGCGGGAGGGGATCAAAATCGAGTGCAGCGAGGGGGGCTCCATCAGCGGCCTAAGTTTCAGCAATCTGGTGATGCGGAACACCCGCCGGCCCCTCTTCATCCTGCTGAACAACCGCCTCGAGCGCATAGGTTCGTCTCGGGGGCTGCGCGAACTGCCGCCTGTGGGCCGCATAGAGCGGGTGCGGGTGTCCGGCCTGAGCGCCGTTGACGACGCGGAGGAGATGGCAAAGACGCACCTGCGTTTCAACCGCGACATCATGGGCAGCCCCCGCTTCGCGGGCATTCGCGTGGACGCGCCGGCGGAGTATCCCATCACCCAACTCACGCTCCGCGATCTCAGTTACACCGCGCTGGGCGGCGTGAAAGCCGCGGAGATACCGCAGGCGTATCCGCAGGTGCTTGACGCGCGGCTCCCCCACGAGGGCCGTCTCGCGGAGAACTACTGGCCCGACTGGAGCCGCGCCGCATGCATGGACATTCGGAACGTGCGGGGGCTCAGGATGGAACACCTCCAGTTCCGCACCCTCCTCCCCGACGAGCGCCCGCTTTCCATCATCGAAGGCTGTAGTTATTGTTCGTGTGGTTCGTGAGGTTCGTGGTTGAAAAATTTTTAATAAGGAGCACCCGTATGAGTGACCAAAAAGTCTACCGCCTCCGGCTGGGGACGCCGGAGAATGCGGCGCCGGTGCGGCTCTTCGGCGCGGGGGAGGCGGCGCCGTTTAATGAGGGGGCCGCGTCCCTGCCGTTCAGCAGGCGCGAGGTGCAAAGCCGCGCGGCCGCGCGCGGCTTTGTCGTCGAACTCCCTATGCGCAATGACGAGGACATCTACGGCTTCGGCCTGCAGTTTCACTCGCTCAACCACGCGGGCCGGCGCCGCTTTCTGAAAGTGAACAGTGACCCCGTCTGCGACACCGGCGAGACCCACGCGCCGGTACCGTTTTACGTCTCTACCGCGGGCTACGGGCTCTTCGTCGACACCTTCCGCTGCGCCACCTTCTATCTCGGTACGAACGGCGAAAGAGGCTCGTCAAAAGAAACCGCGGAACCGGAACAGGAACGAAAAGAGTTTTCCGAAGAGGCGCTCTACGCGCTGAAGCGCGCCCGCAACAAGCGGAGCGTGATCATCGAGATACCGCACTGCGCGGGAGTCGACCTCTACTTCTTCGAGGGGCCGCGCCTCCTGGACGCGGTCTCGCGCTACAACCGCTTTTCAGGCGGGGGCTGTCTCCCGCCGCGCTGGGCCCTCGGCGCCTGGTACCGTATGTACGGGGGCGCGGATCAGGAGGCGGTGCTGCGCCTTGCCGAACAGTTCCGCCGTGACAAGATGCCCTTCGATGTGATTGGCTTGGAGCCAGGCTGGCATAGTCACCGCTACTCGTGCAGTTTCACCTGGGACGCGGCGCTCTTCCCCCGGCCGGATGAACTGGTAGAGCGGCTCAAGGCTCAGGGCTATGCAGTCAACCTGTGGGAACACGCGTTTGTCCATCCCTCGTCGCCCCTCTACGAAACGCTCGAAAAGCATTCCGGCAACTACGAAGTGTGGGGCGGGCTCGTGCCTGACCTGGCGGACAGCGCCGCGCGTGAGCGCTTTGCTGCATACCATGCGCGCGCGTTTGTGGACGCGGGGGTTGCGGGTTTCAAACTGGACGAGTGTGACAGTTCCGACTTCAATCCCTCCAACTGGTCTTTCCCGGACTGCGCGTCCTTTCCCTCGGGGCTGGATGGCGAGCAGATGCACAGCGCGTTCGGGCTGCTCTACCAGAAGACCATAGAGGCCGCGTTCGCCGCGCGGGGGGCGCGCACTTTTGGGCTGGCGCGCTCCTCCTGGGCGCTCGCATCCCCTTCACCCTTCGCCCTCTACAGCGACCTCTACGAGCACCGGCAGTTCGTGCGCGCGCTGGTGAACGCGGGCTTTTGCGGCCTGCTCTGGGCGCCGGAGGTGCGCTCCTGCGTTTCGAGCGAGGACTTTATCCGCCGGCTGCAGACCGCGGTGTTTTCGCCGCTCACGCTCCTCAACTGCTGGCGCATCCCCAACCCGCCCTGGTTCCAGACTGACACGGCGGACAACCTCGCGGGAATCCGCATGGCAGACAGTGACACCGTCACCCGCATTACGCGGCAGTATCTGGAACTGCGGGCCGCGCTCGTGCCCTACCTCAGCGCGGCGTTTCAGCGCTATCACGACGAGGGAGTTCCGCCGATGCGGGCCCTCGCGCTTGACTACCAGGAGGACGAGCGCGCCCGCGCCATTGACGACGAGTACCTCTTCGGGCCGGATCTGCTTGCCGCGCCGGTCTTCGCGGGGGAGGCCGGCCGTGAGGTCTACCTGCCGCAAGGTGAGTGGCGCGATTTCTGGACGGGCGCACCCGTCGAAGGGGGCCGGTCATTTTTTGTCACAGCGCCCCTCGACCGCATTCCGGTGTATGTCAAAAACGAGTCAACAGTCTCGAAATGTTTTGACTTTAAGCGGTTTTGGGGGTATACTATATGTATATGAGACGGCATCTTTTTAAGGGCTCCGGCTTCTCGCTCGTGCTGCGCACACTCCTCCTATTTTTCCTCTCGGGCGCGTTTTTGATGTTCCTGCTGAGCGGAGTGATCATGAGCGTGATAAAGGCGCGCTACATACGGGAGACCGAGGAGAAGTCGCGCAAGTTTATCGAGCAGTCCTACAGCATCGCGGAAATTCTTATCGAGCCCCTCTACAGCAGACTCTATCAGATTTACTCACGGGACGAGGTGCTGCTGCCGTTTATGTACGGCGGGGATTTTTCGGGCGCGGACTATGCGGCGCTCTACGCGCGTATGCGGGATATCGTCAAGAGCAGCGATCTTATCCGCTCGCTCTATGTGTACAATCCGGCGCGGGATGTCTTCTTTTACTTTTTCAGCGGGAGCGGCGCGTCCGGCATGGTGACACGGGAGGCGATGTTTGACACGGCGGCGCTCGGCATGGTAGAAAGCGCCGCTCCGAAGCCCGTGTTCACGCCGCGCCATGCGCGCTTTGCCGTTCAGTATGACGTCTTCACCGTTGACGAAAACTGGATCAGCGTGTTTTACGGCCTCTCGCGGGGGGCCTCGACGCCCGCGCTTATCCTCAACATCGATCAGGCGCGGCTCCAGCAGTTTGTGGAAAGTCCCATTTTTGACGAAGGCCAGGAAACGCTTATCATTGACCGGAACGGCATCGTGATAAGCAGCGCGAACGCGGCGCTCGTCAACCGGGACCTGTCGGGCGAGGGCATCTACCGCGCGGTGCTCGATTCACGCGCTCAGAGCGGCGCTTTTTCACGGCGCGAGGGCCGCGCCGAGCACCTCGTCTCGTTCAAAAAATCTCCATCCCTCGGGTGGGCCTTTATCGGCATTGGGGACAAGCGCGCGCTCCTCGCGCAGTTCAACCGTATGCAGGCGCTAATGTCCACGCTCACGGTCGTGTTCATGCTCTCAAGCCTCGCGGTTTCGTTCTTCGTTACGCGGCGCGTGTACACGCCGCTCTACCGGCTCAGCCAAACGGTACTCGCGGCAAAGCCGCGGCGGGAACTGGGCCTTTCCACAAAGGTGTACGACGAACTGGAAGAGGACTACCGCGCGCTCACAGAGCACGTGCGGACCCTCGAGGCGGAAATCGAGCGCTTCACCGGGAAAAAGGCGCGCCTCCATGCGGACACCGAGACGAAAAAAACGGAGTGGGTACGCTTTACGGCATCGCATATCGACGCCCATTTTGCGGATCCGGGGCTCTCGGTGGAACTACTGGCGGACAAGATTGGGATATCACCCAATTACCTGCGTACCCTCTTCAAAGCGGAAAAGGGGGTGTCGATTTCAAAATATATTCTTGATACGCGCCTGGAGCGCGTAAAACAACTGCTCCGGGAAACGAAACTGCGGGCGCACGATATTGCGGCGCAGGCAGGCTTCGTCAACATTAAGCATTTCTTTGTCATCTTCAAACAGCAAACCGGAACAACGGTCGAAGCATTCAGAAAACAAAAAGGAGGATGATATATGCGCTGCGCAATGACGGTGTTTTTTTTGGCCCTGGCGCTGGCAGACTGCGCCCGCGGGGAAAAAAACCCCGTACCGGGGGGGGAGGGTACAGTCATCAATATGTACCTCTTTTCGACCGGCGACTCTTTTCGGAACATCGAGCCGGTGCTTGCCGCGTTTGAAGCGCGCACGAAGGAGACGCTGAACATCGGCCTGCGTCTCCACATCATGTCCGTCGAGGATTACCGGAACCAGATGCCGCTTATCCTCGACTCTGGCGCCGAGGCCGATCTCGTCTTCGACGCGCCGTGGATGCATCTTGCCCCTCTTATGCAAAAGGACGCCTACAAGGAATTGAGCGCGTCTTTTGAAAGCCCCGGCCTTGAAGGGCTGCGGGCAGCCTTTCCCCGGGACTTCCTCGACGCGAACCGCTTTTACGGCGGGCTCTACGGCATCCCAATTATGGATGTGCCCTACGACATACCGGGGGTGTTTTACCGCAAAGACCTGGCGCGCAAGTACGGCATCGCCATCGAAACGTACGCCGACCTGCGCGCGTTTTTCGACGCGGTGCATTCCCACGAGGCCGGCGTCATTCCCCTGGCCATCGGCAACACGCGGGGCTTTTACCATATGTTCGACTCCCCCCGCGAAATGGCGCGGGACCGCCTCTACGAAATCGAAGGCATTATCGGAGGCGGCCGGGAACTGCTGTATGTGGGGCTTTCCCCGGACGGGAAGCAGGTGACCGGCGTCTCCGCGTACGGGGACCCGCTCGCGTCATACGCGGCATATATGCCGCCCCGCCGCACCTTCGCGGGGTTCAATCGCTACTTTTTCGAGGCGTCCCGGTGGAGCGCCTACACGGAACCCGACACGGTGCTCCGTGAAACCGCGAAGCCCCTGTTTCTGGGCGGCTACGCCGCGTCCGAGGAGGGCACGATAAGCGAGTTTGAGGCGGAACGGCAGCGGCTCGAAGAAGCGGTGCCCGGCGCGGAACTGGGCTTCTGGCCCTACAACGAAGATATCCGCAATCGACGGAAGGGCGTGGTCGCGCTGTCCTTCCGCGCATGGAACTATCTGTGTGTGCCCCGGCGCTCCGCAAAAACCGAAAAGGTCTTCCAGTTCCTCGACTGGGTCTTTGCGTCAAAAGAAAACAACGACCTCTTCGCGCTCGGGCTGCCGGACCAGCAGGACTACCGCTTCCCCGGCTTCCAACTGACCTGGAACCCCCGCTTCGTCCGCATCCCGGAGGGCCTCCCCCAGGATATACAGGACCTGCTGGCGTTCCAGGCAGCGCCCGACTCGTTTACCCGCACCCCTCTGGCGGGCTTCATCTTCGACGAGCGCCCCGTAACGCTGGAGGTCGCGAAGATCCGCGTGATCTGGGAGAAGTACCACTACGCGCTCCTCTGCGGCGCATACGACGACCCGTCCGCGGCCCTCCGCGCCATGAACGCCGAAATGGAAGATGCCGGCCTCGCCGCGGTAAAAGCGGAAATCGCCCGTCAGGTGCGGGCCTGGGTGGAGTGAGGGCGGGCCTTGCTTGTTTCCCCGCGATATGATAGAGTAGACGACGTATGGAGGTTTTTATGGCGCAAACAAGAGAACAGATACACGAAGGGTTGCAGATCTGCTTGCAGATGCTCGCTCTAAAAAAAGCGGGAAAGCATGAGGAGGCGGCAGCGCTCCGTAAGGCAAAAATCCCCTTGCCGCCCTATACCGCAAAACTCATGCGGGACCAGATAGGCGTGGAGTATCCTGAGGAACAGCGGCTACGATTTATCACTGGCGGAGGCAAAGTTTGGAAAAAACTGGCTTGATTAAAGAAAAGAGCCCGAAGAAAGTTACCTAAATGTAACCACTTTTCAAAAATTACCTTTGTGTAAGAATTGCATGGAAAAAGTTACTTTCATGTAGGAAATTGGGGCGTTTTATCCCTTTAATTTGGCTTGGCACACTTCTTGCTGGATTCATTTTTACTATCATTTTTATTTTGGAGGAACCAAACGATGAGTTGTCCATGTGAAGGACGCCGCGGGGCGGTGGATTTTACCGAAACGCCTGTGGCGGAGTTGTATGGGTCGAACTGTTTCTCGAACGCGGTTATGCGGGAGAGACTGCCGAAGAACATCTACAAGGAGATTGTGGCGGTTCAGAATGGCGAAAAAGAACTGACCCTGGAAGTGGCCGAGGTGGTTGCCGCCTCGATGAGGGAGTGGGCGGTGGCGAAGGGCGCGTCCCATTACACGCACCTTTTCCAGCCGCTCACCGGCCTTACGGCCGAAAAGCACGATTCGTTCATCGCGCCGACCGGCGACGGTAAGGTGCTGATGGAGTTTTCGGGCAAGGAGTTGATCAAGGGCGAGCCTGACGCGTCCAGTTTCCCCTCCGGCGGGCTGCGCGCGACCTTCGAGGCCCGCGGCTACACGGCCTGGGATGTCACAAGCCCGGCCTTCCTGAAAACGGACCCGACCGGTACCACGCTCTGCATTCCGACCGCGTTCATTTCGTACTACGGCCAGGCGCTTGACAAAAAGGTGCCCCTGCTCAAATCGATCGACGCGCTCTCGAAGCAGGCGGTGCGGGTGCTGCGCGCGCTGGGGAACACGACGACGAAGCGTGTCTTTACGACCGTGGGCCCGGAGCAGGAGTACTTCCTTATCAGCAAGGCGCTGTACGACAAGCGCCCCGACCTTATCCTCACGGGGCGCACGGTGTTCGGCGCGCTCCCCGCGAAGGGGCAGGAGATGGAGGATCACTACTTCGGGGCCATAAAGGACAAGGTCGCCGCGTTTATGCGTGACCTGAACACCGAGTTGTGGAAGGTGGGCATTCCGGCGAAGACCCAGCACAACGAGGTCGCGCCGAACCAGTTTGAAATCGCGCCGATCTACCAGAACTCGAGCGCGGCGGTGGACGGCAACCAGTTCGTCATGGAGACGATCCGCAATGTGGCGCGCCGCCACGGGCTGGAGGGGCTGCTGCACGAAAAGCCCTTCGCCGGCGTGAACGGCTCGGGCAAGCACAACAACTGGTCCATGGCCACGGATGACGGGGTCAACCTCTTCGAGCCGGGCGAGAACCCGGAGTCCAACGCGCGCTTCCTGCTCTTCGCCGCCGCGGTGGTCGAGGCGGTCGACCGCTACGCGCTGCTGATCCGCGCCTCGGTCGCGACGAGCGGCAACGATCACCGGCTGGGGGCCAACGAGGCGCCGCCGGCCATCGTGTCCGTGTTCTTCGGCGGTCCCCTCACCGAGATCTTCGAAAACATCGCCGAGGGCAAGGCGGCCGGCCACACGGACTCAAGCGAGAAAATCAAACTGGGGGTGACGAGTCTGCCGAGTCTCCCCAAAGACGTGTCTGACCGGAACCGCACGAGCCCCTTCGCCTTTACCGGCAACAAGTTCGAGTTCCGCATGGTCGGCTCCTCCCAGTCGATCGCCACGCCGAACACGTACCTCAACGTGGCGGTGGCGCAGGTGCTCTCCGAGTTCGCGGACAAACTGGAAAAGGCGGGCAGCAAGCACGAGGCCGTGCAGAACATCATAAAGGAATCGTACGCGAAGCATCGCCGCGTTGTGTTCAACGGGAACGGCTACACTGACGAGTGGGAGCGCGAGGCCGAGCGCCGCGGGCTTCCCAATGTGAAGCACGCGGTGGACGCGCTGCAGGTGCTGGTCCGCAGCGAAACCATCGCGCTCTTCGAGGCGCACAAAGTGCTCAGCAAGGAGGAGATGGAAAGCCGCTATCACATCTACCTGGAGAAATACTCCAAGCAGATCAACATCGAGGCAGGGGTCACCCTGGACCTCGCGCGGCGCTACATCTTCCCGGCGGTGAGCACCTACGCGGCCGACCTTGCGCGGGAGGCCTCGGTGCTTGCCGCGATCCACGCGACGAGCGCGCCGCAGGAAAAGCGGGCGAAGCGCATCGCGGACCTCGCGGCCGAACTCTACGACGAGACGGGCAAACTGGAAGCCGCGCTCGCCGAGGCGCAGGCCGTCGAGGAGGCCTACGGTCAGGCGAAGGCCTATCTGGAAAAGGTGCGCCCCGCAATGGAGGCTATCCGCGTCCGCGCCGACGCCCTCGAAAAACTCGTCTCGAAAGAGGCCTGGCCCCTCCCGGGCTACGAGGAGCTGCTCTTCACGCTGTAGGGGGTAGGTAGGGGTGAATAACTATTCGCCCCTACCCTGCCAATCATTTTCCCCATATACGAAGGAAAAACCCGGCTGGGATGCCTACTGCGGGGCTTGCCTTTTTTCTTTGTTTTCGTTACACTTTCTTTATGCGGATTTTTTGCATTCTTTGGCTGCCGCTCTGCTTTCTTTTCAGGCGGGCGGCGCGGCAGGAGGACGCGAGGGGCAGCATCCGGGCCTTCCTGCTCGGCTACGCAATCGCGGCATTCCGTTTTTTGACGGGCGGGCTGCTTCCGGCGGGCGAATTCGGCTTGTCCCGGTGGCTAAGCGCGGCAGTGGACGGCATGGCAATTCCGGTACTCGTTCCCATACTGGTCTATGCGGTTTGCAGGCTCTGCGGTTTTTTTCGCGGCGTCGACTTCAGTTCTTTTGTAACTCTGGCCGTCTGCCCCATCGCGGCCGCGCAGGGCTTTTTCTGGAACGATGCCAACGACATGCTCGCTCTGGTAATTACGCCCTTTCTGTGGAGCGCGGTTGCGGCCGGCATCCCTTTCATCGTGGACCTTACCGTGCCGTCGAGGCGGCTGCTCCTGATAATCCCCGCGGGTATACTGAGCCTTGCCCTGCCGTTCGCCGCGGCGACCTGCTGGTGGGCGTTCTTTTGCCGCGAAATACCCCTCGCGCTGGGCCTCCTTGCGGCGGCAGGGCTGCCCTTCATTGTCTCGATTGTTACGGCAGTCGTCTCGAGCCGTTCAAAAAATTAAGTTCCTGCCGCGTCGAGCATCTCTTTCAAACTTACCCCGGGGTGGTGGTAGCGCGGGGTGCGCGCGTTTATGCGGCCGAAGTTGATCGCGTTGTTGGGGCACCAGTTGAGGCAGCCCTGGCAGTGCTCGCAGGCGGCACTGAAGCGCGGGCGGCCCTTGTGCATGCGGATGGCCCCGACCGGACAGACTTTCGCGCAGATCCCGCAGCCGGTGCAGGTTTTTTTGCTGACTCTATACCAGTGGTAGAAAATTCGTCTGGCGGCCGAAAAAAGGAACGCCACGAACGACAGGGGCCGGAAGGCCGGCACTTTGTTCACCCTGCGCTGCGCGATTGCGCAGGCGGCCTCTTCGGTGGCGCGGGTCTGCATTGCGCCGCGGTCCCGCAGTTTCGCTTCGGTGGGGGGGCCGAAGATGGCGATGTAGTTTTCGACCGTTGGGACCCTGCCGAAGTAGAGCGAGGGGATGCGTTTCTTGCGGAGCAGGCCCTGCACACGGGCAAGCGAGCCGCCCGGGCTGCTGCCGAAGGTGACGAGCGCGGCCGCGTAGGGGGCGTCGATGCGGCACTTTTTGATAAAGCGCGTGACCAGGGGGGGCGGCTCGTACGCGTAGGCCGGGAAAAGAAACACGACCGCGTCAGCGGAGACCGCGTAACGCCCGGCCCGGGCCTCGACGCCGATGCTGCGCAGTTCGCAGGGCTCGCCGATCCGTGCGCCAAGTTGGGCAGCAAGCTGCCTGGCCGACCAGAGGGTGTTGCCGGTGCCGCTAAAGAAGTAAATCGTGGTCATAGGGCACCCGCCGGCACCCCTGTCAAAAAGACTTTCATGCCGTCCTCCTACTCCCCCGCCAGGGCGCGGTCTCTTATCAACTTGTACTCGATCGAGTCCTCGAGCGCTATGCGGCTTGCGTCGATGATGTCCGCGGAGACGCCTACGGTGGTCCAGGCGGTTTCGCCGTCTGTGGACTGGATTAGCACACGGACCTTCGCGGCGGTCGCGGCGGTGCCGTCTATCACCCTGACCTTGTAATCGCTGAGGCGCACCCGCGCCAGTTCCGGGTAGAACGATGACAGGGCCCGCCGGAGCGCCGCGTCCATCGCGTTGACGGGGCCTTCGCCTTCGGAGGCGGCCACCTCGTAGCGGCCGTCCACGAGCACCTTGACCCAGCCGTGCGAACACGCGAGGTCCCCGGTGGCCGGGTGCTCGCTCGTGACGCGGTAGGCCGCGATCTTGAAGAAGGGGCGGTAACGGCCCAGGGCTCTGCGGACGAGGAGTTCGAAACTGCCGTCCGCACCGTCAAACTGCCAGCCCTCGGCCTCGAGAGTTTTCAATTTTTCCGCAAGGGTTTTTATGATCTCGTCATCCCGCGTAAGTGAAGGCTCGATTTTCCGCGCGCGCTCCGCCAGGCCGGAGCGCCCGGCAGCGCCGCTCATAAGGAAGCGCCGGCCGTTCCCCACCAGGGCGGGATCGATGTGCTCGAAGGAGCGCCGCGTCTTCAGGATGCCGTCCGCGTGCATACCGGCCTTGTGCGCGAAGGCGCTGCGGCCCACGTAGGGGGTGTTGCCGGGCAGGTTGATGTTCGCGATCTCGGCCAGGGCGCGGGCCGCAGGCGCGAGGCGGGCGAGGCCGCCGGAGGGGAGGCAGGGGCGCCCCAGTTTCAGGCAGAGCGTGGGGATAAGGGCCGCGAGGCAGGCGTTGCCGCAGCGCTCGCCGAAGCCCAGGAGGGTGCCCTGCACTTGAACGGCCCCGGCCTGCACCGCTGCCAGGCTGTTCGCCACGGCCAGGCCCCCGTCGTCGTGCGCGTGAATGCCGAGCGCGGGGCCTCTGCCTGCCCACTTGTAAGTGGGCAGGGCGCCCGCGTCCAGGGCCGCCCGCGCCTCCCGCACCGCGGCGGCCACCCCCTCGGGGAGGGCCCCGCCATTGGTGTCGCAGAGCGCGATGCAGTCGGCGCCGGCCGCCGCCGCGGCCCCTATCGCGCTGAGCGCGTACGCGGCGTTGTGGGTAAAGCCGTCGAAAAAATGCTCCGCGTCAAAGATGACGATACGGCCGCGCTCCTTGCAGAAACGGACCGTGTCGGATATCATGTCGAGATTTTCGGAGAGGCTCGCGCCCAGCACCTCGGTGACATGGAGGTCCCAGCCCTTGCCGAAGATGCTGACCGCCGGGGTCTCGGCCGCAAGGAGCGCCTGCACCTGCGGGTCCTCCGCGGCGCTCGTGCCCTTCCTGCGGGTCGCGCCGAACGCGCAGAGCCGCGCCCGCGCCAGGGGCACCCCCCGCGCCGCGCGAAAAAAGTCCGCCTCGCCCCGGCCGCTCCCCGGGTTCCCCGCCTCTATCCACGCGACGCCCAGGTCGTCAAGCGTCTTTATGAGCGCGAGCCGGTCCGCCAGCGAGAACGTAATCCCCTCCCCCTGCGCCCCATCCCGCAGGGTCGTGTCGAGGATTTCGACTCCGAGGACCTCGACTCCGGGGCTGTCTTTGTCAGTCTGTGTCTCTATCAACATAAAAAAGGGCCCAGATCGGGTAATGATCGCTTACTCGGTTGGCAAGAATACCCAAATCCGCAAAGCCTTCCTCCTCGTCAAAACGGAACACGCCGCAGTCCCCCGTGTAATCTTCGACAGCGGACGCGCTTATGATGATGCGATCGTACGTGTTCGAACTTGAGGCGACAGTCGTATCAACATCGTTCCCAATAATAATGAGCCAGTCCCCGGGCGGAAACACATCCGCCAACGCATCCTCGTTGTAATACGAGCCGTCCGCATTAAAATCACCAACAATGATAATGTCACTTTCGTCCCAAAGTTCGGCAAACCACGCCGCCGCCGCGGGCAGCGCCGCGATTTCGGCAGCCGCATCGTCTGGCGCAATGTGATTGTCCAGCAGTATGCAGTCGAAATCCCCCGCCCGCAGGTAGAAGCCCATAGGCTCGCGCACAAAGAGATCGCCCGGGTCCGGGTAGACCGCGCTTGCCAGCACCGTCCACTTCGCAGAGTCGTAGATGAGCCAGTACTGTTCCTTATAGGATGACCTGCCCTCCGGCTCGCCGAGCACTGACTCGCGCCCCGATGGAAGCAACGCCATCAGTTGATCCATCGGCGCCGTGCTTTTCGAGGATCGGACTTCCTGTATGGCGCAGAGATCCGCGCGGGACAGCACGTCCGCCAGCACCTCTTTTACCGAAGGACGGGCCATCTTCGTCGCGCCAAAGGTCTGTATATTGAAAGACCACACACTCACCGGCGCGGGCGCTTCCCCCGCGGAGAGTTCCTCAGCGGAGACAACTTCCGCCCCCTCCTCTGCCGCATAGAGCATACAGGAAGAGAGCAGCAGCGCACCGATAAGGCAACGGATGTGTTTCGTATTCATTTTTACAAGGATACCGTATATACGGGAAAAAGTGAAGAGGGCGCCCCTCCCCTTGACATATATCCCCAAAAAGCATATTATCATCCTAAAGTGAAAGGAGTCACAAGGTGGCCAAGAGGGATTACTATGAAGTGCTTGGGGTGCAAAAAAACGCCTCAATGGATGACATAAAAAAAGCGTACCGCAAACTGGCGCTTCAATATCATCCTGACAAAAATCCGGGGGATAAGACCGCGGAGGAAAAATTCAAGGAGGCGACGGAAGCCTACGAGATTCTCGGGGACGAGCAGAAGCGCCAGACCTACGACCAGTTCGGCTTCGCCGGCGTCGAGGGCATGGGCGCGTCCAATCCCCAGGATTTCGCGCGGACTTTCCGCGGCTTCGAGGACATTTTTGGGGATTTTGGCAGTTTTGGCGGCTTCGGGAGCGGCATCTTCGAGTCGCTCTTCGGGGGGGGCGGGCGCCGGGCCTCGCGGGACGGGCCGGAGCAGGGCGGCAACATCCAGGGGAATGTCAGCGTCACCTTTCAGGAGTCGATCTACGGCGTAAAGAAAGAGATCGCCTACAACCGGAACGAGACCTGCCCCTCCTGCAAAGGCACGGGCGCGGCCGGCGGGGCGGCGCGTAAGACCTGCCCCACCTGCCGCGGCGTGGGCCAGGTGCGGCACAGTTCCGGCTTCTTCTCGGTGGCCTCGACCTGCCCCTCGTGCCGGGGCGCGGGCTCTATCGTCGAGCACCCCTGCAAGGACTGCGGGGGCCGCGGCTTCCAGACGAAGCGGCGCAACCTGATCATCACGATACCGGCGGGGGTCGAAAACGGCCGCCGCCTCGTGGTGCAGGGCCAGGGCAACGCGGGGCCGAACGGCGGGCCCTCCGGCAATCTCTACGTGTTTGTCAGCGTGGCATCTCACGAGTACTTCGAGCGTCAGGATGACGACCTCTTCTGCGCGGTGCCGATCTCGATAACGCAGGCGGCCCTCGGCTCGGAGATTCAGGTGACCACGCTGGACAACAAGACGATCAAGGTGAAGGTGCCGCCGGGCACCCAAAACGGAAAGATGCTCCGCATTCGGGACGAGGGGGTCCCCCATGGGGGCCGCAAGGGGAGCCTCTATATCAAGTTTATGGTGCAGGTGCCGGCGAAACTTTCGCGCCGGGGGAGGGAACTGCTCGAGGAACTCTCCCGCGTCGAAGGCGAGAACGCGGCCCCGCGTCTTGTCCCGCTCGCCGAACTGGCGGAGCAGCAGTAGGCGCTTGCAAAGGGGGGAATAGTTATGGCAAAAACGATAAAAACCGCGGTGCTTTTCCTGTTGGCCGGTTCTCTGATCATCCTGTTCATACCTACCGGCGTTGTGTGCTTCGTGTTCAGTTTCCTTGGACTCAGAAAGCCCATGTCATTCATCATTTATAAAATTGCGCAGGGCTGGGCGCGTATGCTGGTAAAAGGCACGGGCTGCCTGTTGCGGGTCGAGGGGCGCGGACGTATCCCCAAAAAAGGGGGGGTCTGCATTGTAAGCAACCATGGGAGCATCTTCGACATTGTGCTCGCGCTGGCGTATGTGGGGCGCCCCTTCGGCTTCATCGCAAAAAAGGAACTCCTTTTCATCCCTTTTCTCAATATGTGGGTCTACCTGCTGGGCGGCCTCTTCATCGACCGCAGGCATCCCCGCAAGGCCCTGGCCACTATCAACCGGGGTATCCGCCGGATTCGGGCCGGCGGGGGCATGCTGATTTTCCCGGAGGGGCATCGCAGCAGGGGCCAGGGGCTGCTCCCCTTCAAGAGCGGCTCCTTCCGGCTCGCGACCCACTCGGACGCGCCGGTCGTGCCCGTGTCCATCGCGGGGAGTTACGGCGTGTTCGAGGAAACCGGCCTGGTGCAGGCGGTACCTGTCAGCCTTATTTTCGGGGAGCCGATCAACCCCAAAGACCTGCCCCCTGAAGAGCGCAAGCAGGTCCTCGCGGAAAAAGTGCGGGATATTATCGCGGGCAATCTCGGGTTTAAAGGTGATGGCCCTTCCGGGGACAAAACGACGGCTTCCGCATGACGGACACCGCCCGGATACTGCTGCGGACCGCAGCCCTCGCCTTCCTTCCCGTCTCGGAACTTCGCGGCGCTATACCCTTCGCATGCGCGAACGGCCTCCCCTGGTACGCGGCCCTGCCCTTTGCCGCCGCGGTGAACGCGCTCGCGGCCCCCGCATGCTGGCTCTTCCTGTCCACCTTGCATAAAATGCTCTACGGCAAAGGGGGCAGGGGCGGGCTGCGGTGCTACCGCGGGCTTTTCGACCGCTTCGTTTCCCGCGCCCGGCGCAAACTCGAAAGCAGAATTGACCGGTGGGGCTGGTTCGGCCTTGCCCTCTTCGTCGCGGTTCCCCTTCCGGTTACCGGCGCATGGACGGGCACGCTGGGGGCCTGGGTCCTCGGCATGCGGCGCGGCCGCGCCCTCCTCGCGGTGCTGCTGGGGGTACTCCTCGCGGGAATCATCGTCACGGCAGTAACGGTACTGGGGCTCGAGGCGCTGCGCATTTTCGTCAAGCGGGCCTAAGGGAGTGAGGGGTGCCCCCCCTGGCCCCCCAGAGGGGAGGAGCAAGGCACTACTCCCCCGCTCCCCATGCACCTCGCGACCCCCTCTCGCTTGCGCCTCGCCCCCGCATCACTCCCCCCACTCCCCACTCCCCAGAAAAAAACCTCTTGCAAAATGGCGGAAAATGTACTATGAATGTAGTATACCGGTATTCTATCGAGGTGATTACAATGAAGATAACCAAAGCCGCCGCATTATTCGCGGTATTGTCACTGGCCGCTGTTGCGGCGGCCAGCCTTGCGGCCTGCAAGAACACAGTCGTTTCTCCGCGTCCGGATTCCCGCATGGCGCGGGTGGTGCTTAGTGTGGGGGCGGCGGCTCCGGCGCGGAGCATCATGCCGGACGCCTGGGGGCCGGTGGATGCCCCCTCGGGCAACCACGCCGACTCGTACACGGTCACCTTTGCACCGGTGGGCGGGGGCGAGGCGGCGGTGT
>JAISTO010000218.1 GCA_031272575.1 Treponema sp. | reverse complement strand
GATGAACATCTTGAGTTTTTCGGTGCGGAGCGCGCTGAAGACGGCCCGGTTGTAGTCGCGCCAGGAACGGGCGCGCGGCCCGCCGGCGCTGCCATCGCTATAGCCCGCCTCGAGGATGCCCTTTTTGACCCGCTCCAGCGCGGCCGCGTCCTGCCAGCGGTTTTTCAGTTTGATAAGGATAGACTCACCCACGGCGCCGCCCTGCAGCGCGGCCGCGCTGTCAATATTGATATAGGCCCAGCCGAGGTCGTACTCGTAGAACCCGCAGCGGAAGACGCCCGCCACTATGAAGGGCGCATCTTCACTCTCGCCCTCCTCGCCGTCTCCCGCGAGCGCGCCCCCCAGCCGGCCGCTAATGGAAAGCAACTGCACCGCATCCCCAACGGCGACGTCCAGGTAGCGCGCCAACTCGGCCCCCAGGACGATGTTCCGCGGCCCGGCGAGGTCGAAGGCGCCCTCCTCGAGGCGGGCGCCGTCCCGCGTGAGGAGCCGCGCGGCAAGCCCCGGATCGCGCGAGAGCACATCCGGCGGCACCCCCCGCACGAGCACCCCGCGCGGCTGCTTCGCCCGGCTGCCCTTCGCCAGGCAGGAGGCCTCGCGGAACGGCGCCGCGGACACGACCCCGCTCAGGGACGCAAGACGCGCCGTGAGCGCGGCGGCAGAGTCAGATGGCACCGCGTCAACGCGCAGGTGCCCTGAGGACATTTCCAGTATGCTTTCGATAAAGCCCAGTTGGAAGCCGTTCATGACGGAGAGGATAACCACCAGCGCGAGCGCCCCGGTCGCAATGCCGAGCACCGAGAAGAGCGCCTGCGGGGAGCGTTTGCGCCCCCGCGACACATAGCGCCGCGCCACGAAACTGATCCAGTGCATGGGAACAGTATAGCGGAAAGGGGGCGGGGAAGGCAAGGGGGCCTCTTGCCTATCCCCTTCCCTTATGCTACACTTTCCTTATGCGGCCTCTTTTTTCTTCAAAGTCGCCCCTGGTAAAGTACTATAACTCGCGGCTCTCGGTCGTTTTCGAAAGCATACTGATCGGCTTTGCTGCCGGGATTCTCGTGGTGGGTTTCCGCATGGCAATTAGTTTCGCGGATACGTACCGGGAGGCGCTGTACCGTGTGCTCCGCGCCTCGGCGCTCCCCTGGCTCCCGCTCTGGGCAGCCGGCCTGGGGCTGCTCGGAGTACTCCTGGGGCTCTGCGCAAAGAAGTGGCCGATGATCAGGGGGAGCGGCATTCCGCAGATAGAGGGGGCGCTGCACAAGGGCATGCCCCTCAAGGTGCTCCCGGAACTGCCGCTCAAGATGCTCAGCGGCGTACTGGGCCTGGGCGCGGGGCTTTCGCTGGGGCGGGAGGGGCCATCGATTCAGATAGGCGCCTATACCGGCAAGGGTATCCTGCGCATACTCCGCAGGCCGTCGCTCGAGCGGCGCATACTGATCACGAGCGCTTCCGCGGCAGGGCTTTCCGCTGCCTTTAACGCGCCCCTGGCGGGGCTCATCTTCGTACTCGAGGAGTTGGGGGCGGGATTTTCACCCCTCTTCCTTGCCTGCGCCATGGCCGCCTCGATGGCCGCGGACGCAACCGCGGGCTGGTTCTTCGGCCTGGCGCCGGTCTTCGACTTCAGCCTGGTGCAGGAAATGCCCATCCGCGCCTACCCCTGGGTAGTCGCGCTCGGCATCCTCTGCGCGCTCAGCGGCGATCTTTTCAAACGCGCAATCTACGCTTTCCAGGACCTCTACGCAAAAAGCCGCATCCCGATGCTGCTGCGCCCCTGCCTGCCCCTGCTCGTCTCAATTCCGCTCGGCCTCTTCCTCGCCGACGCCCTTGGCGGGGGCCATGCCCTGATAGAACGCCTCCCCTCGGCGGATTTTTCATTGGGATGGATAGTCCTGCTTTTTGCGGTCAAGTTGATTTTCACCGCGCTCTGCTACGGCAGCGGCACAGCGGGGGGCATATTCCTGCCGCTCCTGAGCTGCGGCGCGCTCGTGGGGGCCGGCCTGGGGATGCAGCTCGAACAGTGGGGCCTCCTGGCGGAGGGGCAACGCCTCAATATGCTTATCCTCGGTATGGCCGCCTTCTTCGCCGCGGTCGTGCGCGCGCCGGTCTGCGGCATCGTACTCATCCTCGAGATGAGCGGCAGTTTTACTCACCTGGCAAGCCTGGTCCTCGCGTCCCTCTCGGCGTTCATTACCGCGGAACTTATCAGGTCCAAGCCCGTCTATATGGTGCTGCTCGAAAGGATGACCGCCAAGACCGTCTCTCGCGGAGGCAGGGAGGCGGCGTGACAATTCCCCCTTGACACGCCGCGGCCCCCATGCTATCATACGCGCATTGGGAGGACCTTTGAAACACAGAAAACGGCCGTTACCGTTCATCATACTGCTGGGGCTGTCGCTCGTTTTTTTGACGAGCCAGGCGCGGCGGGATCCGGCGTACTGGTACCGGCAGGGCCAGGCCGCGATGGAGGACGAAAACTGGAGCGGCGCTGTCGAGCATTTTCTCGAGTGTCTGCGCCTGAGCCCCGCGCACGCGGGGGCGGCCGCGGGCATGGCGGAGTGCTACTACGGGCTTGGGGAGTTCGGCGAGAGCCTCGTGTGGGTGCGCAAGGCCCGCGCGCTCGCCCGCGCCGACCTCGCGCTCGCCAACCTCGAGGCCGCGGTGCAGACGGCGCTCGGGTTTCCGGACGAGGCGCGCGTCATCCTCGATGCGGTGCTGGCAAAGGAGCCCTACAACCGCGAGGCGCTTTTCACCGCGGCCGAGATTGACATCAGCAGGGGGCGCGCCGGGGACGCGGCGCGGCGCTACCGCGAGGCGGTGGGGCGCTACCCGGACGACCGCCGGCTCTTCATCTCGCTGGCGCTGACCCTCGACTCGCTCGGCGAGCGTACGCAGGCCCGTTCCTATATTGACAAGGCGCTCGAACAGCACCCCAACGACCCCATCGTCAACTATTACGGAGCCTGGCTCTACGCGCAGGCGGGCCGTCTCCGGGAGGCCGGGGACCTCGCCGAGCGCGCCCTCGTGGAAAAGCCCGATTACCGGGCCGCGCTCTCGCTCCTCGCCGCCCTCCGCTACAGCGGCGCGGACTACGAAGCGGCCCTCGGCCTCACGGAGCGCCTCGTCAGCCTGGACGCGAAGGACCCCCTCGCGCGCTATATGCGGGGCCTCTGCCTCGAACGGGCGGGCCGTCTCCGGGAGGCGCGCGCGGCCTTTGCCGAGGCGCTCACCCTGGACCCGCAGGACGAGTTCGCCCGCGCGGCCCTGGAGGAGCGCCTCCTCTCCGACACGGCGCTCGAAGACCCGGAGCGCGTCTCCTGGGCGGCCTGGCACTTCGCGCGCGCGGCCGCTTACAGGCGGGGCAGTTACTCGGAGCAGGCGCTTTTCGAGTACAAGCGGGGCCTCAGGCTCTGCCCCTTCGCGCCGGAGCGCCGCGCCTACGCGGAACTGCTGCGGCAGAAGGGCTATCCGGCGCGGTATCTCGAAGAGATCAGCTTTCTGCGGGATCAGGGGCTTTCCGACCAGGCGCTCGAGGACGCGCTTGGGGCCTACCAGTCCCTCCTTGCCGATTCGCTTGCCCGGCGCTGGAACGCGGACCCCATGCTCATCGCGCGCCCCGCGTGGAATGTGGCGGTGTTTTGCCTCGACGCCCCGATAGGGCTTTTTCACACGGACGCGGGCGCGGCAGCCGCGGCCTATCTGCGGGACATACTCGTGCACGAGCGCAAGGCGCGCCCCCTCGAGGATGCCCCGCTCCGGCAGAAACAGTTTTCCGCGGCCTTTAGCGAGGCGCGCAAAAGGCAGGCGGATTTCTTCATGCTTGTTTCCGCCGCGGAAAACGAGCGCGACCTCTCGATAAAGGCCGAACTCTTCCTCGGGGCCACCGGCGCGCCGCTTGCCGAGTTTTACGCATATCGCACCGGAGCGGATCGGCTCCGCGCCGCCGTGCGGGGCATCGCGGATCAACTCGTCAAGGCCCTCCCCTTCGGCGCGCGCCTCGCGGCTCGGCGTCAGGGCCAGGGCCTCATCGACAAGGGGAAGGCGGATGGGGTCGAAAAAGACGCTGTACTGGTCATCCTTAAAAACGGGTCGAAAGTCAATTTTGTCAAAAATGACAAAACCATCAACCTATCCTACGCCAAGGATGACGTCTGCGGCGTTTTTAAGGTGACGGAAGTCTCCGAGGAACTTTCCGCCGGCACTCTCACGCGGGAGGGCTTTTTCGACCGCATCGCGGAGGGGGACGGGGTCTATGCGCAAAAAGCGGAGGCCGCGGCGGAGCCCACCCGCGAGGCGGCGCAGGCGGCCCCGGAACTGCGGAGCCTGCTGCGCTCGTTACGGTTGTATCATTAGCAGCCCCCCTTCACATATTCGCGGCGTCTGCGCTATACTGGCCGCATGGCAATCACCACTACCGAAGCCGGGCGGCTCCTTCAGGCGGCCCGCGCCGAGATGGCAAAACGCATCATCGGTCAACAAGACATGGTGGACGCGCTCCTCGCGGCCCTTATCGCCGGGGGGCACGTCCTTCTCGAGGGGCCGCCGGGGCTCGCGAAGACCCGCGCGGTCAAGTGCCTCGCGCAGATAACGGGGCTCTCGTTCAAGCGTATCCAGTTCACCCCGGACCTCCTGCCGGCGGACATCACCGGTACGCTGGTATGGGATCAGGCGGGCGGGGGCTTCTCCGTGCGCAAGGGGCCGGTCTTCGCGAACCTTATCCTCGCTGACGAGATCAACCGGGCCCCCGCCAAGGTGCAGTCCGCGCTGCTCGAGGCCATGGAAGAGCGTCAGGTCACGATCGGGGAGACGGCATACCCCCTGCCCGACCCGTTTTTCGTCATGGCGACGGAGAACCCCATCGAGCATGAGGGCACCTACGCGCTCCCGGAGGCCGAGTTGGACCGCTTCCTCTTAAAGACGATAGTTCCCTACCCCAGCGCGGCGGAAGAAGAGGCTATACTGGGCTTTGCCGGGGCTTTTTCGCGGGGCAAGCGGCCTGACGAGGACAAGAGTCTCGCGCCCGTGCTGGGGGCCGGGGGCATCGAGAGGCTCCGCGAGGCCGCCGACACCGTCTTCCTGGACGAAAAGATCGCCGCGTATATCGTGTCTCTCAGCGCCGCGACCCGTCCGGTGCCCGGCGTCCCCCCGGCGGCCGGCGACGTCCGCCGCCTGATCGCGTTCGGCGCGTCCCCGAGGGCCTCGCTCTGCCTCCACCGCGTGTCCCGCGTCTACGCCCTCTTCGCGGGCCGCGCGTTCGTCA
This sequence comes from Treponema sp., assembly GCA_031272575.1. GTDB lineage: Bacteria > Spirochaetota > Spirochaetia > Treponematales > Breznakiellaceae > JAISTO01. Next base: position 491 of record JAISTO010000218.1, on the reverse strand, counting down.
GCATCGAGGACGTCAAAGCGGCGGCCCCGGCCGTCCTCCGTCACCGCATAGTCCGCTCCTACGAGGCCGACGCGGAAAACAAAACCGCCGACGACATCCTCGCCCGCATACTGCGGACCGTCCCGGTGCCCTGAACCGCGCGGGGGGGGGAAATGGACGGTTGACGGTGGACGGTGGAGGAAGCGAGTTGTGCGAAAGTCTCTGGTACTGCCGAGATGCATGGTAGTACTACGCAAGATTTTCGAATAACGCCACCACTTTCCACCGTCCACCGTCCACCGTCCACCGTCCACCGTCCACGCCGTACGCTCCGCTCGCGCCCCCTCACCCTGTGCCCACGCGCTGCGCTACGCCGCCTTCCATCCCGCCAGTTCCCGCGTCGACAGGTCGTAATCCGCCGCCACACTCACCAGGCGCTTGCCGCTCGCGCGCCACGGGTCGAGGTAACCCCGTGACGCTATCTGCGCGAGCGCTTCGTCGAGGCGGCTCTC
>JAISTO010000203.1 GCA_031272575.1 Treponema sp. | reverse complement strand
TATTACTAATCGTGTCTTTAATTTGGTGAAAATCGGTGATTATCTGTGTCTATCTGTGTAAATCTGTGGATAAATTCTTAATCTAAGTTATGGGACAAGTTTAGCCCAAAGGGGGGGATGGCGCCGGCCCCCTTGCGCGAAAACGAAAAATCTGTCACAATGGGGTATGTTCACGTTGCTGCCCTGCGCGGCGGGCTGCGGACTGCCGGCGCTGACGGGGGCGCCGACCTGCGCGTCCCACGCCGCGAATCTCGAGGCGGAGACCCTCCGCATAACCGCGCTGATCGAGGAGAGTCTCGCCGTAAGAGACCTCAATGCCCAGGGCCTGCGCTTCGAGGGCATCGATTTCTCGCGCCGCGAGTTTCTGGGCTGCAATTTTCGCGACGTGGTCTTCAGCGAATGCATCTTCGGCGAAACGGCCGTCCACCTGTGTTTCTTCGACTTCGCCTCTTTCGAGCGCTGCTCGTTTGTCAAGGGGAACTATCATTTTATTTCCGCCGCCGGCGCGCTTATGAACGGCTGCGCGTTTTCCAACTCCGACATAGTCCGCGTCAACTTCGGGGGGGCGGAACTGCGGCGCTGTACGTTCGACAGTTCCGATCTCTACGACAGCCGCTTTATCGGAACCAGGCTGCAGAGCTGCGTCTTCAACGACTGCAACCTTACGCGCACCCACTTCGGGGGCTCGATTCAGGAAGATGTCACCTTCAAGGCGTCGAACACGGCGGAAGCGCTGTTCGAATTGGCGCAATGGGAGTAAGCATGCAGCTTTTTTGTCATTACTGTACCCACGGGTTCAGCAACTGTTACATCCTCGGTTCGGAGGAAACGCCGCGGCAGGCGCTCCTTATCGATCCGGGGAGTCTGGATACGGAGATCATCAATATCATCGAAGAAAATGAATATACGCTTGCGGGCGTACTCGTGACGCACACGCACCGTCATCATATACAGGGGCTCAACACGCTGCTGCGGATATATCAGGCTGATATTTACGCGATCGCTTCCGAGATAGGCGAGCATACGGCGCGCCGCGTAAGTGACGGGGAGACGATCACTATCGGGCCCTTCACCGTGGAAGTGATTTCGGTGCCGGGACACACGGCGGATTCCGCGGTGTTCCGGGTGGGGCGCTTTCTCTTTACGGGCGACGTGCTGAGCGCCGGGCTTATCGGCAGCGCGGCAAGCCCCTACGGGGCCGCGGTGGAAGTGCGCGCGCTCCGGGGCAGAATTTTCCCGCTGCCGGGCAATTATTTCATTTTCCCGGGCCACGGCCCGCCCTCGTCCCTGGAAGCGGAGCGCCGCTTCAACGAGGGGCTCCGCTCCTGGGAAGCGCATAACGCCAGGCGCCCCCGCTTCAAGGCCGATTTGGAGTTTTTGAATTAATTTGTACTTCGTTCCGCGCGGATTTTCACCGTTGCCCGCGTGAAGGCGCCCGCTTCGCTTTCGAAGGAGAGGCCGCAGGACTCGCCGTAGAGGAGGCGGAGGCGCTTGTCAACATTGGCTATGCCGATGTTGTTGAGCGAGGGGCTGCTCTGGCCGCGGCGGCGCGGGGCCATGCCGCGCCGGACGCGGTTTTTGATCGCCTCCAGTTGGGCGGCGCTCATGCCCGCGCCGTTGTCTTCAACGCTGACGAAAAGGAAGCGCTCGCCCCCCTCCGCCTCCTCGCGCGCCGTTATGGTAATGGTGCCGAACCTGTCGGTGGGTTGTATGCCGTGCAGGATCGCGTTTTCGACCAGGGGCTGGAGCATAAGACGGGGGACCAGACAGCCGAGCAGGGCCTCGGGGACGCGGTTCAGCACCTCGAAGGCCCCCATGAAGCGGAGCTGCATGAGGGCGACGTAGTCATCGAGGATGGCCAGTTCTTCCTTTAGGGTGATGGGTCCGTTCTGCCCCACGGGTTTGGACAGGGACGCGATGCCGCGGAGCAGGTTGACCAGGCGGCGGCAGAGGTCCGCGATGGCGGGGTTGTTTTGAATCTTCGCCATCCACTGGATCGAATCGAGGGTATTGTAAAGGAAATGCGGGTTGATCTGGGTCTCGAGAAGCGCGATCTCGGCCGCCTTCTGCGCCTCGAAGTGTTCTTCCCGCTGCGCGAGGAAGCGGCTGATGCTCCCGGCCATCTCGTTCACGGCCCTGCCGATCTGCCCGATCTCGTCCGAGCGGGTCTCTGCCGCCGGATCCGGGGAAAAGTCGTTCTCGCAGGTAATGCGGCGTATGCGGTGGATAAGCGCGTTGATCGGTTTGGTTAAAAATGACGAGAGGCTCAAGCCCAGCGCGGCCGCCGTAAGGAGCGACATGAGCGTGACGGCGAGCACGGTGCCGATCACATATTGATCGTTCAGGCGGAAGCCGCTCATGTCCACCTGATTATAAAGGACGATCTGGGAATGCGAGAGCGGGAGCCGATCGAGGTGGTACTTTTTTCCGCCCGCATGGAAGTAATGCGGGTGTGCGGATACGGCAGCCTCATAGCCAAGCGTCCCCCGCGCCGGATGCTGAAACGTGTCGCGGCCCGCAAGGATAACGCCGCCGGTATCCTCGACGCGGGCGAAGACCCCCTCCCCCCATTCGTGGGAGTCGGCCGCGGCGTCATGGAACACGCCGCTTATGAGGTCGAGGCCGGCTTCCATGTAGAGGTAGACGCTGCCCCGCCTGCGTTTCACCGTCTGCACACGGGCGATGAGCGCCCAACTGTCGCGGGGGAGGCGGGTGCCTATCGAGCGCACGGGGCCGCTGATATGGGGGGCGTTTTCGTGCAGGAAGCGCTTGAAGAGGGGGAGCTCCCGTATGCGCTCGAGGTCGCCGCTCGCGCCGGCCATGCGGGTGGTGGGCTGGATGAAGAGGCCGCGGTCGTCGAAGAGGATTAGTTTGTCGATAGAGGCGCTTATGGGGTTGGCGTAGAGGAACGCGTGGAGCCGCTCCTGCGCGTTAAGCGCGTCGCGGTGGTAGGATGCCCCGTTCCGGGCGCGGCGTGAGGCCACGCGGACCACGGCCTGATCCGCGGAGCAGAGCGCGGCAAGCGCGAACATATTTTCCAGGTTGCGATCAACCTGAATCCGGACGCTCTCGAGATACGCCGCGTCCAACTGCACGTATTTGCGCGTCAACGCGCTGGTCAAAAAGAAGTACAGGAACACCGTCCCCGCGATGCCGATCAGCAGGATGTACAGCCAAACGGAGAAGGTGATCTTGAACCGCATACTGTGAATGTCAAGCATAGCGTTCCTTTGTGGCTAGTAGGGAGTGGGGGGCGCGGAGCGCTTGGGGAGTAGGGAGTGGGGAGTGGCTAGTGGGGTGCGCCTGGCGCGTAAGTTGCACGGACTACCGAATAGCATCCCGGTAGTCCGCGCACCCCGCAAACGCTGCGCACCCTACTCCCTACTCCCTACTCCCTACTCCCTATTCCCTACTCCCTACTCCCTATTCCCCACTCCCCACTCCCTACTCCCTACTCCCTATTCCCCACTTCCTACCCCCCGCACCATGCTGACGCAGGGCTTGTCGGCTTCTATGCGGAAACTGTTGCTCTCAAAAACGCCCGCCTGGTAGAACACGATGCCGAGGAGGCCCAGTTTACGGTGATAGACCGCCTGTAGTTCCGGCGTGTTGGCGAGTATCTCTATGGGCGGCTTTTTTGCCCAGGCGCGCAGGCGGGCGGCGCTCTTCGCGGCGGGGTACACCGTGTACGCGTAGGAAGCGCCCGAGGGGGCCTTGCCATGGTCAAACCAGAGGCTGAAGACGTCCTGCGTGACTTCTTTGTCCTGCTGCTGGTGGTTGATGTCGTGCCAGTTGCCGCTCTGCGCGCGGGCGCTCAGGCGCGGGGCGCCGCCCGCCGGGAAGAGGTAGCCCACCCCGTCGTGGAGCACCCAGTCCGCCCCCTCGAGGGCGTGTTCACCCTGGGGCAGGGCCCGCTCCCTGCCGCCCTGGCTGACCATCACCTTGCCCCGGAGGAGGCACTGGTTCAGCGTGGTGTTCACCTCGAGGCCCGCTGACGCCGCGTTCGCCGTAATGCCGGCCCCCAGGCAGACGACCTCGTCGTCAAAGAAGAACCAGGCCTTCTTCGCCGCGACCCCGCTAAAGTCCGCGTCGAAGGCGTAGGCGGTGACCCCGTAAGGGCCGTCCGTGACCCCCTCCGCGAAGGTGGATGTGCCCCGCACCTCCCACTGGTTCGGCAGCAGGGGTATGCTTTCGTTGGGTACCTGCACACAGGTGACCCCCGGAACGCGCGTCCAGTTCCACACCGGGAAAATGAAGGCATATTCATCACCCTTAACCGCGATGTTGGTACAGCCGTCGCTTGCGTAGTAGGTGCGGAGGTTCTCCTGGTTGCCGTACTCGATGCGACCCGTGCGTGTCGAGGCCATGCGGACGGAGAAGGTGTAGGCCCTGCGGATGTGCAGGGTGTAATCCGCGATGGCGTAGTGGGTATGCCGCTCGCGCAGGCGCCAGCCCGGGGCCTTTTTGCCGCGGAAGCGGGCGAGCGCGTCCTCGTAATCCCGCTTGTGCTCGGGGTCGATGCGGATCATGCGCTCCGCGAAACCGGCCATCTGCCCCGTGCCCTGGGCCCCCCGGCGGCTCATGAGGCCCCGGCCCCCGGCCGCGAAGAGGATGTACTGCCCGCGGGTAACGGCCATGAAGTGGTTTCGCACGAACTCGCTGAAGATGGCCAGTTTTTCCGGCGGGAGCGCGAAGGGGGTGCCCGCCGTGCAGAGCGCGAAAAAGGTGACCCCCTTTATGAAGTCCCCCCCGTAGCCGGCGAAGTACAACTGGTGCCCATGCTGAAAGTACGAGTAGTCGTCCTGAATGCCCTCGCCCGCCTCACTTTCCAGGCCGGTGGCGAACTGCACGGGCTCGTAGGCGTACGCGACGGCCTGGGAAAGCAGGCCGGTGTCCTCCGTCAGGCAGGCGCGGTAGAACCAGTGCATCGCTATGTCCGTCTTGTTCGCGCCGGTCCACTCCGCCGGATTCCCCCCGACTTCGCGCATGCGCTCGACTACGGCGGTTTCCAGCGCCTGGTCCAAGGGCTTAAGCCCCTCCTTGCGCAACTGCACGAGGGCATTCCCCAGGCGCTGGCACTCGCCTATCTGCTGGTACCACCAGTTGTCGGACCGCGGGCGCACCCCGCACCAGTACCGGAGCGCGCGCGCTATGTGGTCGAGAAGCGCCGCCTCCCCCCGGCGGGGGGAGCCCTCCATCGTGTACGCCAGGCTGTAGTCGTACACGCGGCTCAGGTGGGCGAGCGGCTTCCAGTCGAGGCCGTCCGTGCTCGCGTAGTCGATGTCCTCAAAGGCGCCTGCCTCGTTCAGCAGGGGGAGCGTCTGCGCCACCCGCTCATTCAGGGTGACTACATTAACGCCCCGCTCGTTTTCCGCCTGAACACGGCCGAGGATTAAGGGAAAAAGGGTGAAAATTAAGAGCGTACTCATAGCGCGAGTATATATTGAAAATGAAAGATTGTAAAGCGCCCTCTTGACATATTTCCCCCCGCTTATGCTATACTCTCTCCCAGGGCAGCGCCCCATGCCGGGAGGCAGCCGCCCGCAAAGGAGGAAACATGAGTACCGCTAACATTCAAATGCTCATTGGCATTGGCGTGTACCTCGCGGCCACGGTCGTCATTGGGCTCTGGTGCGCCCGGCGGAGTAACACGAACCCCGAGGAATACTTCCTCGCCAAGCGGGGCTTCGGCCCCTGGGTGGCGTCTCTCAGCGCGGAGGCGAGCGATATGTCCGGCTGGCTCCTGATGGGCCTGCCGGGGGTGGCCTACTTTACCGGCTACGGCGAGGCCTTCTGGACCGCGCTGGGGCTCTTTATCGGCACCTGGGTAAACTGGGGCGTGGTGGCAAAGCGCCTCCGCGCCTATTCGGAGATCGCGCAGAACGCGATCACGCTGCCGGAATTTTTCAGTAAGCGCTTTCACGACAAGCGCCGCATCCTGCTCGCGCTCGCCGCAATCATCAGCCTGCTCTTCTTTTCAATCTATGTGGGCGCTCAATTCATTACCTTTGGGAAACTCTTCAGTTACATTTTCAACGCCCCGATGATCGCTATGGTGATACTCGGCGCGGTGATCGTCCTCTTCTACACCGTCATGGGCGGCTTCCGCGCCGTGGGTGTGACCGACCTTATCCAGGGTATTCTGATGATCTGTGCGCTCGTGCTCGTGCTCGGCTTCGGTTTCTACCATGCGGGGGGCATAAGCGGCATCGCCCGCAACCTGGCGGCCTTCCCCCGCTTCACCGACTTCTTCGGCATCGCCACGCCGCTTACCCAGAAGGTCATTGAAAACGGGAAAGAGGTGACGCGGCAGGTCATAGAGAACGGCGTGCCCCAGTTCGGGCCCGGCGCGAATTACGGCTTTCTCACGATCATATCGACGATGGCCTGGGGCCTGGGCTACTTCGGGATGCCGCAGGTGCTCGTGCGCTTCATGGCGCTGAAAAAAACCTCGATGGTGCGTCCCTCGCGGAACATCGCGATCATCTGGTGCTTCATCGCGCAGGCGGCCGCGGTCCTTATCGGCATAGTGGGGCGCTCGCTTATGCCCGCGCTCCTCACGAGCGCCGGGGACGCGGAGAACATCTTCATCCACATGGGGCGGCAGTTTTTCCCGCCCCTCCTCGCGGGGGTGGTCATATCCGGCATACTCGCGGCGTCGATGAGTTCCTGCGATTCCTATATGCTGATCGTCGCCTCGTCCCTGGCGAATGACATCTTCAAGGGGCTTATCTGGAAGAAGGCGAGCGACGTCATCGTCATGTGGATAGCGCGGGTCACTATGCTGGCGGTTACCATCTTCGCGGTGCTCATCGCGCTGTCCGGGAACGACTCGATCTTCCGCGTGGTGTCCTACGCCTGGGCCGGCCTCGGCGCCGCGTTCGGGCCGCTCGTGCTCTTCAGCCTCTTCTGGAAACGCACCACCTTCCCCGCGGCCGTGGCCGGTATGCTCACCGGCGGCGTCATGGTCATCGTGTGGAAGAACTGCATCGCCCGCCTGGGCGGGGCCTTCGCGGTCTACGAACTGCTCCCCGCGTTCCTGCTCTCCTGCCTCGTCATCGTCATCGTAAGCCTCGCGACGAAAAAACCCTCGCGGGACATCGAGGCCGAGTTCGAGCAGGCGAAGATTGCGGAGTTTTAGGGTGACGTCTGCCGCCCTCCCGCTCGAGACGCTCGTCTCGCCGGAGCGCGTCCTCTTCTTCGGGCGCGTTTCGAAGCGGGAGGCGCTCGAGGCCCTCGCGGATGCGCTCGGGGAGGCCCCGCAGGTGAAAGACCGCGCGGAACTGCGAAGCGAGATCCTGAAGCGCGACGAACTTATGAGCACCGCGATCGGCAGGGGCATAGCGGTGCCCCACGCGCGGCTCGCGTCCGTAACGGACCTCGCGGCCGCGGTGGGGCTCTGCCCCGAGGGTATCGCCGGCTTCGAGGCGCTGGACGACGAGCCGGTGCGCATACTCTTCATGGTGGCGGCGTCCAGCACCCAGCGGGACACTTACCTGCGTACGCTCTCGTACCTCTGCGGCTGCCTGAAGCGCCAGGGCCTCCGCGAGCGCCTGCTTGCCGCGCACACGCCAGAAGAAGCCTACCGGCTGCTGGTCGGGGGTTGCGGATAGGGCGGGTGGGGAGCGCTTGGGGAGTGGGGCGGATAGGGAGTGGGGAGTGGCTAGTGGGGAGTGGGGCGGATAGGGAGTAGGGAGTGGCTAGTAGGGAGTAGGGAGCGTGGCGTTTGCAGGATGCGCGTACTACCGGACAGTTTGCCGGTAGTACGCGCATCTTACAAGTCAAGCGCAAGCCACTCCCTACTCCCCAAGCGCTCCGCGCCCCCTATTCCCTATCCCACTGTCAACAAGTTAACGAAAGTGATGACCGTCATTCCGCGGCTTGGAAACGGGACCGAGCAGCTTCGCTGCGAAGGTTCCCCTCTCCCCCGCGGAATCTCTATCAGAAATGGCATTTTGAGGGATAGATTGCGTAGTTCGGTTAAAACCGAACTATATCAAGTCCGGCAATGACGGTCTTGTTTTTCTTAACTTGTTGACAGTGTTCCCTATCCCCCCAAGTCCCAAAGATATTTTGAATAAGGAGAAACCATGGCAAACACAATTGCAAAAGACGTGAAAGAAAAGAATCTGCTCGATATCGTGCGTATCGGCATTTTCTATGACGGGTACTATTTCTACAAGATCAGCAATTACTACAAGTACGAGCACGAAAAAAAGGCGCGGATCAGCATAAGCGGGCTCCACGAGTACATCAGGAACGAGGTGGCCACGCTTATGAGCATGGACATACGGCAGTGTCAGATCATTGACGCGCACTACTTTAAGGGCCGCTCCTCGGCGCGGGAACTCGGCGAGAAGGTGCAGAGCGAGCGGGTCTTCGAGGACATCCTGATGCGTGAAAACATCGTGAGCCACTACCTGCCCCTGCGCTACACCGAAAACAACGTCGCGCAGGAAAAGGGTATCGACGTGTGGCTCGCGCTCGAGGCCTACGAACTGGCGATCTACAAGCACTTTGACATTCTGGTGCTTGTCGCGGGGGACGGCGATTACCTCCCGCTCGTGCGCAAACTGCACACGGTGGGGACCCAGGTGATGCTCGTGAGTTGGGATTTCACCTTCCACAACGAAAACGGCGATCTGGTCGAAACGCGCACCTCGCGCGCGCTCTGGGACGAGGTGTTTTACCCGCTCGCCATGCACCAGCGCATCGAGGAGAACGCCGGCGACTACGTGAAGCAGTTGTTCGTGCCGGACAAGAGCGAGCGCGCGCCGCTCGGGGCCTGGCTCGACGACAAAGCGGGCGGCGGCGGCGCCTGGGGCCAGGGCCGCGACTACGACGACAACGCCGGGGGCAGGGGCCGTTACCGCGACGACCGGGGCTACCGGCCGCCCCGGGACGTGGTCGAGGAGCCGGTGCGGGGGGGCGGCACGCAGGAGTTCGTTTCCACGATCTGCAACATCAACGCGAACGGCTTCGGCTTTATCCGCGACGACGAGCGGAACAACATCTTCTTTCATTGGAGCAATGTCACCAACATGGACTGGGACGATCTGCAGACCGGCATGCGGGTGAGTTACGAGATCGAGCAGGACCCGCACCGCTCCGACCGGGACGAGGCGCCCCGCTGGCGCGCCACAACGGTGACGGTGCTCGATTAGGAAACGCCGTGAATGTTCCCCTCGGTGAAGCCGGGCTCGCGGGGGAACAGGGGATAGCCCCGCTTTCGCAGCATCAGGTACAGTTCGCGGACCGGCAGCCCCGCCACCGCGGAGTAAGAGCCCTCGAGGCGGGATACGAGGCAGCCGCCCAGGCCCTGCACACGGTAAGCGCCGGCAGCGCCCTGCCATTCGCCCGTATCGAGGTACCACTCGATTTCCCCGGGCGAGAGCGGGCCGAAACTAACCCGCGAACAGACAACGCGGGAGTCGAGCGCGCCGCCCAGGGCCGTCCCGGCCAGCGCAAGCCCCGTGTATACGTGATGCGTTTTCCCCGCAAGGCGAGAGAGCATGGCGCGGGCCTCCTCGCGGCTGCGGGGCTTCCCAAAGATGCGCCCCTCGAGAGCCGCGAGCGTGTCCGCGCCGCAGACCCAGGGGCTCCGCGGCGCGTCTTCCAGAACTTTCAGCGCCTTGCGGACCGCGAGTTTTTCCGCGGCGGCGGCAGGCTCCGCGTCCGGGGCGCAGGTTTCGTCTATCGCGGGGGGTATAGCGGTGAAAGGAATCCCCAGCCTGCGAAAGTATTCCTGCCGCCGCGGCGAGGCCGAGGCAAGGATGACGTCACTCACGCCCCCTCCCCTCCCCTTCACTTCCCGCTCGATTCATCCCGATCGGAAAGCGTGAGTTTCAGTTTGACGGTTTTGCCGGCGCGGAGGACTTCGACGTCCACTTTGTCGCCGGGTTTGTTGTCCTCGAGGGCGGTGTAGAGGTCCGCTATGCGGGCGACCGGGGTGCCGTCGACGGAGGTGATCACGTCGCCGCCCACGTAGATGATGCGGGAGCCGTAGCGGACGGGCTCCGTGCCGTCCTTGAGGCCGCCGGCCTGGGCGAGGCTGCCTTTGCGGATGCGGGAGACGAGGAGGCCCTCGTTGACCGGCAGTTCCGCGTAGCGGACGAGCGCGGGGAACAACTGAAACATTTCCGCGTCGATCCAGCCGCGGCGGACTTTGCCGGACTCGATCAACTCCTTGACGACCCGCTTGGCGGTGTTCACCGGGATGGCGAAACCCACGCCGGCGGAACTGCCGGAGGTGCTGGCGATCATCGTGTTGATGCCGATCATGCGGCCCTGGCGGTCGAGGAGGGGGCCGCCCGAATTGCCGGGGTTGATCGACGCGTCGGTTTGGATCATGTCCTTGACGATGTGGTTGCGCGCGACCTGCATGGGGCGGCCCAGGCCGGACACTATGCCCACGGTGAGGGTACGCTCGTAGCCGAAGGGGTTCCCGATGGCGAGCACCTTCTGCCCCACCTTGAGGCTCGCCGAGTCCCCGTAGGGTATGGTGCGCAGCTCTGCCCCCTTGGGCGGGCTGAACTTGACGACCGCGATGTCGTTGTCCGGGTCCGTGCCGACCACATTGCCCTCGTACTGGGTCCCGTCAGCGAGGTTGATGAGGACCTTGGTGGCGTTTTCGATGACGTGATTGTTCGTGAGGACGTAGCCCCGCGTGTCGATGATCGCGCCGGAGCCGGAGCCGCCGTCCTGGGGCACGGGCTCGAGGAACCAGTTGAGCGCGACGGTCTCGGTGGTAATGTTCACCACCCCCCCGTTGAGGCGCTCGTAGATGTCGATGTTCTCTTTTTCGTCCTGCGTGTAGCCGGCGATGTCCGCGGCGGGTATCGCGCGGACGGTGTCGGCGGACTCGCGGGGCCTGTAGGACGCGGCCTCGCTTTCGGGAACGACCGAAGACGCGGCGGCGGCGGCATCGCCTTCCGCGTCTTCGGAGGCGGCCGCGGCGTCGGCCCACTCGAGCCAGGGTACGCGGATAAAGCCGAGGCCGAGGGCCAGCATGATCATGATCAGGGCGGTGATGAGTACGCCAAGTACCACCTGCCCGCGGGTATACAGTTTCATTTAATGCCTCCTATTGGGGGGGTGGGGCGCAACTTCGTGCGCCCCAGGGGGGGGCGGACGAAAATGTGACCGCCGGTCGATACGGCATGGTAATCGCCCCCCCCTTTAATGTACTCTCCGTAAACGCACGCTTTCGAGGCTGCTCGTGAAGAGGTCGCGCAGGTCGTTGATGCCGAGCGCCATGAGCGCCATGCGGTCTATGCCGATGCCCCAGGCCGCGACCGGGACGTTGACGCCGAGGCTCGCGGTGACTTCGGGCCGGAATATGCCGGAGCCCCCGAGTTCGAACCAGCCGAGCGCGGGGTGCCGGACGTGCACCTCGACGGAGGGCTCGGTGAAGGGGAAGTAGCCGGGGACGTATTTGACTTCTTTGGCGCCCGCGATTTCGACCGCGAAGAGTTCGAGCATGCCGAGCAGGGTTCGCAGATTGACGTTTTCGCCGAGCACGATGCCCTCGGTTTGATAGAAGTCGGCGTTGTGGGTGGCGTCCACTTTGTCGTAGCGGAAGCAGCGGAGTATGCCGAAGTATTTGCCGGGTATTTTCGCGCGCGGCAGGGTTTTTGCCGACATGACGGTGCCCTGGCTGCGGAGGATGAGGCGGCGGGTGAAGTCACGATCGAAGTGATAGCGCCAGCCGCGGCTGCCGGTGCCGCCGCCGTTTTCGTGCGCGGCCGCTACATTGGAGAGCCAGGGCTCGTCAATGGCCTGCGCGTGATCCGGTTCCGCTATGCGGTAAACATCGTGGATGTCACGCGCGCTGTGAAACTGGGGCATGAAGAGCGCGTCCGAGTTCCAAAACTCGGTCTCGACCAGCGGGCCGTCGAACTCCTCGAAGCCGAGAGACGTGAGGGTGTCTTTGACATCCTCGAGGAACTGCGCGTAGGGGTTCGTACGCCCGGGGATGAGGCGGGTGGGGGGCGTCCGCACGTTGTACGAGCGAAACGTGAGGGTCTTCCACGCGCCGTTTTCGAGCATTTCGGGGGTAAGCGCGCCGGCCTCGTTCCCGCTGATGCCGGCTTCCCGGAGGGCCGCCGCGGCCTCGAGGGCCTGGGCCGTGAGGGTGTAGACCGGCGTCTCCCGGTCGACCTGCCGGAAGGCCGCGTCCTGGCCCCCCCGCTTGCGCGCGAGGCCCCCGGCGAGGGCGTCGCGTTCGGCCGGGGAGAGGCCGGCCTCGGCGAGGATGCCGCCGGGCGCGGCCGCCGCCCTGTCGAGGAGGCCCCGCACGAGCACGAGGCGGCCCCCGTCGCCGCCCGGAGAGGGGGGCGCCGCTTGGAGGCGCTTGCCGCCGTCCATCGAGAGGAGCCCCGCCCGGGCGAGGCTGCCGTAGGCGCTCCCCGCGTCCTTGTTCTCGATGCCGGCGGCCGCGGCGGCCTCCGGGAGCGAGAGCCCGTCATGCGCACGGGCGGCGGCGAGGAGGCGCTCTTCCGGCGTGCCGTCCTTCTGCCAGGCCCTGCCCGCGGCCCCGAGTTCGTAGTATACGGCCTGCTCGCGGCGCTTCTCGCGCGCGAGGCCCTTGCCCACGAGCCAGGACAACGCCTGATTGCCGTTCCCCGCCTTGAGGGAAAGCGCCTCCTCGACCCCCTGCACGCGCAGTTCGTCGTCAGGGCCGTAAGCCAGGAGGACCTTCACCTCGAGCGGGTGCAGGTTTTTCACGAGGGTTTGTGTTTGTGAGTCCATGCTGATTCCTTGGGGGGATACTAGCGCGGGCGGGACAGGAGAGTCAAGGGGGGGGTGGAGCGGCGTAGCGCGGAGATGCGGCGTGGGCGAATAAGTGTTGAGTTATGCGTTGGGACTTGGGAATTGGGACTTGAGTCTCCTCCGAAAAGTCAAGAATTCAAGAATTTAACCGCGAATTATGCGAATGAACGCGAATTTTAAGAATTGTATGCGGTATTATTCGCGATAATTCGTAATAATTCGCGTTCATTCGCGTTTACTTACTTAATTGCCGACTTTTTGGAGGGGGCTCAAACTCGGTTATTGGCGGCTATTTTGACAAGGAGTTTTCGGAATCAACACGAAAACTCTTCGCAGAATTTAGAAGCGGCCGATATTAAAGATAAAACGGTTCAATGCGGTAAATATGCGCAAGGATACGGCATACTGGAAATCAGAACGCCGGAGGAGGTCATTGAGCATGACTAGTGTGCAAAACGATCAGGTGGTCGATTGCGTGCGATTTAAGCAAGAATTGCACGAACTGGCTTACAAACAAAGCGGCGCAAAAAATTTTGACGAGTATATCATGTACAGCAATAAGTATGCCGCTGAGTGCGCCCGCATCGTCACTCCGCGCTTCGAGCGCGGAGTCTCGCCCGCAGCGAGATTCCGCGGTTAAACCGCGGAATGACGAGAGGGCAGCCGCGGAATGACGAGTGCCCCGCGCTTTGCCTCCGCCGTCACTCCGCGCTTCAAGCGCGGAGTCTCGCCCGCAGCGAGATTCCGCGGGGGAGAGGGGAACCTGCCGTTCTACGAACGGTGCGGCAAAGCCGCTCGGTCCCGTTTCCAAGCCGCGGAATGACGGGCCCCTCCCGTGACCCCTCCCTACCCTCCCCAGGGGGCTAAACTTGTCCCATAACTTAGATTAAGAATTTATCCACAGATTTACACAGATAGACACAGATAATCACCGATTTTCACCAAATTAAAGACACGATTAGTAATAAAAAATCTGT
>JAISTO010000159.1 GCA_031272575.1 Treponema sp. | reverse complement strand
AACTCGCCGATACGCAGCGTGTCGAGGCGCTCGAAAAAGGCGCGGCGGTCCACCGAGGGCGGCGTGAGGAGCGCGGCCTCGTCGCCCAGGCCCGCGAGCCCGAGCGCGTCCTGGGGCCGCGCGTCCGCGAAGGAGCGGACGAAAGTTTTTGCCGTCTCGAAGCGGCTCTTGCCGTTCATGTCGAGCGCGGCCATGCTGGGGCTCGTGTCAAGCAGGAAGAGGGTCTCGGGGCCGCGCTTCAGGTGCGCGCGCTCCTTCACAGTGAGCGTGGGGCCTGCCGCGGCCGCGCAGAGCAGGAGGACGGCCCCGCATTCGAGGACGGCAAGGCAGCGCAGGAGGAGGCTGAGATTGAGCGGGGGCCTGAACGGTTCCCCCCCCGGCGCCCCCAGGGGCAGGTCGGCCTTGAGCAGGGGGCGGAGGCGGGTCTTCAAAAGCAGCGCGAGGGCCAGCCCTGCCAGCCCCAGGAAAAACAGCGCGGGTGTTTCAAAATGCATCGGCGCTACTTGCTCTTCATGACCTCGGCGCCGTCCCAGTCCTCGGGGGGCGGGGCCTTCGCGAAGCGGCCGCAGCGCCGCGCAAGGAGCGGCCCGTCAAAGTCACCGGGCAGCAGTTTCGCGGCCTCGTGGAACTTCGCGGCCGCGGCGGCGAAGTCGCGCCTCGGGAAGTACAGGGCCATCGCCTCGTTGTGCAGTTTCCACGCGCGCTCTTCGACGGCGCCGATATCTTTTTTCACCGCGTACATTTTGACGCCGATTTTCTTCCCTTTTACTTTGACGTTATCAATATGACGGAAATACAGTTTCGGGCTGCCCGCGGGAACTTCGCGTAACTGCCCGCGCACCGTTTCCGTTACGAGGAGTTCCGAGTGGTACACCTTGGTGAGGCCCTCCATGCGCGAGGCGAGATTCACCATATCCCCGATGACCGTGTAATCGCGTTTGCGCTCGCTGCCGATGTTCCCCACGGTAACCGTCCCGTAATTAATACCGACGCCGATACGGAACTCCGGCTTGCCGATGCGCCTCTGCGTCTCGTTGAACGCGTTGAGCGCGTCGAGCATATCGAGGCCCGTCAGCACCGCCTGCAGCGCCTCGTCCCCATGCTTTACCGGCGCGCCCCAGAACGCCATAATCGCGTCCCCGATATATTTGTCAACCACCCCCCCCCTCTTGTAAATAATATCCACCTGCGTGGAAAAATAGCGGTTGAGGCTTTCGACCAAATCTTTCGGATCCCCGATCGCTTCTGAAATCGTGGTGAAACTGCGTATGTCCGAAAAGAGCACGGCCATGTCCGCGTTTTTACCGGGAAGCATGCGCCCCGGATTTTTGAAGGACTCGTCGATCACATCCGCGGGTACATATTTTTGAAAGATGCCGCGTATGCGCTGCTCTTTCTTGCCCGCCACCACCGCGTCGAACGCGAAGCGCTTTACCGCGCCGTACGCTTTTTCCAGTTCGCCAAGCATGACATTGAAGGTACGGGCCAGCGCGCCGGTCTCGTCCCGGTACTCGACCTCTACCCGCCCGGAAAGATCATCGCCCTCGATGATGCGCCGCATAGCGGCCGCGACCCGCGCGAGCGGTCCGGTGATCTTGCGTGAAAACAGGAAGAGGAGCAGCGCGGACGCGAGAACCGCCGCCGCCAGCGTGATGATCATTTGTATGCCGATACGGCGCGCGTCCTGGTAAAACGCCGCTTCTTCTTCCGATACAACCACATACCACTGGAAGGGGGTGAAATAAAACGCGCGGAGTACGCGCGGCTTCCCCGCAAAAGTGAGCGGCGCCATGCCGTCGCTCTCTTCACGCAGCAGGCGCAAGAGAGCGGCGCTGTCCGCCGCGTCGAGCGCAAGGGGCGCGGTGCTCATCGCGAGCGCGCCGTCGTTGTCCACCGCAAAAATGATTTCCGTGCCGCTGAGGACGAGCCCCGCCGCGTAACTTTGCAGCGCGGACCTGGCAGCCGCGACGAGATCGGGCCGGGAGGCATAGTCGTTTTCGAGGAGGAGGTTCCACTGGCTCTCCGCGTACTTTTTGAGTTCACCGGCCTTAAAGCCGAGGAAACTCTGCGCCACCTTGGTGACCCCATTCACCGCGGCGAAGTAGGAGGCCGTCTCCGCGAGAAAAAGACTCGCGACGACCACCGGCAGCGCCGCAAAAAAAAGTTTGCTGCGAATTTTCATGCGGACAGTATAGCGGAGGGGGGGATATGTTTCAAGGGGATAGGGAGCGGCGCAGGCCCCCTTCACCCTCCCGCCCTTTTCAGGTATACTCATGCCATGGCACACTCGCATCGCGCCTCCCCCCTGGCGGCGTACCGCGGCCTCCTTCCCTATCTCGCCCGCTACCGCGGGCGCTACGCCGCGGGCTTCCTCTGCCTCGTGGCGGTGGACGGCGCGCAGGTGCTGATCCCCCAGTGCATGGCCCGCGCGCTCGACCTCATCGCGGGGGGGGCCTTCACCCTGCGGGCGATCGGCGCCCTGGCCGCGCTCATGGCGGGCCTCGCCCTCGTAATCGCGGGCGGCCGCTTCGCATGGCGCTACTTTATCCACGGGTCCGCGCGGCGCATCGAGGCCGCCCTGCGGGATGACCTCTTCGCGCACCTCTGCACCCTCGACTACCGCTTCTACCAGCAGCAGAAAATCGGCGACCTCATGGCCCGCGCGACCAACGACCTGGACGCGGTCCGCCACGCAATCGGCATGGGGGTGGTGGCGCTCGTGGACGGCACGCTCATGGCTGCCGCTATCCTCGTGATCATCTTCGTGCAGGACACCCGCACCGCGGCCCTCGCGGTCCTGCCCCTGCCGGTCATCAGCGTCCTCATCCTCGTGTTCGGCAAGGCGGTCGGCCGCCGCTTCTTCCGCGCTCAGGAAGCGTACTCCGCCATGTCCGGCGAGGTACAGGAGACCTTCGCCGGCATCCGCGTCGTCAAATCCTTCGTCCTCGAGCGCTGGTTCCTCCGCGTCTTCGCTGACAAAGCCGAGGCCTCGGTCCGTGCCAACATGGAACTGGCGCGTCTCTTCGGCTTTTTCTTCCCGTTCGTCACCTTCCTGTCGGGCCTCACCATCCTGATCACCCTCGTCGCGGGCGGCATCCAGACCGCGCTCGGCGCGCTCAGCCCCGGCTCGCTGTTGGCGCTCTTCAGTTACCTCCAGATGCTCGTGTGGCCGATCATGGGCGCGGGATTCACCGTGAATATGCTCCAGCGCGGCGCCGCCTCTCTCGCCCGCATCCAGGAAGTCCTGTCCGCCAAAAGCACGATTCAGGGAGGCACTCAAATTCCCAGTCCCCAGCCCCCAGTCCCAAGCATCCTCGCAGCCTGCAGCACTTTGAATAATTCGATGAAAAATTCGCGTGATTTCACGCTTTTCGAGGCTGCCGCGGACAAAGTCCGCCGCGGACTTTGTCCGCTGGGAGTTTGCAGGGTAGAAAATTGCGCAAAAGCGCAATTTTCTTTATCGAACAGCGCAAAGCGCTACAAACTCCTCGAATGCCGCAACTTTTCCTTTACCTACCCGGAGGGCTCCGAGGCCATCCGCGGCCTCTCCTTCAGCCTCCCGGCGGGGCACTTCCTCGGCGTCCTGGGGCGCACCGGCGCGGGCAAGTCCACGCTGCTCAAGGCCTTCCCCCGCATGATAGACCCGCCCGCGGGCACGGTCTTCGTCAAGGGCGTCGATGTGCGCGACTGGGACCTGGCCGCCCTCCGCGCCGTCTTCGGCTTAAGCCCCCAGGACAGTTACCTCTTTTCGGACACCCTCCGCGCGAACATCCGCTACGGCCTCGCTGAGGGCGCTGAGCGCCTCCCCTTTGAGGAGGCCGTCTCCATCGCCGCCCTCGCTCAGGACCTCCCCGCGTTTTCCGCGGGCTACGACACCCTCGTGGGCGAGCGCGGCGTGAGTCTCTCCGGCGGCCAGAAGCAGCGCGTTGCCATCGCCCGCGCCCTCCTCCCCCTGCCCGAGGTCCTCCTCCTCGACGACTCCCTCTCCGCCGTCGACGCCCAGACCGAGCGCCGCATCCTCGGCGGCCTCAGCGCCCTCCGCCAGCGCCTCGCCGCCGCCGGCCGCCCCCTCAGCCTCGTCATCGTGACGCACCGCGAGTCCGTGCTCAAAGACGCGGATCAGGTGATTGTGCTTGGGGAGTAGGGGGCGCGGAGCGCTTGGGGAGTGGGGTGCGCGGCGCGTAGGCGCAGGGTGAGGGGGAGCGAGCGGAGGGCGGGGCGCGGACGGTGGAGGGTGTTATTCGCAAGTCGCTGATACTACGAAAGACATTCGAACCATGCTGTCTACCGTCTACTTTCTACCGCCCTCCGTCCGCCATTTTCAGGCATCCAGGCAGTCTGAAAAGTACGCTTCAATCCAGCAACAGGATTTCGGGGCAGGTGACGATATGTCTCCCAATATTCACATCATTCACCGCCCCGCGCCTTAATCCCAACTGTTCCGGCACCACAAGGGAACTCCCACATTGTTGAAGGTCGTGTTTGTCTTCTTGTTGATCGTGTAAAACAACTGATCGTTCACGCCTGTGGTGCCGTCCCGGTATTTCGCTTCCGCCGTCGACTGGTTTGCGCCGGCGGCAAACAGTACTGCCGCAGCGCCCGCACTGATCGCGCCGGTCTGGGTCGTGCTGTTTGCGTTGGCATCTCCTGCGCCGGTAATCGTACCGCCGGTTTTCTGGAAGGTACCGCCTATGATGACCCCGCCCGCGCTTGCCACCTCAGCAGCCGTGCCGGTTATCCGATTGTTTTGAATCAGACCATCAGTCATATAAAAAGCCGCGGAACCGATATTCCCGCTGCCGCTGCTTGTCACCATAGAAGTGAAACCAGCGCCTCTGATACTCCGGGCGGCACGATCCTGCTGCAACGTATTGCCGGATATCTCGCCGCCGTTCATAACGGTGACTCCGTAGTTTTCTACGAGAATGCCGCCGCTCAACGCATAACTGGCACTTGTGTTAGTGTTGGACGGTACTATCAATGTGTTGTCAGTTATGCCGCCGCTGTTGATAATAAGATATGCTCCGTATGCACCCGCGGTAAGGGAAATGCCGCTTACCCCAGCAACATTTGAAGCATTTATCTTGTTGATATTGCCATGCAGTATACCTCCGTCCAGAATGACGACACCTCCTTCCCTGATGCTTGCAAGTCTCGCTATCCTGTTTCCTGTTTGTTGGGACGCAGCAGTGTCAATAATAATGCCGTCATCAAGCACCACCCGAATGCTGTGTATTGCGGAAAAAGCCTGCATATCACTATTGATCGTGATATGAACGGGATCGCTGAGGCCGTTCTTTCTTGTGACAATAACAGTGGCGCCCGCCGCGTTTCCTTTCAACAAGGTGCGATGGGTATCCGCGGTCCAGGGACAAGTGAAATCAGTCAGCGTTTGATTCTGCTCAAGCACGATTGTAAGTATCTCGCCCGCAGCAGGACCATACTTGCCGTCGCCGTCCGAGTTGTCTGTGTCATCGTTATCGCCGAATATGTTCCATGCGGACTGGTATAGAGTTCCGTCGTCACCGGCTATGATAGTTTCGGTCAATTCCCCATTCGTCCGGTAAAATCCGGCGGCGTTTTCGAAGTCCGCCCTTAGCCGCGCGATGCTGTTTTTGACAATGAGTTCAGTCACAATCGGCAGCGCTCTGTCCCCGGTAACCGAAGTGACCACATCCGTACCTGTCGAAGCAAAACGAAGTATCTCGCCCCATGCCGCGGGAATGGAAAGACTAAAGTCCCAGACACTGCTGTGGGTATCGCTTAGTACCGATGCGGCATTCACCGCTGTAGTATGAACGCCGAAATCGAGCAGCGCCTTCGTACCGGAGGACTCGAAGAGACTCGCCTCAGTGGGATACACATTCACCTTCAGACTCAACTGATCGAGATGCGAGGCATCCACAGAAACGGCCTGGTTGAAAGTGACCCGCACCATGCCGGACGCTGCGTTCCGCACTTCCGCCCGTACAATACCAACCGGGATTCCGGTGACCGTCACTTCGGCGCGCTCCTCGCTCGGTTCCGTCTTGCCGTATTCCGTCACCTGCAGGTAGAACGTCCCCTCCGGTATATCTCCTCCGGTGCCGCTCAGCGTCAGTACGGTACCGTCACTGAGCGCCTGCATCCCCGGTATCTGGCTGCCGGCCTCCGGGGCGTCCCATACCGTCCATACCGCCCCCGGCGCGTAGACAGGACTATTTGTCAACGTAAAGGCAACGCTCGATGTTATGCCCGCGGATTTTTCCACACTCGCCGGTGTAATGGTGGGCGTTCTCGATACCGCTGCATAGTCCGTCACCGTAAGGGCAAAGCGCGCACCGCTTTCCGAGGAGTAAGGCTCTTTTGCGGAAATCCAATACGTACCAGCAGTAATGTTCGTTTCGTGATTAAGGGTGAAGTTTCCGCTCCCCAGGTAAGATGCGGTAATTTCCGCCAGATCAGCGCCGTTTTCTTGCGCATAGACAGTGAGCACCGTCCCGTCAACGTACGCAGGGACATTGGTAAAAAGCATGGACATACTCGCCTGTTCCGCGGCAGTTTTCTGTACCGAAGAAGATGCAAGCATCGGCATCTCGGTAACAGGGATAGCCGCCGTTACCGCCAGTCTGTCCTGCGCCGCAAGCGGCGCAATGACGCTGTGCGGCGTGTAAATATACGCGAGGTAATATTCGCCCGGCGGAACGCCGCCCGCGGCGCTCAACGTAAGGGTATTCCCCACATTGACTACGGTAACGCCGTCCGCCTCAGCATCGCCCTCCGCATTCACATACAGCTTCCATGCTCCCCCGTCGGGATACGCGGGACTATTGGTCAACTGCAAAGTGACATCCCCGCTAAGATTGTTTCTGTTCACAACGGAAGACAGCGCCGCCGGAGCGCCTCGTACCAGCGCCGCAATGTCCGCAGCATTCAGCGCCGCGTTCACGAGCAGAAAATCCTGCATACAGAATACCGCGCCGCTTGCCGCATCCGCGGATTTTCCGATGTACGCGATTGCACTGGAGAGACTTGCTGACCCTTCAAACAAATAGGGAATATTATTGTACGGCCCCCCCACCCTTTCGCCATTTGCGTAAAAGGTGACGGTCCAGGTATCGCCGCCTGCCGTTACCCGTTCCGCGGCCGCCGCGATATGATTCCATCGATTGGTATTATTTGGTGACGGTACAAGAGACAGGTTCGACTCGCCGATAACGGCATTCCCGTCACCGGAAAGTGAACTCAAGCCCCCGTTACCGGTGCTATGCGCATTAATCGAAATGCCCCGTATTTTTCGGCCGCTGCTGTTAGAAGACACGTATTCCCTGTTGGCAAAAATCGTCATGCTGCTGGTGCTGCTCGTCGTCGTATTCACCCAGAACGCGATGGTAAAACTTTCTTTCCAGTTAAAGGTATCCCTGGCCGCTTCCAACTGCAGATAACTATCCGCGGCAAAACTTGCCGCCTTCGGCCCCCCGGACCCCTGCCTTCCTTCTGCATACGAAAGCGCGGTACCGCCGGTAGTCACATCGGGCGCCTTTCTGCTGTTCGCCAGGTTTTCATCGAAAGAGAAAAAGTATTGCGGCCCGGAAAGAAACTGTACGCCTTGAGCGCCGGTTTTCCCCACCTGCACCTCTTTGATAATATCGCCATTCCGGTTTGTCAGGTATTCGGCCTGCGCCAACTCATCCGGAACGGTTTCTGTCAACATAAGGTACACCGTCGTATTCTGCACCTGCGCCGGCAGATCGAGAGTCCACCAGTGATCCGCCTGCACGGCGCCGTCTCTGCCGCCGGCTGCAGCGGTAATTTCCTGAGTAAGGGACGAATCACTGTAAGCGCGCACCTGACCCGCGGTGCTAAGATGCGCGGTGCCGGTGATCCGTACCGCGCTTACAAAAACAGCATCGTCAAGATCGTAAGGCGCATCCGCGTCACCGAGTGTGGTTGTCATATATGCATACACCTGCACGGCCCAGTACTCACCGTAGGTTTCCTTGCTGCTTTTTTCAAGACGCATACCGAGTTTGTAATTCCCCGGCGGCAGTTCCATGCTGCCCGCAGGATTCAGCGCCAGATCGAAAGCGCCGCTCTCTACCGGCGCACCGGCGCTCGTTGTCAGAGTGAGCACTGCTTGAGTCCATACCGCGGGACTCGGATCCGGCAGTGTAATGTTGTAAGCAAATATCCCCCTGCCGCCGCCCGTCCCATAGGACGGCACTATGTGCACAGTTTCCGTTTTTGTATGCTCGGCATCGTTCACCGTGAAGGACGCGGAGCCGGACGCGGTCTTGTACTCCGCCTCTGTTCCGTTCACCGTAAAATAACGGTACCCATCGACTGACGCGATCCATGCACCGGAGGGTAAATAGAAAACCGCGTTTGCCCCTTCTGTTACGGTAACCGGCGCGGGAGGAATCAATGCATTCCCCGTATCCGCGGTGATGGTAACAACATACCTGCTGAAAAGCACCGTCTCTGCCGGCAGCAGCGTACGGGCCTCCGGCTGGGCGATGTTCACCGTGACTGCGGCCTTCCCGTCCGCGGCCCGAACCGCGTCTGACTTGTTCTGCACATTCCATGAACACCCGCCGCATAGGGCAAGCGCTGCGGCAGCGATCAAATAAAAACCCTTTTTCATGCCTTCCTCCTATTCCCCGCTGTCCGCGATCGTAAAGCGCACGGTTCTGCCGTACACTTTCCCGTCAGAAATCAGGGCGCCCGTGAAACTGAGCGTATGAGTCCCAATGCCAATATCCTGCGGCACAAGGGTGATGGTATTAACCCCTGCCGGCGGCATAAACGGATCGCCGTCAAGATACCACTGCTCGTCCGAGTATAAGTCCCCCGGAAACGACACAGTGACACTTGGAGTTTCCCATGTGAATGTCCTGCCGTCAATGTCATCCTCATTCAGTTCAAGATCAATCGTCTGATCATCCGGCAGATCGAATACCACGCTGACAATGCTGTTGGCCACATTGAGCAGTTGTATGCCGGAAACAGCCCCGGCAAATGCTATGCTGAAATAATAGTTTCCCGCCGCGGCGGCATCTGTGGCGCTTAAGACGAGAGTTCCGCCTGCCTCTTGCAGAATCAAGGCGGCATATTGAAGTGTTATCGTTTCGACGGCAGCGGCGCCGGATCCGTTGTTATCAGTGTACCATGCAAGCGCCGGACTGTAGGTCCCGTCTTTTATCGAGGTTACGGTGACAAGGTATGACGCCTCGCCCGCTTCGCCGTTCTTCAAAGCCGTCCCGCTCTGCGCGCCAATCTGTATGGCGGGCGCTGCCCTCGTCTCCGGGAAGGTTAACACGATGCTCACCCGAGAGCCCTCATCCGTCACCGTGACCGTTATATCTGAAGCGGCGCCGCACGTGACGCCGCTTTCGTCCAGGCCGGCAAATGTGTGATCCGCGTCCGCCGTAACGACAAGCACCGCCTCATACACAGAGGCATACTCCGCAAAGGCGCCCGCCGCACTTTCACCTTTGTACCAGGCGAGCGACTCAATCGTCCCATTGTCCACAGTCACGTCATCCTTCACCGCAAGCGGCGGGAGCGGCTCCGGCGCCTCAGGCGCATAGGGCGCCTCAATCCCTATGACGAGCGATGAAATCTGCTGTACAGGGGGGAGGGGTGGATCATTTTGATCTGCCCCCGGGCAGCCGGCAAATACCAGCGCCGCAAGTACCAAAACAACCATCCCCGCAAGGGAGGTTTCCGCACTACGCTTCTTCATAACATTCTCCTTCAAAAAAGAACGGCAGTATTTTTCGTCAGCAGCAGATCATCGATGTACAACGTTCCAACCGCCGTTTCAGCGCCCTGCTGTTCTATTCCCAGTTGGGTGCCTTCGATTTCATTGTGCACATACCCTCTCCAGACCAGTTCGTTCCACCCGGGCTC
This sequence comes from Treponema sp., assembly GCA_031272575.1. Taxonomy (GTDB): domain Bacteria; phylum Spirochaetota; class Spirochaetia; order Treponematales; family Breznakiellaceae; genus JAISTO01. Next base: position 14,783 of record JAISTO010000159.1, on the reverse strand, counting down.
TACCCGAAAGAGGCTCCTCTCGATGCTGTCGCTTCCCCCCTTCCCCGAAGTGTACGACAGACCGGAGACACGGTACACCGTTAACTGAATCCAGGTTGCGGTATCGGTGTAGACCCACATACTGGCGTTGAATATCGAGCCCAGATCCGCGGGTGTGAACATTTTGTCAAACTTGATACGGTAGGACTTATCGGTCCGGTTGAAAAACTTCAGACTCTTCCCCGCGCCTGTGGTGTGATCTTTTTCCGCAGAGAGCGCGGCATTACTTTCGGCCGTCCCGCCGCCTCCCTGCCAGTCATTGATCACCCAATTGCCGTTATTGGTATCCGGCGGATTTTTCGTCATCGCAAAAACCTCCAGATCGTCGAAGACGATATTTTTGATCGCTGTCTCGCCGATTTCCGATGCGGTAACGGTAATGTCGTCAAAGTAAAACGTACTCACCACACTGGACGCGGATTCAGGCTGTTCGAAACCCAACTGGGTGGCGGTAAGATCGCCATGCACATAGGTAAACAGCACCTCGTTCCAGCCTGTCGACAGTGAAAAGGACTCGGGCCCCAGCGCGGCGCCGCTCTCTTCTGGTGACGCAGTGGTCCCGCTTATACGGTACGCCCCCACCTGTATTTTTGCCGCTGTATCGGTATATACCCACACCGTAATCTTAAATGTCCTTCCCAGATCGGCGGCAGTAAAAAACGAATCCAGTTTCACCCGCTGGTACTTGTACTTACGTCCCGACCATTTTAGACTCTGCCCGCTTCCCGTTGTGTGATCCTGCTCGTTCGACAAGGCAAGTTTTGGCCCCGAATCGCCTCCAAGTTGATAATTGTACACCGCGCCGTTGTAGGGGGGATTATCCGTCACCCGAAAGACGCTCAGATTATCAAATGTGTTTTCCTTCAGTTTCGTGAAAGTCTGCGCCGCGGTGGTAACGCTTGCACAAGATGCATTGTCGCTCCATCCAAGTTCGTTGCCGGACCTTACCCATACATAGTAGACAGTGTTGATGACCAGTCCGTCAATATTGGCAAAAAGGGATTCGGTTTCCGTCCATGCGCCGGGCGCTGCCGGATCCGTGTTTTCTGTGCTGTACGCATAGCGGTACTTGCGCGCCTCCTCTGCCGCCTGCCATATCACCGTTATACGATTTTCCGCCGCGCTGACAGAAGTGAGCGGCGGCGGCGCTGCCGGCCTGGCCGTTACCGGAGTATATATATCCGCGAAGTCCTGATACACCTGCCCGTTCACCGCCGCTCCGCCTTTCATCAGCAGCATCTCGCTCAGCGTAAGCAGGTAGTAGCCTTTCGCGCGAAGCTCATCAACCATAAGCGGGACCGCAGCCAAAATGTTGGATGAGTTGCCGCTCCAGGGATCATGCGAGAGCGCTATCTGCCATTCCTTTGCATTGTTGATCTGCTCGGCAGCAATTGACTGCGGACTTCCCGCATTGGTACCGCCGGTGTAATCCTTCGTGGAATGTCCCGCTATAAGGGGCAGCCCTTTCGCGGCACAGGCAAGCAGTATGGGTTCTTTATGCACCACATTGGGAGCCCGGAAAAATTTTGGAGTTACCGGCCGGCCGTCACTGTTTGCCGCCGCATAGATCGCATCGGTGCATTGTTGTATTTCCTCTTCCATTTCGGCCTGAGTGATCTTGTTCATAGTTCCTGAACTGGGATGCGTATACGAATGATTGCCCAACTCGTAACCCCCGTCACGCATTGCGCGAACCACGCTTTCCTTTCCGGCGATTCTGCTGCCGATCAAAAAGAAAGTCGCCTTCACCCGCTTTGCCGCGAGCGCATCCATAAGGTCAAGAGATTTTTCCGTAGGGCCGTCATCGTAGGTAAGCGCCATATACTTGGTGGGCTTGCTCGTATAGCCCATCGATCTCCAGTTTTCCTCGATTTCCTGGAGTATCGCTTCTTTGGTAGTCTTTGGCGTTGGAGTCGGCGCGGGAGGAGAATTATCTTCCGGTTCGCCGACATTGGCGCCTTCAATCAGTATATCGTCAATATATAACGTGGAGGCCAGCGTTACCGCATCCTGATTCGGCTGCTCCAAGCCAAGCATAGTAATCGCGGCATCAGTATGCTCGTAAGGCCCCCACTCAAGTTTGTTCCATCCGGCTTGTGTGTTGTAGGAAGTAACCCCCGCGGCCGCATCGGTGGCGCCTGTTTTGAACGCGCCCAACTGCAGCACCGTGGCGGCCGGGGTATATACCCAGAGCGCCGCTTTAAAGAAGCCCCCCACATCGACGCTTCTGAATATACCGGTAAACTTTATCCGGTAATATTTCAGTGTCCTGTTTGACCACTTCAGGCTCTTTCCGCTGCCTGTGGTATGATCCTGTTCAGATGATAATGTGAAATGCGCACTATTTGCCCCCCCCCCCCGTGGTGTAATTTGTGAACGAATTCAGGCCGTCAAAAACGATACTCTGCATCTCGGTGTACTCCAGTGAAAGCGGGGAATCGTTTGAATCGCCTGAGGAATTGTCGTCCGCATCATCGTGAAGATTTCCCGTAAGCGCCGCCGGAGCACTGCATGCCGCAATCAGAAAAAATGCCGCAATAAATGCGCATACGCTTTTGCTTTGCATAAGCCCCCTCTCAGAAAAAGAACGCGAAGCGCACCGGCACACTGAAGACGCCGGCCAGTTTCCCGGGGCTATCCGCGGTCGAGGGCTGGGTGTAGTTGCCGTCGCTTGGGAAGACGATGCCCTCGCCGCCAGAGTACGCGAAGCCCGCGATGATGCCGCAGCCGGGGGCGAAGGTTTTCTGGACGGAGAGGCCGGCGCTGTATCCGAGGCCGCCGCGCAGTTGGGTGCGGCCGTACGCGATCCAGTCGCTCTGGTAGACGAGGGTGGTACCCAACTGGAAGGTGTAGGTGTCCACCTTGTAGGCAGGCCAGAGCGAGGCGCGGACTTCGGGGCCTATGCGCCGGATGTTTTTGTTCGGCTCCTGGTACCAGCCCCAAAACGAGACACCGGCGCGGCCTTGCAAGAGCAGGCTGCCGGGCCCCACATTCTTGATTTCGTAGAGCGCGCCGATGCTGACCATGTGCGGCGCCTGGTAGGTGCCAGGCTTCGTCGTCTCGGTAAAAGAGGTACTGTTATACAGCACCGGGTCCTTCAGCGGGAACGTGTACTTCCCGCCCACATCGAGCGTTAGGTTTTTCAGGCCGGTGTACGCGAAGGCCGCCTCGAGACGCGGCGCGGTAATTTCGTGCGTCGTAGAGTCGATTTCAATGTTGGTACCAAAGTATTGCAGGCGCGCAAAGCCGACGTCGGGAATCGTATACGCGATAGTCCCCTGAATGCGCTCCCAGGCGCGCTTCGCGTCCTCTTTTGCGAGGTAGGGATTCTCCGCGGAATTGAGGCCCTGCACGAGCGCGGACTGTTTGTAAAGAAACGCGCTCAGCGCAAGGTTCTTGATCGGCGTTACGCGGAGCAGAATGCCGTTGTTCGCTTCGTAGTTGCTGAAGAGGTCGTTGTCCCGCACCGCCTTCAGCATGAACATATCGAGCGTGGGAAAATACCACACGGGCAGCGCGTAGTTGTCATCAATTTTCATTTTGCCCACATCGATGCGCATCCAGTCGAAGAGCTTAACCCAGGCGAGCACATTTTCGTGTGTGCCGAAAGTGGTGCCCCCGCGCACCCGCAGTTGAGTGCGGAAACCCGCCCTGCGGTTTTCGAGTTGACCGCTGAAATCGAGCAGCGCCTCGATCTGGTCGCCTCCCGACGTCCCGACACCTGACACGCTGAGCGTCTCCGCTCCCTCCGCCGCGGGCTGAATAACCTGATAGGGAATCCAATACGCGATCAGACTCCCCCGCACCGAAAGTTCCGCCCGCGCCGCCCCCGCCGTCAGGCAGAGCGCACAGGCCGCCAACAATAGTTTCTTCATTTTCCTTACCTCCAAAATAACTCCAATATGCCCCCCCCTCTGGAAGAAGTGCCCAATCCCCCCCTTTGGGGGGGTAGGGGGGGTCACCAACCCCTCCCGTGACCCCTCCCTACCCTCCCCAGAGGGGAGGGTAAGCATTCACTCGACAATCACCACCGTGGTGTTGTTCTGCCCCTTGTACCAGTGCACCGACTCCGCCGTTGCCGTTTTGCCGTCCGCGGCCGTGACGGTGATGTCGTAATCGCCGTAGTACACGCGGGCGCTGAATGTGCCGTCCGCGCCGGTGACGCCGCTTAAGCGGGAGCGCCACTTGTTGTACACCAAATCGATATACTGCCGGCCTGACTCTTTGAGTGACCAGTCGGCATTGAAAATCGGCGCGTTGTTTGTCCAGTGCGCGTTAGACCAAAAGCCCCACATCAAATACCCGTTGGTGTCAGGGTGACTAAAACACGCGATCAAAATGTCGCGCGTAAAGTCCGCCTCGTAATTCGGTTCCGGCGGCGCCGGATTCGGATTCGAGTCCGTCGGCTGGCGGCCCATGTCAAACTCGGTCACCTTTAGAATTTTTCCGTAAGCGGCAAACTCGTCCAGCATATTGTAAAAGTCTTCCGGCGTAACAATGTAATCGCTGAAGTGACTCTGAATGCCGATGCCGTCGAACGGCGCATTGTTGCTTAGCAGCCAATCGAGCACCGTCTTGAACTGTCCGACCCGCTCCGCCGAATAGCCCTGCGTCGTCGTAAGGCCCAGCAGGTTCGTTTCGTTGATAAACAGTTTCGTGTCAGCGCCCGCGCCTTCCCGCGCCCAGTCGAACCAGTCCTTCAACACGGCATTGCCCCACTTGTCGCGGATCGTGTGATTCCACAGCACCTCGTTCACCGCGTCCCATTCGCCGACCTTCCGTTCCGGCCCGTTGTACGCATCGGTAATCGCCAGCAGGTGATTGTGAATGCGCGTGTCAACGCCGCTCTTGTTTCCCGCCTGCACCATGTCGAACAGGTCTTTCGGAAACGAGTTGTTCGCTTCCCAGGTGTTGTTGCTGAAGGCCTTGTCCCACATAAGGGTGTGCCCCCGCACCTTTTTAAGCCCGAGCGCAACCGCGGCATCGTACTGGGCGGCGGTCTCAGACGGGCTGCTTTCAAACGGCACCCACTTATGCTGATTTTCGAGCACCGCCGCGTTGAAGAGCGCTGACGCCGCTTTCTGGTACTTTGCGTTCGATTCGCCTTGACCGTGAATCAAATTATTGACCGCTGTTCCAAATTCGTACTCGTGTTCATACATGGCGATGTTGACATGGGCGCCCGCGAGCGGATTTCCCGCCGCGTCCTTCACGAGTACTTTCGCAGGCCCCTTACGGTAAGTGTCTATGCGCGCCCAGGCTTTCTTGCGCCAGGGGTTGTTTTTTTCGAAGACCGGAGACCCGACCAGAGACCCGCTCCCCGAGTGAAAGAGGAGCCCGTTATAGCCCTTGCCGTCCACATCGGAGAGCGGGATAGGCCTGCGCCCCGCCTTCTCGGGCACGAGCACCTTGAGCGGCAGCCCCTGCCAGTTCTCGAGCACCTCGCCCGCGACATCCTGGCCGTCCGGATAGATCGTCTCGACGAAGTCATCATCCGGCGGGGCTGCCGTGTTGGGGCACCCCGTGCCCAGCGCAAGCAGCGCGAGCAGCGCGCAGGCCAGGCCCGCAAGATGCCGCGCCGCAGCACGCGGGCGTACGTTTGCTGTGTGCATTACGGTTCCTTTTCTTACTTGGGACTTGGGAATTGGGACTTGGGACTTGTGTCAGCGTGCTGTCTTGTCCCGCGCTCCGGGAGGGGGGGGCCATGGCGCCGCCATGCCCCCTCCCCTGCCCTGCCTGTCCTCAGGCTTTAGTCCGCGACCGGTACCTTTGTAAGCAGCACGTCGTCGATGTAGAGGGTAGCCACTGCGCTCTCCGCGCCCTGTTGCTCAATCCCCAGTTGGGTGGCAGGATTGCCATTTGAATCGATCGCAGCAGTGTGTGTGTAACCGCGCCAAACCACCTCATTCCAGCCCGGTTCTACCCTGACAAGACAACGCTGAATTACGACCGATCCTCCGAGAGCGTAGGCAGATAGTTGTATCCATGTTGCTGTACCAGTGTATACCCACATACTGGCATTAAATGTTCTGCCGATATCCGCGGTACTGAACATTTTTTCAAACTTGATCCGGTAGTATGCTCCTGTCCGGTTGGCTGACTTAAGACTCTTGTGGGCGCCGGAGCCTGCTGTATGGTCCTGATCTGTTGAAAGGGTTACGTTGCTGGAGCTTGTCCCCCCGCCACCTTGCCAGTCGTTGATCGTTGCCGGTGCAGTCGTATTATCTGTTGTTGCAGTAAACGCATCGAGATCATCAAATATGATGCTCTTTACCACAATCTCCACCACTGGGGTAGCCGTTACCAGGATATCGTCAAAATAGAATGTATCGACGAGGGTGTCGGATCCAATTTGATCAAACGCCAACTGGGTAACCGTTGGATCGGTGTGTGTATAGGTGTTCCATGACACATGAGTCCATTCATTGGCTGTAAGAGATACTGTGATTACAGAGACAGGATTAGCCCCATCCCCACCGCTCGTTACATTACTCTGACGGAATGCCCCGACCCGTACACTTGTTGCCGTTGCAGAGTACATATACAGACTGATGTTAAATGTCCGCCCAACATCGGCTGGACTAAATATTTTGTCAAGTTTGAGTCTGGCAGACTTTTCAGGTCTTTCAGGCCATTTGAGGCTTTGATGAGCACCGCTGCCAGCATTCGTGTGATCATAGTCGGTTGAAAGGACGACAGGTGATGGCGAGGGTTTCGAGGTATATCCCCCAAGTTGATAATCAAAAATGGGATCAGCCCCAGTCCCACTAATAGGAGATTGGGTTGTTTCTCTAAACCCGCCGGTACCCGCAGTGCTCAAGTCGTCAAAGATCATTTGCCTGATGACATTCGACCGTACCGTCACCGTCACTGTTGCGGGAATCGATGAGGTGGCATTCGCTGCTGTGCCTGTAATGATTGCGGTCTGGCCGGTGGTAACGCCAGTCACCAGCCCCGAAGCGCTGCCTACCGTTGCTCCCGATTCGTTGTCAGTTCCCCATGTGAAAGATTCAACAATCGCGTCTGCGGGGGTAACCTCATAGGTCAGCGTTGCGGTTGCGGCCGTATCGAAGACGAGCGCGGTCACGGCCTCGCTTCCCAGTTTTATCGTCACACCGGTGATCGGCTTTTGAGTGAACGCCGCCGCCACGGTTTTGTCTTCGTTGACCGTCACTTCAGTGGTGTAGTCCACCGTGTTTACCGTAAGCGTCGTCTGCTCGTAGCCGGCTGCTATATTCGAAGTCGCAAGTGTGAAGGTTGCCCCCGGCAGCACGGGCCACGCGAGTGTCTGGGCCTGAAGCACCTTCGACTCGCCGAAACTGCCTGCCACGGTAAGAGTCCCGCTGCCGGCCGCGCTCGCGCTTATCTTATAGAATTGCGCGGTAGTCAAGTTGGCGCTTGTGGACGCTGTAATCGTTTCCTCCGCAAGTTCAAACGAGACGCCGCTCACCGTGACTGTCGGAACGATGTACACCGTCCCCGGAATGTCGGAAATAAATGTGAGATAACTCCAATTGGTGTGATCTGACGTTGTCGCGTTTATCGTTTTTATAATGTTCGTCTTGCCGCTGCTCTGATAAATCGCAAGCGACACCTCGGTTACCTCTGCGGGGCTCACATAGTTGACCGTCATACTTCCGCCCAGGTTAGGCGTCTCGTTCACGGTCACCGCAATGGTATCTGTGACGGGCTCTTCCATCCCGTCATTTTTTGCGCTCGCGGTTATGGTCGCGCTTCCCTGCGCGGTTTTGCCCGTTATCTTGCCGGTTGCCGTATCCACCTGAACCGCGTTGCTGTCACTCTCCCATGTGACCGTTGCCGTAGCCGCTGCCTCTTCGGGGGCAATTTCATACTCCAGAGTTATCTCGCCATTAACATCAATGGTGAGTGGGGTCGCATTGGTAATCGTCACCGAGTCGATCTTCCGCGGGAACGTGATGCTCACCGCTTTATCCGCGTCAATGGTCACCTCAGCTTCATAAGCCGCGCCATCCACCTTTATGACCTTGCCGTAGTTCGTGCCGCCTTCAGCGGAAAGCGAAAGTGCGGCGTCTTTAAGCGCGGGGTAGACGGTCTCTGCGTCGAGCGGCACCGCAATCGGCTCCCCTCCCGCAAAAACCGCGCTTGCGGAACTGCCGTGCTCGCCCACGGTAAAGGTCACCGCGTAGAATTGCGCCTCTGACAAATCGGCGCCCTCGTCAGTTACCGCTGCCGTTTCATTTTCCTTCAGGGTGAAATCGTAATCATCCCCCCCAACCCCAACGCTTACGGTCACTTTTGCCTCAAGATACACGGCTTCGTTTGAGTCATCAATGTAGGCGGCGTACGACCAGGTGTCAGAGTCAGCTTCCTGATCCGTGTCCTCTGCCGCATCCACTGTTTTGAGGAGTTCCGCATCGTCCCAACTATCCGCGCTGGTGTAAATCGAAATCGCGACCGCGCTAATCGTCAGCGCCTCCGAGTGGTTGACGACGATGCTCCCGCCCAGATTCGCGGCCTTCACCGTCACGGTGATCGAGTCGGTCACGGGCGTCTCGTTGTCAGCGTTGGACGCGCTCACGGTTATCAGCGCCGAGGTGCCAGGCGCTCCCACGCCTTCGATAGTGCCCGTGCTCGTCACCGTCACGGCATCCGTGTTGCTGCTTTCCCAAGTCACCTCGGTGGGCGCGCCGCCTGCCGTCGTTTTCCCCAGGGTAATCGTCTCGCCCTGACCAATGTCAAGCGAGGCGCCCGCCGCAGTTCCGCCGGGCAGCGTAATGGTCACGCCCGTCACGGGATTCGTCGTCGTGTCGTTTGTCCCGGAAGGACACCCAACAAGAGCGACGGCCACAAGAGCGGCAAAAAGCGCCGCGCTTCTCTTCCTCGTTTTTTTCATAATGCCTCCAATAGCAATATCAATCCGGGGGCTTCCCCCCAAAGGATTCCATTTATCGCGAACTTCGCGTTAATCCCCCGCCTCCTCGACAAGCACATCGTCGATGTAGATCGTGGCCGCGTAAGCATCCTCACCGGGGACTGCCTCCTCGACGCCAACTGAAATGATGGTTTCGTTAGTATGGGTGTAAAGCCACACCAGTTCGGTCCAGGTGTTTGCCGCGGTTTCGTAGGTCTGCGTTGTCCCCACTACAGGTGCGCCTCCTGACGCATAGCCGCCTATTTCAATAGTCGTGGCAGCGGAAGGATACACCCACATAGTCACTCTGAACGATTTCCCAATATCGCTCGATGAAAACATTCCGGTGAATTTACAGCGGTAGTAATCTTTCACCCGGCTCGTCCACTTTAAACTTTTTGTTCCCGCGGTCGTATGATTTTGTTCTGTCGAAAGGGTGATATGTTCTTTTTGGGCATCTCCGCCGACATCGTAAGCAGTAAAAGAGGACACCTCAAAGTCGTAACTCGTCCTTGTGCTGTACACCACCTCCGCAAGCGTCGTCCCGGTTCCGCGTGCCGCTTCCGCGCTCCAGCCTGCCGCGTTTCCCGCCTTCACCCACACGTAGTACGGCGTCGAGGGCGTAAGCCCGTTCACCGTAACGGTGCGCGCGGTCGTTTCGGCCCAGCCATCCACAGGCTGCGAATCGGTTGCGCTGTACGCGTACTGATATTTCGTCGCGTCAGCGGCGGCGTCCCAACTAATCGTAAGCGAGGTGTCCGTCGGGGTAACCTGCACATTAGCGGGCGGGGCTGCGGGCGGATCGGCGGCAGCGGGGGGGAGGCTTGCGAAGTCGTTGTACACGACGCCCGCCTCCGCCGTGCCGCCGGCCATTATCTCCAACTCGCTCAAGGTAAGGAAGTAGTAGCCTTTTGCGCGAAGCCCGTCGATCATAAGCGGCACCGCCGCAAGCATAAACTCGGAAGGCCCGCTTGCCGGATCGTGCGAGAGCGCGATCTGCCAGGGCTTATCGTTGTTGATCTGCGCGTTCGCAATGGCCTGCGCGCTCCCCGCGTTCGCGCCGCCATTGTAGTCCTGGGTAGACTGCCCCGCGATGAGGGGATAGCCCTTCACCGCGCAGGCGGCTTTGACGTTGTTGGTGTGCACCACATTGGACGAGCGGGAAAAGCGCGGCTTCACCGGATGGCCGTCCGCGTTGGTCGCCGCGTAGATGGCGGCGTCGCAATCGTCGAGCTCCTTTTCCATTTCGGCCTGCGTGAGCGCGTTCATACCGGCAGAATCTTTATGATTGTACGTGTGGTTTCCCAACTCGCAGCCGTTGTCCCGCATAGCGCGCACCACCGCTTTCATGGTCTCGCCGCCGTCAACAATCTTTTTCCCGATAATAAAAAACGTCGCCTTCGCCTGCTTCGCGGCAAGCGCGTCCATTAGTTGCTGCGAGTAAGCGGACGGCCCGTCATCGTAAGTGAGCGCCATGTACTTCGTGGGTTTACTCGCGTAGCCCATGCTCTCCCAGTTGTCGTCGATTTCCTGGAGGATGGCATTTTTATCAGCCGTTGCTGTCGATTGCGACGTGTCTTCCGACCCCGCAACTTTTGAAGCCTGTAAAGTAATGTCGTCAATGTAAAGCGTCGGCGCAAGCGTCACATTATCAGCACTCGAATTCGATTGCTGAATGCCAAAGTTTATGTGATCGTTCGTGTGCTCATAATACTCCGTGTTCTTCGGCCAGGTGAGTTCGGTCCACACACCGGCCGCGAGCGCATACGAATCGGGACTCGTAACACTGCCCGAGGGATCCGCAACCGGATCAGTACTTGTCCCATCATTGGTGAAGAGACATAACTGCACGGAAGTTGCCACAGCAGAATACACCCACAGTGTCAATTTGAATGCCCTGCCGACATCTTCAGTCTTAAAGAAATTTTCAAACCGGCACCGGTAATATTTTTCAGTCCGATTTGTCCACTTCAGACTCTTATGGGCACCAGAACCTGCTGTATGATCCTGATCAGAAGACAGCGAGAAATCGTTGTCCTTGTTGGCGCCGCCGCCTACCGCAAAATCAGTGAAACTTCCCAGATCATCAAAGATGATATTCTGGGCGGTCACCCACTCAATGGTATTTGAGTCCAATCCCCCTCCCCCGGCCCCCTCGTAATCGATGCCGTCCGCGGGCGGGCAGCCCGCGGCGAGCAGAGACAGAGCCGAAACGAGCGCTCCCGTAATGAGGGCGCGGCCGCTTACGCGTACGTTTTTTGGTCGTTTCATACGAACCTCCTTAATCCATTACCACGTTAAGGCGCCCCTCCCCCCCACGGAGGAAACGCGCTTCCACGGTTTTTGTTTTTCCGCCGGCTGTAACGGTGACCTCGTAGTCGCCGTAAAAGCCGCGGGTCTTGTACACACCGTCCTTGTTCACCGCGCCGCCTGTGCGGGTGAACCACTTGTTGTAAACCAGATCGACATACTGTTTCCCGGATTCCTTCAGGCCGAAGTTCGGATCGAAGATCGGCGCGTTGTTGAGCCAGTGATCCCCGGAAAAAAAGCCCCACATAAAAAAGCCGTTCATGTTTTCCTGACTAAAGGCCGCGATCAAAATATCCCGGACAAAACTCGCCTCGTACTCGCGGTCAGACGCGGAAATGTTGTAGCCCACATCGAATTCCGTCACCTTGAGCAGTTTGCCGTAGCCTTTGAATTGCTCGAGCATATCGTAAAAACTTTCCGGCCCGATCTTGTCGTTGCCGAAATGACTCTGAATCCCGATGCCGTCGAAGTCCACTTTTAAGCGCGTCATGCTGTCGAGCACCTTGCGGAAATTGTTTGCGGCCGTTGGGTTGTTTCCGGTAAGGCCCGTCTCGTTGATAAAGAGCCGCGTGTCAGGCCCGGCCCCCTCCCGCGCCCAGGCGTACCAGTCCGCAAGCACCCCGTCTCCGTATACATCGCGGATCGCGTGGTTGTTGAGCAGTTCGTTCACCACATCCCAATCGGCCAACTGGCCTTTGTAGTCCCCGGTGATTTTCAGGAAGTGCGCTTTCACCGCCGCGTCCAGGCCGGCCTTGTCACGCTTTTCCAAAAGCGTGTACACATTTTTGGGAATGGACGTGTTGTCCTGCCAGCCCGCGGGAAAGGCGCGATCCCACATGAGCGTGTGGCCGCGTATGAAACGGAGCCCCAGCGCGCGCGCCGCGTCGTAAGAGCGGCGCGCCGCGCCCGGATCGTTTTCGTAGGGAATCCACTTGTGCGCGTTTTCCAGCACCGCGCCGTTAAAGAGCAGCGAGAGCGCGGCGCGGTATTTGTCGGCGCGGGAATTTTTCGCGAGCAGATCATTTCCCACCGCGGTGCCCCACTGGAACTCGTGCTCGTACATATCCAGTTTCACTTCCGCGTCAGCGAGCGCGCTGCCTTCCGCGTCTTTAACGATGATGGTAATATCCCCCTTGCGAATCTTTTGAATGCGATCCCAGGCGTCTTTGCGCCATTTGAAATTGCGGTCAAACAGTTCCCGGCCATCCGTCGTTTCCATAATTGATGAAGTCGGCAGGTCGGCAACTTTCACTTCTTTCCCGTAATTGATAATCTGATAGCCGCCGAATTGAATCTTTTGCAGGCCGTAGCCCAGGCGGATAAAAGGCCGCGTGTAACCGGAGGCCGCCTTGAAAGGCAGGTAGACGGTGAGCCAGCCGCGCCCCGCAATCGTAAAGACGTTTTCCTGCAGCGCCTTGCTGTAAGGCGGCGCGTCCTGTTCGAGTGTGCATTGCACCTTGCCGTTGCCGTCCTCCATGCCCGTTTCGATGGTGCGCATACTGAAGACGAGCAGCATACTGTCGCCGTCTTTAAAATCCTCGCCCTCTTTTAAATAGGGAATCGAAAGTTGATAGTCCCACAGCACCGCGGGCGTCTGCTTCACCGTGATCTGCCAGGCCTTCGAAAACGGCATCCCGTCAACATCCACCTGCTCGGTCGCGCCGTAATCCTGGCCGAAGACCCGCGCTGACATGAGCGTGTTCTGATCGGCGACCACGCGGCCGGGGGGCAGCGCGCGGAACTTCTGCTCCGGTGTCAGGCGGTCCTTCGCGGAGAAGACCCGCTCGTAAAAGAGCAGGTCGTCATAGCCGGTCCCGCTCACCGGCGAAAGCGGCAGCGGTCTGCGGCCCGGCTTCTCGACCGCGCGGAGCGGCAGGCCCTTGTAGCCCCCTTCGACCACTTCAATCTTTTTCGGGATAATCTCGATGTCGTCAACATACAACACCGTCGCGGTCCCTACCCGCGGCGGCCTCTGATCGATTCCGATTTCATTCACCTCCACTGAAACATAGTCGTACTCAAGTTTGATTTGCGTCCACTCGCCCTGCGGCACATCAACGGACTTCGAGACGACCGGCGTGTACGCGTCCGGATGCCCCTGCGGGCCGTAGAGCCCCACGGTGACCCCCTCCGCGTCGCGCTCGGGTGAATACACCCACACGCTTATCGCAAGCGTCCGGTTCAGGTCTTCCCGCGTAATCAAATCGACAAACTTTATCCGGTGATCCGCCTTCGCACGATTGGACAGTTTCACACTCTGCCCTCGCCCCGTGCTGTGATCCCGCTCCTGCGAGAGCGACACCGGCCCCCGGTATTCCGCCCCGAAAAAATAATTTTCGTTGAGCGAAAACGAAGTAAGATCGTCAAAGTTAATCACCCTGGCCTCAGGTTCCCCTCCGCCAAACGTCGCGCACGCCGCAAGGAGCCCCACGAAAAACCAGGCAAACATTTTTTTCATCATCATATACCCCTTCCTACCCTTTTACCGATCCGATCATCACGCCCTTCACAAAATATTTTTGGAAAAACGGATAGATGCACAGTATCGGAGCGGAGGAGATGACGATAAGCGAGTACTTCAGCAGATCGGCCAGACCCTGCATTGCCACAGCCGCTTCCGGGTCGACGATGTTGTTTGCCGCGATTTGATTCATCACGAGAATTTCCCGCAAGAATACCTGCAGCGGATAAAGTTCCTGTTTGGTCAAATAGATGAACGCGTTGAAGTACGCGTTCCAATGTCCGACCGCGTACTGCATCGCGATTACCGCAATTACCGCTTTCGAGAGCGGGATCACGAAGCGAAAGAAAAAGATGAAGTCGCTGCACCCGTCGATCTGCGCGGCCTCGAGGAGTTCGTCGGGGATAGACGTGCTGATAAACGTGCGCGTAATGATCATGCTGTAGACCGAGATGGCCCCGGGGATAAGAATAGCCCAAACCGTGTTGAGCATGTGCAGATCGCGCAGCAGGAGGTAGTTGGGAATCATGCCGCCGGAAAAGAGCATGGTGAACGTGAAGAAAAACATCAGCGGGCCGCGGTGCGGGAGTTTTTTCCGCGCCAGGGGGTACGCGCAGATCAGCGTCATGAACACGTTGATGAGGGTACCGATGACGGTGTAAAAGAGCGTGTTGCGGTACCCGATCAGGATGCGGCTGTCTTTGAAGACGGCGGTATAGCCTTCGAGACTCGGCTCCACCGGAAAGAGCAGCACCTGCCCGGACGAAACGGCGAAGGGTGACGAGAACGACGCGGACACGATGAAGATGATCGGGTAGAGCACGAGGAGGAGGAGCAGAGTCGTAAAGGCGTACACGAAGCCATAGTACACTTTATCTTCAGCCGAGACGCGCAGTTTCAGCGCCTTCGCTTTGACCGGCGGTAGTTTTATTGACTGTGCGTCGATTTTTTCAGGCGTCATGTGCTGCCCCCTACCACAAACTCGTCTCGCTCATTTTTTTCGAGATGCGGTTCACAATCAAAATGAGCGCCAGATTGACGAGCGAATTGAAAAACCCGATCGCCGCGGCATACGAAAAA
>JAISTO010000145.1 GCA_031272575.1 Treponema sp. | reverse complement strand
CACAGTTGCCTTTAGCGCACGGTTTTTGAACAGGCTCTTGCAGTTTTTCGCGCCAAAGGCGCTACAAAACTGCGTTTTTTAAGGTAGAAGTTCAAAAACTGAAGTTTTTGAACTTCCTCTGTTATAAGAGAAGAGGTAGCAGTGGAATCGTCAAAAGAGGCAGATTGCGCGGAAAAACGTGGGAAAGCGCAGCTCGAAAACGACTTGTTTGTCCGCATATTCAGGAAACTGAGCGCGGGGAAGGACCCCTACCGTTCTTTCGAGGGGATACTCAGGGAGACCTGCGAGTTTTTCTGCTTCCAGTGCGGGTTTGTCTACGAGCCCGATCACCTGGGGCTTTATACGCTGCGGGAGCGGCACCACACAAAGTGCGCAATCGAAGAGAGCCTGCCGGAGCGCTTCTCGGTGGAGGCGTTGCTGCCGCCGGAGGAGCAGGAGGCGCTCGCCCTGCGGGGGGGCACCCTGCTCTATATCGACGCTCAGTCCGGCGGCGCGTCCGCGCGTTTCCTCGATCTCTTCGCGGCAAAAACTGTGGTCATGCTCTCCGTCATCTTTGACGACGAGGGGCATACGCCCGCGGCCTTCATCGGCATGGCGGACAAAACGGGCAAGGTGAGCCTCGACAGCCGCGAACTGGAAAGCGCGGAGGCCGTGCTCTCGGTGCTTGCAGGTCACATAAAGATGCGCGTGTACCGGCGCAGGCTCGAGTACGCGCTCGAATCCCTCAGGAACATCATCTCGGAAAACAAGCGGAACGAGGAACTGGTCCGTTCCCTGGCGGAGCAGGACAGCCTCACCTCGCTCTACAACCGCAGGAAGTTTTTTACCGATCTGGACGCCCGCCTCGCGCAGGGGGGGGAGGGGGGCTATCTCCTCTTTATGGATTTAGACGATTTCAAAAATATCAACGACTCGCTCGGTCACCTCGAAGGCGACGAACTCCTCTGCCAGATAGGGGATTTCCTCGCAGCGCATCGGGAGCAACTCGGCATACCCTACCGCTACGGCGGGGACGAGTTTATCATTATTTGCGAGGGGAAGACGCGGGAGGAGGCGCTGGGCCTTATGGAACTCGTGGTGGAGCGCTTCCGCCAGGAGTGGCGCCTGAGCCGCAGCAGGGTCTACTGCCGCATAAGCATAGGCGCGGCCCCCTACCCGCAGGGGGACAAAAGCGTTGCCGATATCATCGACTCCGCGGACATTGCCATGTACGAAGTGAAAGAGAACGGCAAGGACGGGTTTCGCCTTGCGGAGTAGGCCGGCAAACCGCTACGCCGCGTCCGCGATCAGGTTCTTCATGATATACTCGCGGCGCTCCGGGGTGTTCTTGCCCATGTAGAAGAGCATTACCTGGGGCACCTGCTTCAGCGCGCTCACGGCCACGGGCACCAGGCGTATGTCCTCGCCGATGAACTGCCCGAACTCCTTGGGGCTTATTTCGCCCAGGCCCTTGAAGCGGGTTACCTCGCTGGTGCTGCCGAGCGCGGAGACGAGTTCGTCCCGCTCTTTTTCCGTGTAGCAGTAGCGCGTCTCTTTTTTGGTGCGCACGCGGAAGAGCGGCGTCTCCAGAATGAATACGCGGCCGCCCGTTACCAGTTCCTCGAAGTACGACAGGAAGAACGTGAGGAGCAGGTTGCGGATATGAAAGCCGTCGAAGTCCGCGTCGGTGGCAATGACGATGCGGCCGTAGCGGAGGCCGGACACGTCGTTTTCGATGCCGAGCGCCATCATCATGTTGTAGAGTTCCTCGTTCTTGTAGATGGCGGAACGCTTCTTGCCGTACATATTTTCGATCTTGCCCCGCAGACTGAAGATCGCCTGCGTCATAACGTTGCGGCTCGACACCATAGAGCCGGACGCGGAATCACCCTCGGTTATAAAGATGGTGGACTCGGCCCCCTTCTCCCCGTCTTCGAGATGATACTTGCAGTCCTTTAGTTTGGGGATTTTTAGCGCGATCTTTTTGGCCGCCTCCCGCGCTTCTTTTTTCACCTCGTTCAGTTCGGTGCGGAGGCTCTCGTTGGAGATAATTTTCGTTTCGAGTTTCTTAGCAGCATCGACATTTTTGTGAAGCCAGTCCTCGACCGCCTCTTTGCACTCCTGCACGACCCAGGAGCGGATGTCCGAGTTGCCCAGTTTGTTTTTGGTCTGACTTTCGAAGACCGGGTTCATCAGTTTGATGGCAACGGCCGCGGTGAGGCCCTCGCGGATATCCTCGCTGCGGTAGTCTTTTTTGAAGTAGGCCTGTATCCCTTTAAGAAAGCCCTCCTTGAACGCGGACAGGTGCGAGCCCCCGTCGCTCGTGAACTGGCCGTTGACGAACGAGAAGTACTGCTCGCCGTAGTTGTTCGTGTGGGTGAATGAAAACTCTATCCGCTCGCCCTTGTAGTAGCCGATGGGGTAGAGCACGTCCTCCCCGGTTTCGTCGCTGAGCAGGTCGAAGAGCCCCCGCTCGGACACGTAGCGCTGGCCGTTGTAATTCAGCGTGAGGCCGGTGTTGAGGTACGCGTAGCCCTTGATGCGTTTTTCGATAAACTCGTGGTTGAAGTCGTAGTCGCCGAAGATTTCCTTGTCGGGCGTGAACTCGACATAGGTGCCGTTCTTCTGGTTTTCCTTTACCTTGCCCTTGCGGTTCGAGAGCAGGTTGCCCCGCTCGAAGATCGCTTCCGCGAATTCGCCGTCCCGTATCGCGACGACCCGGAAGCGGCTGGAGAGCGCGTTCACCGCCTTCGTGCCGACCCCGTTCAGGCCCACGGAAAACTGAAACACCTCGTCGTTGTACTTGGCGCCCGTGTTGATTACCGAGACGCACTCGACGAGTTTGCCGAGCGGTATGCCCCGCCCGAAGTCGCGCACCTTCGCGACTCCGTCCTTTACCACCACTTCGATGAGTGTGCCGTTCCCCATGATGTACTCGTCCACGCCGTTGTCGATGACTTCCTTCAGGAGGACGTAAATGCCGTCATCCGGGTTTGAGCCGTCACCGAGCCGCCCGATGTACATACCGGTGCGGAGGCGTATGTGTTCGAGTGACGAGAGGGTTTTGATCTTCGACTCGTCGTAGGTCTGCGCGGCCGGCGCCGCGGCCGGCGTTACTTTTGCTTTTGCCATTTAAGATGACCATAACGGATGCGGGAAAAAAAGTCAAGAGGGGGGGAGGGAGTGGGGAGCAATGTCAACAAGTTAACGAAAATGATGACCGTCAGTCCGCGACTTGATCGCGGAATCTCTATCAAAAATGGCATTTTGAGGGATAGATTGCCGGGGCAAGCCCGGCAATGACGGTCTTGTTTTCCTTAACTTGTTGACAGTGGAGTGGGGAGTGGGGGGCAGATCGTCACTCCGCGACTTGATCGCGGAGTCTGGATTCCACGGTCAAGCCGCGGAATGACGGCAGGGGACCGCGGAATGACGGCAGGGGACCGCGGAATGACGACAGGGGGACCGCGGAATGACACTACTCCCCAGGCGGTCTTGACTCTCGCCTCCCCCCCGCTGCTATCATCATCCTAACATGAAAAAGCACACGATGGCGCTCCTCTGGGCAGGGGCGGCAATTTCTATTACGGAGATTTATACGGGGGGGATGCTCATCCCGCTTGGCATGGCGAAGGGGCTTCTCGCAATCGTTGTCGGGCATCTTATCGGCGCGGGGCTGTTGGCGCTCGGTTCGTATATTTCATTTGTCAGAAAAGAAACGGCCATGGAGGGCGTTGTTTTTTCTTTTGGCAGGGGGGGGGGGCGTATCGCAGCCTTTCTCAATGTGGTGCAGCTGCTCGGCTGGACGGTCGTTATGGTGGTGCAGGCGGCAAGCGCGGCGCGGGGCATATTCCCGGCGATCCCGTTTTGGGCCGCGGCGCTGGCGCTTTCGCTGCTCGTGCTCGTGTGGGCCGTTATCCTGCTGAGTCCGGCAGGCAGGCTGAACGAGGCGGTCGTGGCGCTCCTCGCGCTCCTCTGCTGCGTCCTGTTCTACGAAGCGCTTGGCGCCGCGCTTGGCGCCGCGCTTGGCGCCGCGTTTAGCGCCGCGGGAGCGGGCGGCGGCGAGGCCCCGGCTCTGGGGATGAGTTTCAGCCTGGGGCTCGAACTCTCCATAGCGATGCCGGTGTCCTGGCTTCCGCTCGCCGGCGATTACGGCATGAAGGCGGACGGAAAAACCTGCGCGGCCTGGATGCCCTTCGCGGGCTACTTTACGGGCAGCGTACTGATGTACGCGTTCGGGCTCTTTCTTGCCCACAGCACCGGCAAGGACATATTCACTTTTATCGCGGGAAGCGCGTTCCGTGTTCCGGCCTGCGCGGTCGTGCTGCTGTCCACCTTAACCACCGCGTTCCTCGACCTCTACTCCGCCGCGGTGTCTTCACGGCAGTTGGTAAAGACCTCCTCGGAGCGCCTCCCCATAGTGGTGATCGGTCTTGCGGCCGCGGCGGCGGCGGTCTTTTTCCCCATTGAAAAATATCAATCTTTTTTGGAGACTTTTTTAACGTCGATAGGAATGGTATTTGTCCCCATTTACACGGTGCTCTTCCTCGATTTCTTTTTCAGGCGTGAAAAATCCCGGCGCGTATTCGAACCCTGGTCCCTGTCGATCGCGGTGCTGGGTATGGCTGTCTACAAACTGTCGGGCGTATTCGGCGTGTGGATACCCACCCTGCTGACCGTGCTGGTTATCAACTTTTTTTACACGGTGTCTGCGGTTCCGAGGAAGAATCCTCCGCCTCTTTAAGCCAGGCCTTTGTCTTGCGATAGCGGAGCGGCGTAATGTGTTTATGCTTTTGGAAGATGCGGCAGAAGTACGATTCGTCTTCGTAGCCGCAGCGCTCCGCTACCTGTTCGGTGCTCATATCGGTAGACGCGAGCAGGCTGCAGGCCAATTCTATGCGCTTGGAAATAATACGCTGCAGAGGCGGCTTCTCGCCGTACTGCTTGAAGATGTGCATAAGGTAGAAACGGCTTATTTTGCAGTGCTGGCAAATATCATCGATGTTGTGGATCGCGGTGTAGTGTTCGTCAATGAAATTGCAGGCTATTCTGAAAAGATTGTTCTGCGCGAGATGCAGCGTGTTGTCGAAGTTTAACTTGCGGAGCAGAAGGATTAAGAGCATCCTGGTAAGGGATTCGGTCATTTCCTTTGCGTAATACTCGGAACTGCGGCTCTCGTGAACGAGGTCAGAAAAATACTTTTCGAGCATAGGCAGATCGTCCTCAACGGCGATTACAGGGCAGACGCCCGGCTCGACAAGTTTGTTCAGACCGAGTTTTCCTATGTTGATATTTCTTGCGGCGAAATAAAAAGCCGCGAGCGGCGCATGGCTGGAAGAAATTTCCGCGTGGATTTCATCCTGATTGTAGACGAGACAGTTTCCCCTGTGCACGGAATAGGTATCACTGCCTATAGCGACTGTACCCTCCCCCCCCGTAATCAACAATACTTCGAGGAAGGGATGCTTGTGCCGGGTCTCTCGCCACATAAAGGAATGTCTGTTCCGCCTGCCGCTGCGGGATACGTCGAGTTCCCCCGCATAGAGCAGCTGCGGGTGCAGGAGTACTTCGACCCGCTTGCTTGGAAGGTAATGTATGCGTTCCACCTGATTAGGACGGTGAATTTTTGTTTTTCGCGGCATAGTGATAATATACTCGAGTCCGCTCCGAAAAGTCAAGAATTTCCTGATTTATCCCTTTGATCGCCGCACGGCTTTGCAGGCTTCGTCCCGCGTAATGCGGAACCAGATGGGCCTGCCGTGCGGGCAGCGGGGCACGGGCAGCGCAAGCGCGGCCTCTGCCAGCGCGAACGCGGTCGTGTCGTCGAGCGCGGTGCCGTCCTTCACGGCGGCGCGGCAGGCGCAGGCGGCGGCCCAGTGCTCCGCCATCTGGGCGCCCGCGCTTTTCAGGTTGAGCAGTTCCCTGACGGTGTCGCCATCGCCTTCGCGCCAGCCCGCGGGCAACGCGTCGATAACCCAGCCCTCCCCCTCGCGCGTAAGGCTTATGCCGAGCGCCCCCAGCGCCGCCTGCTCTGCCGCGAGGAAGCGGTCGTCCTCCGGGCTCTCGGTCGTAAAGGCGATGGGCACCAGCAGTTCCTGCCGCGGGATATCCCCGGCAAGGAAGGCGTCGTAGAGGATGCGCTCGTGCGCCGCGTGCTGGTCGATTAAGAAAAGTGTATCCCCCTTTTCCACAATGATGAAGAGCCCGAAGGCCCTGCCCAGGAGCCGGGGGGCTCCCGTCTCGTAAGCGGGCTCCTGCTCGGCAACGCTGAGGGCGTCGCCGCCCTTTGCGCCGCGGCCTGGTTTGGGCGCGAAGGCCGGGGGCCGCTCAAGCAGGGCAGCGAGCGCGGCCCGCCGCGCCGCGCTGTCAATGCCGGCGCCGCCCGCGCCGTGCGCGCCGCCGCCCGCGGCCCCGCCCTCGACGCCTGCCGCGGCGTCCGCGGCGAGGGCGGCGCCCGGCGAGAGCGGCGCGCTGCCCCTGCCGCCGCGCTCGTCGCCGCGCTCCGCGTAGGGCGCGCCGGAAAAACTCTTCCGCGTATAGGAGCGCAGCGCGCTCGTGATCGCATGGTGGAGCGCGCCCTGGTCCGCGAAGCGCGCCTCCCGTTTTGCGGGGTGTATGTTGAAGTCCGCGAGGCGGGGATCGATGTCAATATAGATTGCCCCGATGGGGTGCGAGCCGTTGGGGAACCAGCCCTCGAGGCCGTACTCCAGGGCCTGCAGCAGACTCCAGTCGTTGAGCCGGCGGGTATTGGCAAAGACGAACTGGAGGCGGCGGTCCTGGCGGTACAGTTCCGGCCCGCCGGCCAGGATGGTGACGGCAAAGCCTTCGCCGAGACCGTGAATCTCGTGGAGGAAGGGCGCCTCGTGCGGGCTTAAGGTGACGGCCGCAAAGCGCCCGGCAAGGGTCGCGGGCGCGAAGAGGGCCGCGTCATGGCCTTCGAGGGTCAGGTGAAAGGTGACATTGGGGAACGCGAGGGCCTTTTCGTTAAAGACCGTGCGGCAGAGGGCGCCCTCGGCGCCGTCGCGTTTCAGGAATTTCTTGCGGGCAGGGAGCGTGTCGAAGAGCCCCAGGGCCCGCACCGAAGTGCCGCGCGCCCGGTTCGTCCGCTCGATGGCCGGGGGGAAGCGCCCGCCCGGGCCTGCCCGCAGTTTCCAAGCCTCGACGCCGTCCGTGCTCGTCTCGATTTCGAGCCGCGAGACCGCGGCCGCGGCCGCCAGCGCCTCGCCCCGGAAGCCCAGGGAGCGCGCGGTGTTCAGGTCGTCCAGGCAGCGGATCTTGCTCGTCGCGTGGGCGAGCGGGCAGAGCGCCAGGTCTTCCGGCCCCATGCCGCAGCCGTCGTCCGCGGCCTCGATGCGGCGCGTTCCGCCCCCGTCGACGAAGAGGCGCACCCGGCCCGCGCCCGCGTCCAGCGCGTTGTCGATGAACTCCCGCACGAGCGCGGCCGGCCGGTCCACCACCTCGCCCGCGGCGATCTTGCGCGCCTCGTCAGGCGGCAGCACCTGTATGCGGGCGCCCTCCGCGCTCACGCCGCGTCCCCGCCTTCGAAGAGTTCCAGATCCGGGTCCGCGCTCTCCATATCCGCGGGGGCATTCATCAGTATCTCGATGCGCCCCTCGATTTTTTCCAGGTCTTTTTCCAGGCCCCGCGCCAGCGCGATGCCCTCCTCGAAGGCCTTCAGCGCGTCATCAAGGGGCACGTCCGGCTTGCGAATCTCCTCGCCCAAACTCTCGAGCCGCTCAAGCCGCTCCTCGAATTTCTTCATGCGCGATTGCGTCCGGCCATCCGCCTGCGTTTCCGCGCCTCCCGCGGGGGCAGTTTTTTTTGTCATGTCATCCTCCGATCAGGGGGAGTATAGCAGGGGAGGGGGCCGCACTGCAAGAGGGCGCATCCAATTTCCCCCCTCACGCAAAGGCCGGCAGCCACCTGGCGTGGGCCTCGAGAAGGTCGTCCACCATGCGGACTATGTCGTCGAGGGAGAGTTCGGCGGCGGTGTGCGGGTCGAGCATGGCGGCATGGTAGACCGCCTCGCGCTTACGGGTGCGGGCCGCTTCAATCGTGAGCAGTTGGACGTTGATGTTCGTCATATTGAGCGCGGCCAGGTGGAGCGGCAGGGGCCCTATGCGGCAGGGGCTTACGCCCGCGCCGTCCACCAGGCAGGGGACTTCCACGCAGGCCTCGCGGGGGAGGTTGTCGATGAGGCCGTTGTTGAGCACGTTGCCGCCTATCTTGTAGGGGCGGTTAGTCACCATCGCCTCCATGATCCAGGAGGCGTATTCGAGGCTGCGGGTGTGGGGGAGCGTTTTTTGGGCCGCGAGGCGGGCGTACTCTTCCTTCCAGCCCGCGATCTGCGCCACACAGCGCCGGGGGTACTCGTCAAGGGGGATATTGAAATTGCCGACCAGGTCCGGGCAGCGGCTCTTGATATACCAGGGGTTGTACTCCGCGTTGTGCTCGCTTGACTCGGTGCAGTAGTAGCCGAGTTTTTCGATATAATCGAAACGCACCATGTCGTCGTGCTTCGTACGGTTTTTTTCGGCGGCGCGTTTTTTGATCTCCGGGTACAGGTCGACTCCGTCCCGGCCGCATATATCCAACAGCCAGGCCTGATGATTTATCCCCGCGATCGTTTCCACGCGGCCCTCGAGGGAAGCCTCCATACCCAGGCTTTTTAGCAGGTGCTCGGAGCAGACCTGCACACTGTGACAGAGCCCCACGGTTTTGACGCCGGTATAGCGCTGCATATAGCCCGAAAGCATCGCCATGGGGTTGGTGTAGTTGAGGAACCATGCGTTCGGGCACACGTCCTCTATATCCCGGGCGAAGTCAGAGAGCACCGGAATCGTCCGCAGCGCCCGCATAATGCCGCCTATGCCCAGGGTGTCGGCGATGGTCTGGCGCAGGCCGTACTTTTTCGGAATCTCAAAATCGATGATGGTAGCGGGGTCGTAGCCGCCCACCTGGATAGCGTTCACCACGAAGCGCGCGCCCCGCAGCGCGGCCTTCCGCTGTTCCACGCCCAGGTAACTGGTGATCTTCGCCCTGCCGCCCGCGCCCGCGTGTATCGCGTTGAGGATGGCCTCGCTTTCCCGGAGCCGTTCGGCGTCGATGTCGTAGAGCGCGATCTCGCTCTCTGCCAGCGCGGGCGTCTGCATAGCATCGCCCAGCACATTACGGGCAAATATGGTACTGCCCGCCCCCAAAAAGGTAATTTTCATCAATTACTCCAAAATGATAATTACACCAGATCCCATGTGTTGAGCCGGCGGCCGATTACGCGGGCGAGGACCGCGGTTACCAGGGCGCGCGCCTGCGACGCGGACGGGGCGTCCATGCCGCAGCGCTTCGTTCGCGCGCCGTCGAGGCCGGACACGGCGGCAAGCCAGCGCCGCGCGCCGAGCCCCACCGGAAAAGCCCCCCGCGCCTCGCTGCCGGGCGCTCCGGCGCAGGACGCGCAGAGAAGCCCCTCGCCGTTGCACCAGGCCTTGTCCCCAAGGACCGCCCCGCAGGAAATGCACCCGTCAAGCGGGGGGGCCGCGCCGAGCAGCAGGGCCCAGCGCCAGAGGAACCAGGTCAGGAGCCTCTCGCAGAGCGCCTCGTCCGCGCTTTCGAGCGCGTCGAGCGCCCCGCAGGCCAGACGCAGCGCCTCCTCCCCCGCGCCGCCCCCGCCATGCGAGGCGAGCACCGTCTCGGCCGCGGCGTCCGCCGCAAGGGTCCGCTCGTACAAGTCCCGCAGGCCCGGCCGCCAGCAGTCGACCGCGAAGTCAGTCACCTTGATCGAGTCTTTTACCGGGTTGCGGTAGAGCCAGAGCCTCCCTGAGTGGAACGGCGACACGTGCGAGCGGAGCCGGCTCTTCGGCCCCCCGTAGACCGCGGCCCGGCAGAGCCCGGCTCCGGCCGTCAGGAACCAGGCCTCGCGGTCAGACACCCCCATAGGCCGCACCCGCAGCACAAGCGCCTCGTGGGTCTCGTCCCTCTGCATAGGGGTATGATAGAGTGAACAGGGGAGGGGAGTCAAGTCATGAAATTTTCTTAAAAATCTGTGCGCGGCGAAGTTGCGCACTTTCAAATGACGCTGCCCCGGTCGTTTTCCTAACCTGTTGACAGGGATAAATCGCTCTTTTTTTCTCTTTTTTTTCATTTTTTTCTTGACAACGCCCCGATGATAGATTATATTTAACCTATAGGTTAAGCGCTTAACCTATGAAACGAGTTTTGAAACAGGTTTCCTGGAGGGTTTGCATGAAGAAAAACGGGTTAAGTGTGATACTCTTCGCTGTGCTGGTGTTTCCGGTGTTCGCGCAGTTGGCGCCGGGTGTGGGCTTTATGGGCTGGAGCCGCTACGTGTTCTCGGCCGTTGGGGTGAAGGGTACCGTGGGCGAGGACTTCGACGCGGACAACGACGTCTACGTGCTGGCGCGGGCGCACACCACAGACGGGTTCCCCAACAGGGGGAAGATAGGGTTTTCCAGTTGGGGCAATTCTGACCACATGGGGTTTAATTTCGACTTCGGGTACATTTACGGAAAAATGGATGTCGGCGATCAGGCGCAGATCTGGGCGAAACTGAACGACACCTGGATGTTCCATGCGGGCAAGATACAGGGCAACGCGCTGCGCGGCAAGATCGAGGGGGGCAGGCTTGTGGCAATGGAGGAAGAGGACGACATCTTCTTTCGCTTCTATCCGCAGACCGGTATCCTTGTCGACATTACTCCTTTCGATAATCTCTACATTGGCCTCGCGGTGGACTCCGGCGGCACCTTGATCAACTACTTCAAAAATGTGTACAGCCCGGACGCGCCCGCTTCCGCAGCCGGCGCGGGCTATCAGGCAGGCATCGGGTATATGTTTCCCGATGTGGGGCACCTGCGCGCGCAGTATGTTAGTTTTCTTGACGGCAAACCGGTGCAGGCTGCCTTCGCGTTTACCACCGTCTACAACCTCATCGTGGAAGCGGCGGTGCGCATTCCTACGGACCCGACCAACACGAGTCCCAACCACACGACCATCGCCGCCAGTTACAACGCGGGGCGCTTCAACGGCGTCCTGCGCGGCACCGTCCAGTGGGGTGACAATTACGGCCTCCAGTACAAGGCCGGCACCGTGCTGAAGTACAGCATCAACTTCCCGCTCTTCGCTGCGCTCGAGGCCTGCTACGCAAGTGACGACCCGACTACCGCGAAGCGGGATGACGGCGGCCTGCTGCAACTGGCCCCTTACCTGGGCTTCAAGTACGGCATGGGCGAGTTCCGCGTCGGCCTCTATGCCGACATGAAATTCAGTGATGATACTACATGGTCTTTGGACCTGCCGCTCTTCTGGGAAGTAAAATTTTAGGAGGAAAATATGCAAAAAAATTATGGGACGGGGGGGGGGGACGGCCTGAACTTCCTCGGGTAAAACCCCCATTTCGGATTCAATACTGGACAGGATCATAGGGCGATCCGGACACTGCTAATCCCGCCTTTATATCCTCCTGGTATTCCTTCCGAACATTCACTTTGGCATTCGCGCGTACGCGTGGATATATTTTTTGGTAGGAGGATATCCTATGAAGAACAAAACATGGCAAGGAACGCTGCTCCTCGCGGCGTTCGTGGGACTCACCGTTCTGCTGATCACCGGATGCGATACCGGCGGCGGTGACGGTGACGGAAACGAACTGCTCAGTTCGTCGGGACCTTACCGGGTCGAGGGTATGTACAATGGAACTACAGCACTTGGCAGTGACACCTTTTTGTACGATCGGAATGATGGTCTGCTTGGGGTTGGCACCATGGAGGCATCCGATGACTCCCGTTGGTGGACATTGGAGGTCTACGAATCGCATCCGGACAAGTATGCGATAAAAAATGTGCAAACCGGCAACTACATTAATGCCAAAGACCTCCGCGACAACGACGGTACTCCGTCTGATCCGGCATGGAATGTGCACGCAAATGTATCCGCTTTTCAGGATGACGATGCATTCTATTGGAGTCTCGACCTCGGCGCCGAAGGGGGGAATGTCACCTGCGGCAATCCCGAGGGCTTTTTGAGTTACGCCACTTCGGAGAATGCTGAGTTTACATGGGCTCATCACAAAGTGCAGTTCCGAAATGATGCCGTCGCGGATTACGGCTCGTCGAAGTGGAAATGGTGGTTAAGCGAGGAGTAACGACTCTGCGGTACGGGGGGGGGAGTGGAATGACGGTCTTAACTTGTTGACATTGGTATACCCCCGCCCCCCTGAAAAACAGGAAGGATACTCATGATGAAAAAAGTCTTAACCCTGTTCGGTGCCATGTTGGTACTCGTCACCTGCGCCACGAGCGGTGCCGCCCCGGGCGGCAGCATAGCCGAAGTTACCCTGAGTGAGGTCTACTACAACATCCAGAACTCGTACACCCAGCAGTACCTCTACGAGGAGGCGGGCGTGGTACTGTACGGCAACGCGGAGCGCGCGGATCAAAACGCGCAGTGGTCGCTTACCCGCGGGCCGCGCAAGGCGGGTATGTACGATGTCTACGCGATACGGAACAGAGCGTCGGGGCGTTTCATCATGCCGGTAAAGGGGTCGGACAAACTGCAGTGCGCCGAAACGGACACGCCTTTTTATTGGACCCAGTGGCAGGGGCGGGACGGCATTGTCTTTGGCGACTCTGAAGCGAACCTGTTCAGCGATCCGCAGAATGACAATATCATCTGTCTGCATACCGAACACAAAAAAGACTATGTGGAAAACGCGCTGCTGAACCGCACCTGGGGCACTCCGCAGTGGCTGCTGCGTGAGTGGGGGAGCGTTACCTATCAGCATATCCAATCGGAAGACACGGGTCTCAGTGTGTACGAGCGCGAGGATGACCGTCTCGTACTCAAACCTCTCGACCCGGAGGACAGCCGGTTTTATTGGGCGCTCGAGCGGACGAATCAAAACCTCAGCATACGGAACCGCAAGACCGGTCACAATATCACCATCGAACACATCTACCTTGCCGGCAACGATTTCTCGCTGCCGGTGAAGGCCATGACGGGTGACCCGAACTGGAAGTCTATACGCTGGGTGAAGCAGCGCGCCGGAGCCAACGAGGCCATTGTCACCATAGAAAGCGGCTGGGACTCCTACAAGGGCTTCCGCCTCTACCACAAAGGGGACGAGGTTTTTTTCGGGAACACGGTGCTCGAGTACGACCCGTCCTGCCACTGGACCTTTGCGGACGCGGCCGCGGGCGCTTCCGGCGGGGCACTGGTGCCCAGGGGCTACACGCGGCTCAAGAGCGCGGGCGAGAACGTCTTCCTGTACGAGAGCGGCAGCGCGCAGGCGCTCCTCTACGGGAACATTGACGCCGCAGACCCGCGCGGCCACTGGCAGGCCGTGCCCACCGCGGACGGCGCGTACAAGGTGGTAAACCGCGCGTCCGGGAGGCAGGCCGCGCTCTCGGCAAACGGCAGCATAGTGCGCACGGTGAGCGCGGATACCTCCGGTGACCAGGCGCTCTGGCATATCAGCGCGGCGGAGGGGACGGAAAACCTTGTCATCCGCAGCAAGGCTGACAGTAAACGCTGCCTCAACATCGGGGCGCACAAAGGCTATGCGGAAGCAAGCGCCCGTTCCACCGGCGAGGGCAGCACCCAGTGGATGACCGAAACCGCGCCCCAGCCGGGCGCGGCCCCGCTGGAAGCGCCCCCGGGCGGGAACCCTATCCCCGCATACCAGGTGACCACTGACGCGGAAGGGCGCCGCTCGCGGGGCGCAACGGTTCCGTGGATCAAACACGAGGCCGAGGCCATGCGGACGAACGGTACCATCCTCGCGGACTCGCGCGCGTACCGCAACATTGCAAGCGAGGCCTCGGGCCGCGGCGCGGTGCGCCTGAGCCGCGCGGGCGAGTATGTCGAGTTCGATCTGAGCGCCGCGGCCAATGCCTTCGTTATCAGGTACTGCATACCGGACGCGGAAGGAGGCGGAGGCGCGAGCGCCTCGCTTGCGCTCTACGCGGCCGGGGAGCGGCTGCGCACGGTCACCCTTTCCTCGAAGCACAGTTGGCTCTACGGCTCCTACCCCTGGACGAACACCCCCGACGCGCTGCCGCATCGCTTCTTCGACGACACCCGTATCCTGCTGGAACAAAGCCTTCCCGCGGGAACGGCCGTGCGCTTTGCCTGCGACTCGCCGGACGCCGCGTACTATATCGTCGATCTGGTTGAAGCGGAACTGGTAAGCGGCGCGGCGCCTCCCCCCGCGGGCGCGCTGTCGATCACCGATTACGGGGCGGTTCCCAACGACGGCAAAAACGACACGGCCGCGCTCGTCAAGGCGCTGCGCGCCGCGAAGGGGAAGCAGCCGGTGTGGATACCCGCCGGCGTCTTCGACCTGTCCGACGCAAAGCCGGTCGAACTCAACATAAAGGGCACGGTGCTTGCCGGCGCGGGGGTCTGGCACAGTGTGCTGCGCGGTCCGGGCGCGGGCTTTATGGTGAACGCGGACAAGGTGACACTGCGGGACTTCACGCTCGAGGGGGACGAAACGACGCGCCGCGATCTCGCGGGACGCACCGGTGTGGAAACGTCGAGCAGAGGCCGCTCGCGGAAAGACTTAACCGTCACCAATGTGTGGATGGAACACCTCAAGGTGGGAGTATGGACCTACCGCATGGAGAATATGCTCGTATCAGGCTGCCGCATCCGCAACACCTATGCTGACGGAATAAACCTGTGCGGCGGCACGAGCAACTCGGTAATCGAACAGAACGCGATCCGTAACACCGGAGACGACGGCATTGCGCTCTGGTCGTGGAAAACGTTCGGCCGCAACGACAGGGGCAACAAAGTGCGCTTCAACACGGTAGGGCTCCAGTGGCTTGCGAACAACATCGCGCTCTACGGCGGGGAGGACAACGAAGTGACGGACAACTACCTGCACGACACGGTCGCCTTCGGCGCGGGAGTCGCGGTAAGCGGCAATCACGATCCGGTGGACTTTGCGGGTACCGTGACCATTGCGCGGAATAGTTTCGTCCGCTGCGGGGGGCACGAGTACAACTTCGATCAGGACTTCGGCGCAATCTGGATACTGCCGTCGATCAACATTGACATCCGCATTGTCGTGCAGGACAACGACATTGCCGACAGTACTTACCAGGCGATCTCCGTGCTGGGGGGCCACCGCTTAAAGGAACTCGTGCTCGAGCGGAATCGAATCGACATCTGCGGTACCTGGGGCGTCGACATCGACTCCGCGATCACGGGTACGCTGACAGCGCGCGGTAATTTCCTGCGGGGGAAGATGCTCGGCGTACTGCGCAACGCGTCAGAGTCAACGTTTAAGATCGATGGGGCATTGTAATGAAAACGGTACTGCGGATTCGGAAAAACGCGGGGCTGTACCTTCTGGTGCTGCCCGCGGTTATCCTGTCGCTCTGTTTCGCCTACAAACCCATGTACGGCGTACTGATCGCGTTCAAGGACTACCGCAGCGCCCTGGGGATTATGGGCAGTCCCTGGGCCGAACCGCTGTTCAAGCATTTTTTCAAGTTCTTCAATTCATACCAATTTGTGAACACGATCAAAAACACCCTGACCATCAGTTTTTATACACTGATAGCCGCGGTCCCGCTCCCTATCCTCATGGCGCTCTTTCTGAATCAGATGCGCGTCCGTAGATTCAAACGGGTGTTCCAGACGGTGAGCTATCTGCCTCACTTCATTTCCACTGTGGTGATGGTCGGGCTGCTGCTGATCATGCTCTCGCCGCGCTCCGGGATGATAGGCAGCCTCTTCCGGCTCTTCGGCGCAGAGGCACCCAACCTGATGGGCATGGCCGGGGCCTTTGCAAGCGTGTACGTGTGGTCTGATGTGTGGCAGCACACCGGCTGGGACAGCATCATCTATCTGGCGGCGCTCTCCGCGGTCGACCCTGCCTTGTACGAGGCCGCCACCGTAGACGGCGCGAGCCGCTGGCAGAAACTCGTCCGCATCGACCTGCCCATGCTTCTGCCCACCGCGTGCGTGCTTTTGATTATGCGGGCCGGCAGCATAATGAACGTGGGCTTCGAAAAAGTGTACCTGATGCAGAACAGTCTGAACCTGAGCGCGAGCGAAGTCATTTCAACGTATGTGTACAAGATCGGGATAATCAGCGCGCAGTACAGTTACTCGGCAGCGATAAATCTTTTCAACACGGTAGTGAACCTGGCGCTCCTGCTTGTGGTGAATGCCGCGTCCCGCAAATTCAACGACACGAGTTTGTGGTAGGAGGATGCGATGCACACGAAGCGACGGCCATTAAACACCGACACGATCTTCAGCATAGTCCTGTACACATTTTTGATTCTTACCATGCTGATCATCATCTACCCGCTCTTCTTTATTGTGATCGCATCGTTCAGCGATCCCTCCGCGGTAACCGGCGGACGGGTCTGGCTTGCGCCGGTGGGCTTTACGCTGGAAGGCTACGAGGCGCTCTTCAAAAACAGCGCTATCTGGATAGGCTACCGGAACACGGTACTGTACGCGGCAGCGGGCACCCTTTTTTCGCTGCTGGTAAACATTCCCGCGGCGTATACGCTCTCGCGCAAGGATCTCGTGTTCCGCAAGCCCCTGATGTTCTTCTTTCTGATAACCATGTTTTTTTCCGGCGGGCTTATTCCCACCTTCCTCACCGTGAAGGACTTCGGCCTTTACAACACCTTCTGGGTCATGGTGATTCCCTTCGCGGTCTCGGTCTACAACCTTATCGTGGCGCGTACGTTTTTCGAAAACAGTTTCCCCGCGGATCTGCGCGAGGCCGCGGAGATCGACGGCTGCGGCAATATCCGTTTCTTTTTTACGATGGTCATACCGCTTTCAAAAGCGATCATCGCGGTGCTTGCGCTGTGGAGTCTGGTGGGACAGTGGAACTCGTATTTCACCGCGCTGATCTATCTGCGGGATCAGGGACTGTATCCGCTGCAACTGATACTGCGGAACATACTCGTTTCGAATCAGATGCAGAGCGCAATGGGCACCGGCGAGGCCGCGCAGATTGCGCTTCGTACCGCAAGCCTTATCCGCTATGCGGCAATAATTGTTTCCACAGTGCCGGTTATGTGCGTCTATCCGTTTGTACAAAAATACTTCAACCAGGGTGTCATGATCGGCGCGGTGAAGGGGTAAGGGGGGAATAGGAGTGACTATGATAAAGAAACTGTCAGCCGCGATCATCGGATTGATCGCGCTCGCGGCGCTTGGGTGCGCGAAGACGAAAGGCGCCGCGAAGGAGATCGCAAAAGCGACCTCGTTCAATGAGACCGGTATGCCGATTGTGAACGAGCCGGTGGAACTCACGGTACTCACCATGCGGTGGGGGGACATGGGTGATACCTTCACCAAAAACCAGTGGCTTGTCGATCTGGAGAAACGCAGCAATGTCACCATTAAGTGGCAGGTCGTTTCCTCGAGCGACTGGGGTGAACAGAAAGGCATACTGCTTGCGGGGAACACGCTGCCGGATATCTTTCTGGGGAACGCGACGATCAACGACGGGGATATTATGAACAACCCGGAATACTTCCGCCCGCTCGACGATCTGATCGCCGCGTATATGCCGCGGTATCAGGCCGCAACTGCCGCGATACCCGCGCTGAAGAATGTGTCCGTCTTTCCTGACGGCCGCATCTATTCGCTTGCGAAAAATTTGCCGTCCAGGCCAAAGACCCGCAACCACCCCGTGATAAACAAGAAGTGGCTCGAACGGCTCGGCCTGGAGGTTCCCAAAAACCTCCAGGAACTCACCGCGGTGCTTAAGGCGTTCAAAGAAAAAGACGCGAACGGCAACGGGGATCCCAACGACGAGTATCCGCTTTCGTTCAGCCGTACCGTACATATCGATCTGCTCAACCCCTTCGGCATTACGGACATATACGAGTCCCTTATGACGGTGAAGGACGGGGTCCCGTTTTTCTATCCCGCGAGCGCTGAGTACCGCGCGGCCTACCGCTGGGTGCGGGAGCTCTATGAGGCAGGCTGCATAGACCCGGAGTCCTTCACGCAGGACGACGCCATGCTGAACGGCAAGCGCCTCAACGCGGACGCGCCCCTGGTGGGGATGTCCTTCGAGTGGACCGCGGAGGCGGTCTTCGGCAAGTGGGCCGGCGAGTACGAGGCCATAGCGCCCATAGCCGGGCCGGACGGCGCGCGCTATGCGGGTGGTGACCCGAACGGCGTTTTTTCGATTATGCGGAACGAGGCTGAGATTACGAGCGCGTGCGCATACCCGGAAGTTGCGGCGCGCTGGCTGGACGAATTTTACACGAGCGAGGCGAGCATTCAGAACTTCTGGGGCGCGCTTGGCACGGTTATTGCGCAGAACGCGGACGGCACTTACCGCCTCAACGACCCGCCCGCGGGCGTGAGCGCGGACGCCTGGTACTGGGAGCAGAGTCTGCGGGATTTCGGCCCCAAGTTTGTGGTCCCGGGATTTGACGGGAAGCTCATCCTGTCGCCGGCAAGCGGGGACGGGCTCAAGATGGCAACAAGCGCGATTGCGGATCCCTTCGTTATGGAGCCGTACCCGCAGGTCATTTTCACTGTTGATGAAACGAATGCACTCGCGACGCTCGGCACGGACATAGGCGAGTATGTGCGCCAGATGCAGGCGAAGTGGACGACCCGGGGCGGCATCGACGCGGACTGGGATGCGTATATCGCGCGCCTCAACGCAATGGGGCTGGAGCGCTTTGTACAGATCAAACTCGATGCGTACAAGCGCTACAAGGGGATTTAGCATGGCGTACCATACCGATCCGAGTCTGCGCGGTATGTGCATCTACTCGGTCTTTGTCCGAAACTATTGCGCGGAAGGTACCTTCAGGGCACTCGAGGCGGACCTCGACCGCATACAGCGCCTGGGGGCAGACGCTGTATGGCTCCTGCCGATCTACCCTGTCGGCGTGAAGAACCGCAAGGGCCAGGCCGGAAGCCCCTACGCCATTGCCGATTACCGCGCGGTGAATCCGGACTACGGTACCCTCGGTGACTTCCGCTCGCTCGTTGACGCCATGCACACGCGGGGCCTCAAGTGCATTATCGACATAGTGTACAACCACACCTCACCCGACTCGGTGCTGGCCGCCCAACACCCGGAGTGGTTTTTTCACAAGGCGGACGGCTCGTTCGGCAACCGCATCGGCGACTGGAGTGACGTGATCGATCTCGACTACCGCAGCAAGGCGCTGTGGGACTATCAGATTGACACGCTGAAGTTCTGGGCCGGCGAAATGCAGGTGGACGGTTTCCGCTGCGATGTGGCGCCGCTTATCCCGCTTGCGTTCTGGCAGCAGGCGAGGGAGGCGGTCGAGGCCGTGCGTCCGGGCTGCATCTGGATCGCCGAGTCCATCGAGACGAGTTTTCTCGCGGCGAACCGCGGCGCGGGTATGCTGAGCCACTCTGACGGCGAACTGTACCAGGTCTTCGATATGTGCTACGATTACGACGCGCACCCCTGGTTCACCGGCGCGCTCAGCGGCAAAAACACCCTCGAGGCGTACATCGAAAAAATCAATCAGCAGGAAACAATCTTTCCGGCCAACTATATCAAACTGCGCTTTTTGGAAAACCATGATCAGAGCCGCGCGGCCTTTATCATCCCGGATGAAAAAGCGCTGCGCAACTGGACCGCGTTTTCGTTTTTCCAGAAAGGCGCGGCGCTTCTCTATGCGGGTCAGGAATGGCGCTGCGAAAAGCGTCCGAGTCTGTTTGAAAAAGACCCGATCACGCGGAACGCGGACCGTGACCTGTCAGCGCTGATAGCCGCTCTTGCGGCGCTGAAGAAACACCCCGCGCTGTGCCGCTCGTGCTGTCATAGTGACGCGCTGCCCAACGGCATACTGCGGACCACACACAGCAGCGCCGTGGGGAAACTTTGCGGCGTGTTCAGTACGCGGGGCCTGCCCGCGCTCGTGCCGCTGGAGGGCATCGCGGACGGCGCGTATGTCAATCGTATCGATCGCGAAACATACACGGTCGAAGGCGGCAGAATTTCCTGCAAAGGGGATCCTGTCATATTGGAAAGGAGAAACACATGAAAAAGACTATTCGCTGCGCGGCACTGTTTGTGCTCGCGCTCTTCGCGTTCGCTTCCTGCGAACAATCGGAAAGCCCGCTTTCTGATCCGCCCCGTTCAACGCGGCCGCAGGTGTTTTCAAACACGGTGGTGAAACAGAGTCCCGTGCAGCAGGATGTTGCCTTCGTGTTGAAGGGAACATTCGCGGGTGTATGGACCGTGTACGACAAGGACGGCGCGGAGTTGCCGGTGCTTGCGTACACCGAAGCGTTTCAGCAGTGGACCCTGCTGCACCTCTACGATCCGGCAGGCGATCTCGCCGCGGGGGATTACTGGGTAGCCCTTACCGAGGAAGGCTGTTCCGAAAGTGACGCGATCAAATTGACCGTGCAGGCATATCCCTACTCGACAGGCTCTGGTCCCTCGGGGCCGGCAGAGGGGGATGACAGTGACTCTCAAGGCGACGGGCAGCAGTCGGGAAACGGGGAGCCGCAGGCCGGTAGTACTGTCTACACGATTCAGAGTTGGGACAGTACCTCGCCGAGCAGCGAGACGACGAATTTCCTCTGCGACGCGTCAGGTGTGTTGGGGGTAAGCAGCACCGGCACGGACTACGCAAAATGGAAGATCGCAACTTATCAAAGCAAGAAACTGCTTAAGAACGTCGGTTCCGGCAACTACATCAACGTGAAAAATCTTACGCCCGACTGGAGTACGAATGCGCTCGTTTCCGCCTTTGTTGACGACCCGGGTTTTTACTGGAATTTTGATGAGACCGCTAATCCGACCACCATCGTACTCACGAGCAACACTTCCGCCTTCTTAAGCAAAGAAACGGAACACCTCGAAACCGGTTATGCCGGGAAGGTGCAATGGCGCGCGGACGGCGTAGCAGCATACAACTCTGCCAAGTGGCATTTTTGGCCGGAGGAATGATTCGTTGTCAACAAGTTAAGGGGATTGCCAACCGTCATTTCGCGGCTCGGCCGTGGAATCTCTACCGGGAATGGATGTTCCGCGGTATAGATGACGGGGAAGACGGCGGACAGTGTCACCATAAGCGGATTGGCCGCTACCGGTAACAGCGAAAGCGTTACTCATATAGGTGGTGAAAAGAGAGAGGAAAGAGAAGGAGAAAAACATGAAAACAAACAAGGTTTTTAGAGCGGCCCTTTGCGCGCTGCTCACGGCGGTTTTCTTCGGGGGTTGTCAAAACCAGACCGCACCCGAACGAAAAGAACAAACGGCGGCGCCCACTGTGGCGAACGAGGCGGCGGCAAGCGCTGCCAAAACGTCCGCGGGGGCGGCATCCGTCACCTTTACCCTGACCAGTAGTCATTCAACTGACTGCCAGTGGAAAGTGTACGACTCGGCAAAGGGAGGACTCTTTCCCAATGTCGGCGCGTCGTACACTCCCGCGGGCAAACGGTTGACCCTGACGAAAACAGGCGGAGGGGCAATCGAGGAGACCGACTACTACGTCTCGGCAACGGAAAGCGGCAAGACGGAAAGCGCGCGTTTAAAGTTGACGGTCACCGCGTATGTGCCTCCGGCGGGAGACACGCCGGTAACAGCGCTCGGCATCGTCATTGACGCGCCAGCAGGCGGGCAGGCGCTCGACGAGGAACCGGATCTTACTCCTGTGCCTGAGTCGTCCATCGCGCTGCCCGTAACCGTGGCGTGGTACGAGGGTACCGAAACCAACGCTCTGGCGCTCGAGTCCCCCACAACGGCGAAGTACGATACCGTCTACACAGCGGTGCTTACCATTACGGCGGAGGAGCACTACAGCCTCGGTTCTCTGACCGAGGCTGACATTACCGCGGAAAGCGCCGCGGCAAAGAGCATCGAGGCAGCGGACGGCAGCGCGGTCATAACGCTGACCTTCGCCGGTACCGGCCCGGAGCCTGATACGACGCCGCCGGCGATAACGGAAACGACTCCCCAGAACAACGCAGAAGGGGTAACGGTTTCCGGTAACATCATCATCACGTTTAGCGAGGCTGTCCGCATAGGCCAGGACGGGGGAGCGGAACTTGCTGACGGCGCGGTAAGTGCCGGAACACTTACTGCCGCGGGTATCAAGTTGGGGACCGGCGCGGGCGGAGACGATGCGAACGCCAAAATAAGCGGAGGAGTTTACAGTGCGGCGGCGCATACGCTTACGCTTACGTATGCCGCGCTTGCTTACGAAACGCTCTATCACCTTACTATTGCCGGTATCTGCGATCTTGCCGGAAACGATCTTGCCTCGGCGGCGATTTGCTTCACCACCGTGGACGCGCTTGCCAAAACCGTGAGCATTGGTACGCCGAACGGCAGCGTTGTTGCGACTGTGGGCGGCACGGTGAGTTACACGGTGAGTACCGCCAACATTGCGGACGGCAAGCAGGCCGTGATTAACTGGACAGGCGCGGTTCCCCTGGATATAAGCGACAATACCGGCACCGCGGAGGTCGTTTCCGACAACCTTGCGCTGCAGATTACCGCGGGCACCGGTACGGCAGAGGGCACGTATCCATTCAAGGTGACTATTGACGGCGCCGCGTCCCTCGCGGCGAATTTCACCGTGCTTGCCGCGGCCTCGATGCCGCAGTTTTCAGTCGACCTGAACACCGCGGAAGTGAAGTATGTGGAGGGGGAAAGTCCCGCGGCGCTTACGGTGATATCTTCGGCCAACGGTCAGTTAACTTACCGGTGGTACAGCAATACGGCTCCCAGCACAACGGATCCCACGCCTACCCCGCTTGATGACACGGACGCGGGTTTCACGCCGCCTGCCGCGCATGCGGATCTGGGCACCACTTACTACTTCGTCAAGGTGACCAACACGCTGAACGGCACGAGCGCTTTTGCGTACAGCGCAATAGCGAAGATAACGATACTGGAAGCCGCCACAGCGCCGAATATTACGGGCAACCTGAGCACCGTGGAAGTAAAGTATATGGAGGGCACGACCCCCGCGGCACTTACGGTGATATCTTCGGCCAACGGTCAGTTAACTTACCAGTGGTACAGTAATTCGACTGCCAGTACAGATTCCCCGGCCCTGCTTGCCGACGAAACGAACGCGAGTTTCACGCCGCCTGCCGCGCACACGAATGTGGGCACCACCTACTACTTCGTCAAGGTGACCAACACGCTGAACGGCACGAGCGCTTTTGCGTACAGCGCAATAGCGAAGATAACGATACTGGAAGCCGCAGCAGAGCCGAACTTCACGACCAACCTGAGCACCGTGGAAGTAACCTACACAGAGGATACGCCGAGTCCCACGGCGCTTACCGTAGTTACATCGGCCAACGGTCAATTAACTTATCAGTGGTACAGCAACACGGCTCCCAGCACGACGGAACCAACGCCCACCCCGCTTGCCGACGAGACGAACGCGAGTTTCACGCCGCCGGTCGCGAGCGCGAACCTGGGCACCACCTATTACTTCGTCAAGGTGACCAACACACTGAACGGCACGACCGCAGTTGCGTACAGCGCAATAGCGAAGATCAAGGTGGTGGAATATGTGCCGCCGGTAACCGCGTACCGGATAACGGTGTGGTGGTATACCACAGGCAGTTCGGATAATAACACGAGTCATGATTTCCTCTATGACAACAACGGTACCCTTGGGGTGAGTGCAGATCAAAAAACTGACAGCACGGACTTGTGGATCATCGAGGGTACACAGGACACTGACTGTCAAATCAAAAATGTTGCCACGGGTAATTATATTAACGCTTTTGGGCTGACTGCGGCATGGAATACCAACGCTCTCGTTTCCGCCTATCAGGAAGACAGCGCGTTCCACTGGAAGATTGTTGCCAGCGGCAATAATTCTGGCGGCTACAACATTATCAGTACCACATCTACTGCGTTCCTCAGTTATGCTACTCAGGAAAATGAGGTTGGTTTCAAGGGCTTGGTACAATATCGGAATGACGGGGTTCAAAGTTATGGTACTTCTGCTTTTGTCATTACTGAAGCAGGCGCTGCCTCTGGCGGCGACACTGAACCTCCCTCCGAACTGGAAGGAACGGTATACCGAATCAAAAACTGGTATGACGGCGGAAACAACGGGGCGGACAACTATATGTATGACAACGCCGGCCTTCTCGGTGTGGGCGCGCAGCGCAGCGACTACAAGGACCTCTGGTACATCGAGGGGACTCAGGGAACCGACTGCAAGATCAAAAATGCCGCAACCGGTAATTATATCAACGCAAAGGAGATGCTCAACTCGGACGGCGGATCAACCGGGCCTGCGTGGAACTCAAAAGCGAAAGTATCCGCGTATGTCGAAGATCCTCTGTTCCACTGGGTTATTACCGCGAATAGTAATAACTCGGGCGGGTCTAACATCATAGGATATGGATCGGCCCCCGAAGCATATCTGAGCTGCGCTACCTCCGACAGTGGTAATACATGGGCAACCGGTACGGTGCAATATCGCAATGACGGAGTGAAAGACTACGGTTCTTCCTGCTGGGTTATCAGCGTGGTAGAGGACCTTTCCCAGGGCGGCAGCGATGATGGGGGGACGGAGACTCCGTCGGTAACTCCCATAACGCCGTCCCTGGTGCGCTACGAGGCGGAGAGCGGGACGAGGGGCGGCTCTGCGGCGCTGCTTGACACGAGTTTCGCTTACCGCACGGAAAAGCAGTCCGAGGCCTCCGGCAGGAAGGCGGTGCAGTTGAACAGCGCGGGCGACAGCGTGTCTTTCACCCTGACGGAACAGGCGAACGCCATCGTGCTGCGCTATTGCCTGCCGGACAGCGCGGGCGGCGGCGGCCTCACTTCAACGTTGAGCATCTACAAGGGCGCGGCAAAACTGCAGGATGTCGAACTGTCCTCGCAGTATGCCTGGGTTTACGGTGACTACCCTTTTTATGATACTCCGGGAAGCGGCAACGGCCATCGCTTCTTTGACGAAACACATCTGCTTCTCGGAGAGACCCTGCCCGCGGGCACCGTGGTGAAACTGCAAAAAGCCGCGAGCGACAGCAACTACTGCATCATCGATTTTGCGGAGATGGAGATGGTACCCGACGCGCTTAGCATGCCGGCGAACTTTTTAAGCATCACCGATTACGGGGCGGCCGCAAACGACGCCGGCAATGATACAACGGCCATTGCAGCCTGCATCTCCGCCGCGAGCAGTCAGGGGAAGGGCGTGTGGATTCCGGCCGGCACCTTTGTTATGGGGAACGTGAACGCGCCCACCGGCGCCTACGGCGTCACGATACGCGGCGCGGGAATGTGGCACTCGGTGCTCACGGGCGCGGGCGCG
The DNA here is from genome assembly GCA_031272575.1 of Treponema sp. Lineage (GTDB taxonomy): Bacteria > Spirochaetota > Spirochaetia > Treponematales > Breznakiellaceae > JAISTO01. The sequence goes on along the minus strand of JAISTO010000145.1, from coordinate 1,388 downwards.
GCGTTTTACATAAACAGCAACAGCAAGTTTTACGACTTCGCCATTTTTGGAACCGAGCAGAGACGTATTGACGACAACCACACGACCGGCATCGAGGGGGGCGGCAGCGGCGTGGTGATCGAGAACATCTGGATAGAGCACACGAAGGCCGGCATCTGGTTCAAGGACGGGGGCAGCGGCGCCGCAATCACGAATTGCCGCGTTCGGAACACCTTCGCGGACGGCATCAACCTGTGCAAAAATATCTCCAACACCGTCGTGGAGGGCTGCAGTGTGCGCAACACCGGGGACGACTGCATCGCGATCTGGTCGGACAGCACCGCGTGCCGCGACAACACGATCCGCAATAATGTGACCGAGTTCCCCGCGCTGGCAAGCGGCATCGCGGTGTACGGCGGCTATGGCAATATGATCGAAAACAACACGGTGCGGGATATCGTCGCCGCGGGCGGCGGCATTATGATCAGCACGAGGCATAACCCGGTGCTTTTCTCCGGCACGACCACGGTGCAAAACAATGTGCTCGAAAGGGCCGGCTCCTGGGAGCCGAACTACAATACTCCGAGAGGGGCCCTCTGGTTCTGGGCCGAAGAGGGAAAGAATCTTACCGACTCAGGAACCGTCATTGTAAGCGGCAACACGATAAATGACAGCGCGTATTCGGCGTACAGTTTCCATGGCGCGGGGCAGATAAAGAATGTGACTATCAGCGGCGGGACGGTGAACAACACCGGCCTTGCGGACAGCGCCTACCGAGCGGTAGTGTGGTGCAAACCGAACGATACTGACATTGACAAGAAAGCCGCGGGCAGTGTCACCATAAACGATGTCACCGCAGCCGGTACCAGCGGGAACACGATCAACAACACGAGCGGGAGTTTCAGCATAAGCGGGTCGGGCAACAGCGGCTGGAGTATATAGCGGACGGGGGGGGGCAGACGATGCTCTTTCTACGCCCCTCCCCCCCGTCACTCAGCGGAAAGGGTACGCACACTTTCCCGTTCAACGAGTGAGACATCGAGGACGGTGTGCGGGGGGGCGGGGGCTTTCGTTTCAATTTGGTTGAATAGCAGATCGACCGCAAGCCTGGCCTTGCGGCTTATGTCCTGCCGTATGGTGCTTAGGCCCGGCACGGTGTGGGCACTTATCGCCATATCGTCGAATCCGACAAGTGAAATGTCCCCCGGAACGGAGATGCCGCAATCCTTCAGCGCGTCCATTAAATCGACCGCCAGTTTATCCGCGGTGGCAAAAATGCCGGTGACGCGGTTTGCCGCGCCGCGCCGCGCAAGACTCCGCGCGGCGCGGCGCAGATCCGCTGTGCTGTCGTCAACATAAAAAACATTTTTCGGGGCAAGGGTCATCGTATGCGCGGCGAGCGCGGCGGA
>JAISTO010000137.1 GCA_031272575.1 Treponema sp. | reverse complement strand
TACACGAATTTACGCGAATATTACTCTTAATAAAATTCGCGTTCATTAGCATAATTCGCGGTTAAATTCTTAAAATCCTGTTTCTTCAGAGTGGGCTAAAGTTATGGGACAAGTTTAGGCTTAAAGCGCGGAGTCGTGTCCCCCCTTGCCGGCTGGAAGCCGGCGCTCCCAGGAAGCCGACTCGCTCGTACGGGCAAGGCATGCCTTGCCTCGAAGCCCCCTACTCCCCAAGCGCCCCCCGCTCCCCAAGCGCCCCCCCTCACGGCAGTTCCTGCACCGCGACGCCGAGTTCCCGCGCGGCTTCGGCGGCGGCTTTGGGGCCGGCGATGATCACGGGGCGGCCGGGCGTCGAGGCGCCGGAGGCGGCGGTGCTGGCGAGGCGGGAAAAGGCGGCGGCCAGGTGCTCGGATGAGAGGCCGACGACTGCGGCGAGGCGGGCCTGGCGGTGCTGGTCCTCGACGCCGCAGAGGAAGCGGTAGAAGGCGACGAGGGCGTCGGAGGAGGGGGCGCGGGGGGCGGTCTTCTTGCCGTAGACGCCGATGATCGCTTTGACCAGGTCGTCCTCGGGGAGGGGGGCCGCGGGGGCGGCGGCGTCACGGAGGGCCTCGCCGAACGCGGCGAGGGAGCGGAGGGGCGAGGGGTCGCGGTACGTCGAGAGGGTGAAAATGGCCTCGAGGGGGTCCTGATGCGCGAACGCCCCGTACGCGCCGCCCTGCATACGGATCTGCTCCCAGAGGGCGCCGGTCGAGAGGAGGTGCGCCGCGACGAGTTCCGCGGAGGCGTCCACTGCCGCCAGATAGGGGGCGCCGGGGAAACTGGCCGCGGCGAAGCCTATCTGTAGTGGGGGGGGAAAACTCCGGGGGGTGGGGGGGGGGGGGGCGTGGCGGGGGTGGACGAAAATGCTTGCGCATTTTCGTCATGGAGTTTGCGCGTTGCGCAAACTCCATGCCCTTTTTCCAAGGTGAGAGCGAGGAGGTTACCCCCGCTGGGGGGGGTGGGGCGCAACATGCCCTTGCGCAGCAAGGGTGTGCGCCCCAGGGGGGGGGCTCCCCCCCTCTCTGTACTTGGGACTTGGATACCCGCCCCTATGGGCACGGGTGGGGGGAAATCGCCGAAGGCGGCTTCGAGGGCGGCGCGGGCGGGCTCGAGGGCGGACTCCTGGGCGCTGAGGTTGACGATGAGGCCGGAGGCGGCCAGGGCGGCGCGGAGTGTGCCGCAGACGGCGGCGACGCGCTCGATGGGGAGGCTGGCGGCCTGGTGCGCGAAGAGGACCTGGCTCAGGCCCTCCCAGGTTTCGCTGAGCGCGCGGGCGCGGGTGAAGGAGGCCATCGAGCGGGTGGCGGCGTAACTGTGGCCCGAGGGGGCGAGGCTCGACGCGGCCTCGTTTTTCATTTCGAGGACCAGATCGCGGAGGCGGCGGAGGTCGCTGAAGTCGGCCTCGAGGATGAAGCGGCGGAGGAGCGCGAGCGCGGCCGGGAACTTTTCGTCAAGGGCCTTGAGGCGGTATATGAGCCAGGCCCTGCCGCGCAGGTCGAAGACGCCTGTGGGAAAGGGGATGGCCCGCGCCGCGCCGGGGAGGGGGCTGCCCACTTCGAGCGTGGTGTCGAGGCCGCCCGCGGTTCGGGCGAGGAGGCTGGACACCTCCGCGTAGCCGAGCCCCGGCAGCCCCATGGCGATGACGGCGCGGGAGAAGAAGGGGAGCCAGATGAGGTCGTCCGGAGAAAGCGTGTCTACCGGGAAGGCGAGGTCCGCGTAGGTGATGCCGTTCGTGTGGAGCGGGTGCGTCATGACGGGGAGGCGGCCCGCGGCCGCGAGGCCCGAGGGGACCCGCCTGATGACCGGAGAGAGGTCAGCGCGCGCGAGGTGCGGGATCGACGCGAGGGCCTCTTTGGTATCCGCGGCCTCCTGCCAGGCCTTCATGGCCTGAGTTTTTGCCTCGATGCCGGCGACCTCGGCCGGGCTGAGGGTCTCCCGCTTCGCCTTCAGCGCGGCCGCGAGCGCGGCCTCCTTTGCTTCGAGAAAGCCCTCGGTGGGTTTTATGGTGACGGTGGCGCGGTGCGGATTGTCGAGCAGTTTCGCGCGGATAAGGCCCTCGAAAAAGCGCGGCTCCCGCGCGAGGCGCTCCTTCAACGCCGCGAAGGGGGGATCGAAGCGGAGCGTGGTCCAGGGGGCCTGGCCATGGAGCCAGCCTGCCAGGGAGCGGCGCAGCCACACGAGGGACCAGGGGCCCTGGGCCCGGCGGATCTCGCGGTTGGAGAACTCGAGCGTCGCAAGCGCGGCCTCGGTCTCCTCCGGCGGGATGCCCTCCGTGGCGAGGCGCTCCAGTTCGCGCAAGATAAGGGCCTCGACGCGGGGGGCGCCTTTTTCGTCCACCCCCCGCAGCCCCGCGGCAAAGACCGTCTCGCGCAGTTCATCCTCCAGGCCGGACACGGGGGACAGGTCCTCGCCGAGGCCCGACTCGACCAGCGCGCGCGCGAGCGGGGACCCGTCATGCCCGATGAGGATCTCCTCGAGCGCGTTGAGCGCGAGGGTCTCGGCGCTGTCTGCCGCGTCCCCGGTGAGCCAGGACATGAAGACGGAGGGCCTGGCCCCCGGCGAAAACGGGCAGGGCACCACGATGGGGGGCGCGGGGCTTTTCCAGGGGGCGGCGCGCGCAATCGTGAAGAGGCTTTCGTCATACCTGACCGCGCGGAGGGCCTCGTCCGAAAAGAAGCGCTCGTTGAGGAAGGCCAGTTGCTCCTCCGTGGGGATATTGCCGGCCAGAAACACGCGGCAGTTGGCCGGACTGTAGTAAGTGTCGTGAAAGGTCTTGAGCGCGGGCCAGGTGAGGGCCGGAATCGCGTCCGGATCCCCCCCTGACTCGTGCTCGTAGGGGGTGCCGGGGAGCACCGCGCGGGTCGACCAGAACTCCGCGTAGGCGTCCGGGGTCGAGTACGCGCCCTTCATTTCGTTGTACACGACCCCGTTGTACGCAAGCGCCTTGCCGCGCCCCTTCACCTCGAGGCGCACCCCCTCCTGCATAAACGCGTACTCGGCGAGGAGGGGCCGAAAAACCGCGTCCCCGTAGACCCCCATAAGGTTGAAATAATCGCGGCTGTTGACGGAACTGGCCGGGTACACGGTCTTGTCCGCGAAGGTCCACGCGTTGAGGTAGGTCTGCAGGCTCCCCTGCGCGAGCACCAGAAATGCGTCCTTGAGCGGATAGTGACGAGACCCGCAGAGCGTCGTGTGCTCGAGTATGTGCGCGGACCCGGTGCTGTCATGGGGGGGGGTGGCGAACGCGAATGCGAAAAGGTTTTCGTCATCATCGTTTAAAAGATGAAAGACCTGCGCGCCGCTCGCCGTGTGCCGCGCCCAGATACCTTTGGCGTCGAGATCGGGAAGTTCCAGAGTCTCTAAAATGACAAATCCATGTACAGTGTGATTTTTACAACAAGACATCGTTAGCATCCTTCATTAAAATAGTGCCTGCCTCGCGGCCCTTCCTGAACCAGGAAAGGAAATCCCGCGCGGCGGCCTCGGTTTCGTTTCGGGAGACCGGCCCCAGGAGCCGATCCTCTTCCCGCACCCGCGCCTCGCGGCCCCGGGACAGGTTGGAGAAAATTTTCGCCCTGAACGCGTCGGAGCGGCCCCGCGTCAAAAGGCAGATGTCGGTGTCGCTCATATCCTGCAATTTTTCCTCGATGGGGCGATCCATCGCATCCGCGACATCGTCAAGGGTGAAGAGTTTGTCCTTGAGGGACGCGCTGAGCGCGGGGTCTTCGGCCTCGAGTTCGCGGAGTATATGCTCGCCGAAGCGCGTATCCGAGGCCTTGAGTATACTCGTGAGCGCATTGAGGCCGTCGACGCGGGCTGTGTCCGGCTTGCCGATGCGGCGCGCCTTTTCGCGGAGGGCCGCCGCGGTGCGCGAGAGGGCCTCCGGCGGCACTTCCCCCATGCGGGCGATGCGCCGCGCCACTTCCAGTTTGCGGGGCGCGTCCGTGCGCGCCAGGGTCTGCGCGGCGAGGAGAGGCGGCAGGCGGGACAGGACCATCGCCTCGGCCGCCGGGCTTTCGTCCTTGAAGAGAAACGCGATCTGCTCGCCGCTCCAGTCCTCCAAAAAGGAAAAGTCCCCGCCCTCCGGCTCGAGGCTCACGCGCCCGAAAAGGCTTTCCCCTTTTTCCGGGCCGAACGCCGCGTAGAGGAGCCTCCGCGCGGCCTCGGGCCCGCCGGACACGGCGCCGCTTCCCGCGTAGGTCGTGTGGAAGAGGGTGCTGAACTCGGCGAGCACCGCCTCGGCCTCGTCCTTCTTTATGGAAGTGATGCTGAGTATTTCGCGCGAGATGGCCTCTACCTGCGCGGGATCGAGGCGCGCGAGTATCTTCGCGGCCTCCTCGCTCCCGATGAGCACCAGGAACTGCGCGGCCCTGTGCTCCCGCGAGGAGGCCGGCGCCTGCGGCAGCGCCTGCCGGATAAGCCCCCCCGCCTGATGCGGCGCCGCGGGGGGTTGCGCCGCGGGGGTCTGCGCCGCCCTGCCTGCCGCCGCGGGCGCGGGGGTCGCGGCCGCGGGCGCACGTGGTGCGCTTTGCCGGATAAGTACCTGATCTTCGACGCGGTCGCTTGCGCGGTCGCGGCCGCGGTCGCCTTTGCCGCGCCCGTCCTTCTGCGAGAGCGTCTCGCGGTACGCCGCCAGCGCGTCCCGGAGCGGCCCCGCGGATGTGTGTGCCATGCAGGGAGTATAGCGTGAAGGCGGGGTGAATGGGAAGGGGGCGCGGAGGATTCCTGACAAACTGCCCCGAATTATGGGAAAAAGATAAAAAAAAGAAATTTTTTTCTTGACATATCCCCCAAAAGAGGGTATACTGTATACATAAACTAACCCAATAGGGAGGCTTTTATGGCTAAAGTTGAACTGAAAGGCATTAGCAAAATCTACGAGGGCGGGGTCAAAGCGGTTGACAACGCCAACATCGTAGTCGAAGACAAGGAGTTTGTCGTCTTCGTCGGCCCGTCAGGGTGCGGCAAGTCAACGACGCTCCGCATGGTCGCCGGTTTGGAAGACATTTCCGAAGGCGAATTGTATATCGACGGCGAGTTGATGAACGACGTGCCGCCGAAAGACCGGAACATCGCCATGGTGTTCCAGAACTACGCGCTCTACCCCCATATGACGGTCTACGACAACATGGCGTTTGGTCTGCGGATCAAAAAAGTGCCGAAAGACGAGATCGACAAGCGCGTCCACGAGGCGGCGGTCAAACTCGACATCGAGAAGTTCCTCGACCGCAAGCCCAAGGCCCTGTCCGGCGGGCAGCGGCAGCGCGTCGCGGTCGGCCGCGCCATCGTCCGCAAGCCGAAGGTGTTCCTTTTCGACGAACCCCTCTCCAACCTGGACGCGAAACTCCGTGTGCAGATGCGGGCAGAACTGTCCAAACTGCACCACGATCTTGACGCGACAATGATCTACGTCACGCACGACCAGGTCGAAGCCATGACCATGGCCAGCAAGATCGTCGTCATAAAGGACGGCAAGGTGCAGCAGATCGGCGCGCCGCTCTTCCTGTACAACCACCCCGTCAACAAGTTTGTCGCGGGCTTTATCGGCTCACCGCCGATGAACTTCCTCACCGTCAAGGTGGAAAAGGACGGGAACGGCATCGCGCTCAGCGAGGGTACTTTCAAAATAAAGCCCGACGCGGCGCACGAGCCCTACCTCAAGGCCTACGAGGGCAAGGAGATCTACTTCGGCATCCGGCCGGAGGACCTCCGCTACGCGGAAAAGGCCGAAAAAGGCACCATGCCCGTCCAGATCACCGTGGTCGAGCCCCTCGGCGCGGACATTCACCTCTGGCTTACCGCGGGGAATCAGCCCCTCGTGGCCCGCATGGAGTCCCACTACGACTTCAAAGTAGGCGGCACCGTCAACCTCTCTCCCGAGATGGCCAAGGCCCGCTACTTCGACAAAGACACCGAGTTGTCCATCCTCGCCGAGTTGGATCGAAAGGCCGAATAGGAAGGAAGTGGACGGTGGACGATGGAAAGTGGACGGTGAAGGAGTTATACGAAAGTCTTTCGTAGTACTTCTTGCATATCGGTATGACCAGAAACTGGCGAACCGCACCGTCCACCGTCCACCGTCCACTTTTCCCCCCCAAGCGCAATCCACTCCCCACTCCCCACTCCCCAAGCGCTCCGCGCCCCCCACTCCCTACCCCTCCCCCCCTTCCGTAACTTCACTCGCCGAGCGGCAGGCGCAGTTCTCCTGAGCGGAGGCGTTGGAGGAGGGCATCCTGTTGGCGGCGGATGGCCTCGCTCACGGTGCTAAGGTAGAGCGGCTCGGTGTCGGCGAAGTCGACAAAGCCCTCCGCGATGCCGGCGGTCTCGGCGGCGCCGAAGGGCAGGGCGCCCTCGAGGTAGAGGAGCGTTTTTTCGCGGGCCGCCCGCTCCTGCAGCAGGATCGCGCTCCCCACGACCACGCCGGGGCGCTCTTCGCAGCCGGCCGTATCAAACCAGACGACTTTCGCGCCCCGCTCCGCGGCGGCCTGCAGCACCCCCTGGTTGGCGCTGCCAGCCACCGTCAGCAGGACCGGCGCGCCATCCGAGATAATCGCCTCGGCGAGTTCCGCGGCGCGGGCCGCGTCGTACCAGTTCCCCACTATGCGAAAATCAGCCTCGAAGCGGGGGTCTACGGCCCGGGCGCCCTCGAGGAAGCCCGGCAGGATAACCCCGTTCATGGCCGGGTACTCCTGCGCGGCGGCCAGGCCCACGCGGTACTTCCAGCGGCCGGGCTCCTTCGCGATAAGGTCGAGCGCGGCCAGACCCGCGATATGCCCTGCCAGGAAGCCCTGCTCCCGCTGGTTGTAGCGGAGCGAGTAGACGCGGGGGTTCCCGGCAAGTTCGCCGTCCAGGAGGAGGAAGCGCTGCTCGGGGAAGGCCCGCGAGACCGCGGCCGCGATCGCGGGCATGGAGGGGTTGGACGACACGATAAGGCCATACCTGCCCCCGGCCGCGAGCGAGAGCACCTTGCCTTCCCATTCCGCCTGGTTGAAGCCCCCCTCGACGACGGTGACAAGGGCCGGAGACGCGGCCGAGCCCCCCCTGCCGTTCCAATCGGCAACCGCGGCCCTGACCCCGTCTGCCATCATCTCGTAGATCGCGCTCCCCTGCACCGTGCCCGGCACGAAGACGGCGATCGAACGCGCGGCATCCCCGGCCGGTTTTTTCCGGCACCCGGGGAGCGCGGCGGCGCAGCAGAGCGCGGCAACTATCATCATATATTTTGCGTATTTCATATTGATAGTATACTGAAGCGCACCCTGGAACTCCAGCCCATTGGCGTGGCCTTGGCGGCCCCCCCCCCCCGGGGGGGGGGGGTGCCCCCGGGGGCGGGGCGGGGGGGCGGGGGGGGGGGGGCAGGGGGGGGGGGGCGTGGGGGGGGAGC
>JAISTO010000132.1 GCA_031272575.1 Treponema sp. | reverse complement strand
TGTCAAAATTCTCTAATCATGTAGGTCACTCAAAATCCCTTTGTGCGCCTTCTGCGCCTTCGTGGTGAAATTTGACGGTTACTCTGTGCCTCTGTGAGAGGCTAAATGTAAAATTGCTGAGTCCCTATTAGAACCCCTTGCCCAAACCGCCCCCGCGCGCGCTATACTCCCTGTATAGGAGTTACCAATGGGAACCACATGGAAACCCGTCCAGCCGACGGAGATAAAAGACCTCAACATCGTGCGGGAGGTCATCGCGCAGATCCGCCAGCCCATCCCGCGGGAGGTGTATGAGCGGCATGAGGAACTTGCCGGTAATCTGCGCAGGGCGTTCAAAACGACCAAGCCAGGATGGGAAAAATGACCATACCGGTCGTAATAACCAGCACTAATGGCGATCGGTACTTCCGCATAGAGAGTCTCTCTCTGGAATCGCCGGTTCACGCATTTGAGTGCCGCATACCGGAGTATGCCGAGTACCTCAAAGAAGACGCGCTCCGCTCCCAGGCGGATCATGTTGCCAAAACATGGCTGCTCAGAGAGGAGGCAAGCGGGAAAATCGCCGCCTATATGTCACTTGTTGCCGATGACGCCGCGCGGGCGACTGCCCGCGCCTAAATCCTTCCGCTCGGAAAACGGCCCGAAGGGACGTATGGGGTGCGACTCTCGGTCGCGGAAAAAGAACTGCACCACCTCGACTACCCCTTCAAGACCCTTCCCGCGATGAAGGTGGCAAAACTTGCGGTAGACGAGGCGGCACGGCAGAAATATCGAGGGGTCGGCACATATATGCTCCATCAGGCTGCGCAAATTGCATGGGCCTGCAACGACGCCTACTTTGCCGCGCGCTTCCTCCCGGTGGATGCGGACGTGGAGCACGACGAGGGGGTGCTGGCGTTCTACGAGAAAAACGGCTTTGCGCCCAACGCGGAACTCACGAACCGGAAGCGCAAGACGATCAGTATGCGGCTTGACCTGTACCGGTAAGCCAAGACCATCCGTCCCCCCCTTCCCATGACGCGGGCAACCCGCTATACTCACCCTATGGACGCTTCGAAAAAATTCAGCGTGTCGGAAATTACGGAACTGATACGCCAGAGCCTCGAGGGGACGTTTCCGCTGGTCGTGGTGGAAGGGGAACTGTCAAATTGCAGGCCCTCGAGCACCGGGCATCTCTACTTCACTTTGAAGGACTCGGGAGCGGCGATCTCCTGCATGATGTTCCGCGGGCAGCTGCGGACGCTCCGCTTCGAGCCGAAAGACGGCATGCTCCTGCGGGTCAAGGGCCGCGTCTCGGTCTACGCGCCGAAGGGGACCTACTCGATCGTCTGCGACGAGATGGAGCAGGCGGGCGCGGGGGATATCCTCGCCATGCTCGAAGAGCGCAAGCGGCGTCTCGCGGCCGAGGGCCTCTTCGACGCGGAGCGCAAGCCCCCCATCCCGCGCTTCGCGGAGACCGTGGGGGTCATCAGTTCGCCCACCGGCGCCGCGGTGCGGGACATCCTGAACGTGCTCCGCCGCCGCGCTCCGGGCCTGCGGATCATCCTGCTGCCCGCGCAGGTGCAGGGCGCGGACGCGGGGCCGGCCATCGCGCGGCGCATACGGCAGGCGAATATGTGGGGCATCGCGGACGTCCTCATCGTGGGGCGGGGCGGCGGCTCGCTCGAGGACCTGCTGCCCTTCTCGGATGAGGTCGTCGTGCGGGCCGCGTCCGCGTCCGAGATACCGATTGTGAGCGCGGTGGGGCACGAGATCGACTGGTCGCTGCTGGATTACGCGGCGAGCCTCCGCGCCCCGACCCCCTCGGCGGCCGCGGAACTGGTGAGCGCGGATTGGCCGGAAACGGCGGCGCGGGTGCGAGCCCTCTCCGAAGCGCTCTCCCGCGGCATAAGCGTCCGCCTCGAAAAAATCCGCCTCGCGCTAAAACCCTTCAGCCTCGAGGACCTCGAGTACCGCTTCCGCGGGATCCTGCAGCCCCGCCTCGTCCGCTTCGACGACGCGAAGGAGGGGCTCCTGAACGCCATCCGCATACGGCTCGAGGGGCTGCGGCACCGTGTTGAGTTATCGCGGCGGGGGCTCGAGGCGGCAAGCCCGCTCGCTATTCTCGAGCGGGGCTACGCGGTGGCCACGGTGCTGCGGCCCGAGGGGGAGCGGGTACTCCGCAGCGCGGCGGACGTTGCGCGGGGCGACCGCATCAGGATACGGCCCCTCAAAGGGAAGATCGAAGCGGCGGTGGAAAGCGTCGAGGCATAGCGGCCCGCGCTATTTTCCCGCGGTTCCCAGCCGCTGTGCCGCCGCGTCTATGAAGGCCCAGCTGTCGAGCACGGCGGCTGGCGGTTTCTCGCAGAGCGGGGCGAGGTCGCCGGTAACAAACCCCGCGCCTATCGTGTCGAGCACCGCCCGCTCGAGGCGGCCGGCGAAGGCCCCCAGATCGGGGAGACCGTCGAGCGCGGCGCGGCGGGCGAGCGCGCCGGTCCACGCGAAGATCAGCGCGGTGGGGTTCGTGCTCGTGCGTTCACCCTTCTGCCAGCGGTAATAGTGCTTCTGCACGGTGCCGTGCGAGGCCTCGAACTCCATTGCGCCGGACGGGGACATAAGCACGCTCGTCATCATCGCGAGGCTGCCCACCGCGCTCGCTATGAGATCGCTCATTACATCCCCATCGTAGTTTTTGAGCGCCCAGAGAAAGCCGCCCCGGCTCTTTACTATGCGCGCGGCCGCGTCGTCGATAAGGGTGTAAAAGTACTCGAGGCCCGCTTTTTCAAAATCGGCCCTGAATTCATTTTCGTAGACCTCGGCGAAAATCGCCTTGAAGCGCTGGTCGTAAGTTTTGGAGATGGTGTCCTTCGCGGCAAACCACACCGAAAGGCGCTCCCCCAGCGCGTAGCGAAAGCAGGCGCGGCTGAACGCGCGGATCGAGGCGTCGATGTTGTGCATGGCCTGCACGACCCCGCTCCCCGGCATATCCGCGACCTTGCGGCGCGTGACGCTGCCATCTTCCGCCGTGTAGACCAGTTCCACCGTGCCGGGGCCGGGTATCGCCAGTTCCGCGGCCTTGTAGACATCGCCGTACGCGTGCCGCGCTATGGTGATAGGCTTTTCCCACGCGGGGATCGCGGGCCGCAGCCCCTGCACCGTTATGGGCTTACGGAACACCGTGCCGTCCAGTATAGCCCTGATCGTCGCGTTGGGGCTCGGCAGCAGCCGCTCAAGAGCGTACTCGGCCTTGCGGGCCTCGTTGCTCGTAATCGTCGCGCACTTCACCCCAACGCCGAGGCGCGCTATCGCGCGGGCCGCCTCCACCGTGACCGCGTCGTTCGTATCGTCGCGGCGCTTCAGGCCGAGGTCGTAATATTCGGTGTGAAGGTCCACATAAGGCAGCAGCAGTTTTTCTTTCACGAGCGCCCAGAGCACCCGCGTCATTTCGTCCCCGTCAAGTTCCACAAGGGGGACTTTCATCGTAATCTTGCTCATCATGGTAAGTATAGGGGAAAGGGGAGGGGGAGTCAAGGGGGCGCGATGCAGGCCCCCCCTGGGCAACAGCAGTTAAGTAAGTAACGCGGTTGAATTCCGAGTCTACTCCGAAAACAAGGAATTTTAAAAACATCCACAGATATACACAGATTGCGCAACTTCGTTGCGTCACAGATAAAACACGATTCATGAAATATATTCTTAAAAATCTGTGTTTATCTGTGTAAATCTGTGGATAAATTCCTAATCCTGACTTTTCGGAGTAGGCTCAAATTTGTCCACAGATTTACTTACGCGGGGATTCAATTTCAATATGGAAAATGCCGATAAAAGAAGTATGCAATACGGATCGGAACAGTGTAAAAAGCAAGGAGAGGCGCTATGAAAAAAGGAACCGCGCCGGCGTTTATTCTCGCGCTTTTCAGAATCGCTCTGAATTTGCCCCCCCCCCCCGGGGGGGGGGGCAAAACGCCTTTTTCCGGGTAAAAAGGCCGAAGCCAAAAGGATCGCTCTATGAAACGTTCTGCAGCGGCGTTGTTTTTCGCGCTCGTTTTTTCAGTCTTGTCAGGCTGCAAAACGAAAGACGCCGGCATTAGTTTCAATATTGCCCTGGACGCCGGTTTCCCTTCGCTGGACCCGGGGCGGTCGTACAGTTACGAATCGATGCAGGTGACCAGCCAGTTGACCGAGGGGCTCGTTGGCTTCAACGGGAAAGGCGAGGTCGTGCCGGTGCTTGCGCGGGACTGGTACCAAACGAACGATATCACTTACATATTCGAGGTGCGCTCCAATGTGGTCTTCTCTGACGGCTCCCCCATGACGATGAAGGACGTACTCTTCTCCCTGGAACGGACCCGCAGCGGGGATGACGGCAACGTATTCGCGGGTTTCTTCTCCAACGTGGAAAGGTTCAACGCTGTGGGCTGGCATCTCATTGTCACCCTGTCCCGTCCCTCGGCGGTCTTCAAATACCAGATGGCCACCAACGCGGGGCGCATCATAAGCCAATCGTATTACCTTTCACACCGGAAAAACTTTGGGACCGCCAGGGGCGGCATTCTGGCCACGGGGCCCTTTGTGCTGAAAAGTTGGAAGCCCGGCGAAGAGATCGTGCTGGAAAAAAACGAGCGGTATTGGGACAAGGCCGCCAGGGATGCGAACCAGGTGCGGGAAGTCGTGTTCAAGATTATTACCGATGCCCCCACGCGGCTCGCGGCGGTACAGGCGGGCTGCATAGACTTCACCATGTTTATTGCCGCGGACCGCCTGGGGGCCCTGCTCAACAATCCCGATCTGGCGGTTACCGTCACCAGGGACCTGGGGACCGGGTTCCTGGGCCTGAACACCAGAAGCCCGCCCTTCAGCGACAAGAACGCGCGGAAGGCCGTGGCCCACGCTATCGACATTCAGCGGCTCTACAGCGAATTCAACCGGGGACGCGGACTGCCGGCGACGGTACTGCCCTTCGGCCCCAATCTGTACGGAAAGGATGCGGCCGGGTGGAACGCCTATGCTGCCAATACTCCCGGTTACGATTACGACCTGGAAGCGGCCAGGGCCTGCCTCGCCGAATCGGCCTACCCGGCCGGCTTTAACTGCAGCCTTGTAACAGACCCCTGGCTCTACAACAGGGCGCGGGCGCAGTTCATCAAGGAGAGCCTTGCGCCTCTGGGAATCAATGTCGAGATACGTATAGTAACGATGGATGCGTTTTACACCTACCTGAACGGCGAAGCGCGCGATTCAAATGGGGAACGGGATTACGATATCCTCTACGGTGACTGGACGAATGACTACCCCGATATGGGCGGCATACTTTCCAGTTTGTATGCTTCCTCTCAGGTTCAGTACGGGTATAATTTCGCGGCATATTCGAATCCCCGAGTGGACGCCCTCATCGAGGATCAGAACGCCGAGGAGGACCCGGCACGGCGCTTTGAGATTCAAAAACAACTCATGGACATCCTGGTGGACGAGGCGCCTTACATTCCCCTGGAGTACACAACCAACCGCGCGGTCCTCAACACGAAGTACCAGGGCCTCGACTTCACCGGGGACTGGCAATGGTACCTGCCGGTGCAGAAAGTCACCCGGGCAGGGAAGGGGCGGCGATGAAAAAAGGGCCTGCCTCCAGAATAATCACCTTCATCCTCATCCTGTGTGTATGCTTCGCCGCCCTGCCTATGGTGATTGTCATACTGCGTTCGCCGGAACAGGCGCCGGTCCTTATGCAGGGAGGAGAGGCAGACCTTGAAAAGGAACTGGCCGGAAACGCGAACCGTATCTATCAACTGAAGGGTCAGTGGGAGTATTACCCTGACAAACTCTACACCTACAGCGACTTCCTCTACGGGGACAGCATCGAGCCGGAAGTGGCTGCCTTCCCCCACATCTGGACGGCCGGCGGCGGCAGGCCCGCCAAAGGCTGCGCCACCTACCGGGCCCGCGTGAAAATCCCGGCGAACATCGAGACAATAAGTATTCTTTCACTGAACCAGTATTCGGCCTACCGCATCTACCTGAACGAGTTTATGGTGTCCCAGGCGGGCCGGCTCGACCCCTTCTTCAATAACTTCACTATGGGCTTCTACAGCCTGTCGGGGCATGCCTCGCTGAACCTCAAAGAGGGATACCCCCGGGAATGCAATGTGATCATCCAGGTGCAGAATGAACTCCACGCCCTGCCGGGGCTGCGGGGACGGGTGTTTCTCTCCGGGCTGCGGCAGATAAGCAGCCTGGAGTCGGCCATGGAGTGCGTGAACAACTTCACCATCGGCGCCATCGCGGTGATGATACTGTATCTCACCGGGATGTTTTTCTCCAACCGGAAACGGACCGAAGACGCGGACTACGCCCTGGCGTCGTTTCTCCTCCTGTGGTACATCCTGCTGAACACCGGCGGCTCCCTGTCTCCCTACCGGTTCATCCAGGGCAGCCTGGGATGGATGGATAAACTGCTCCTGCGCCTGGAATACTACCTCCCGGCCCTGGCCTCGTTTTTCTCCATGCGGCATGTGCTGCGGAAAAACCTGCCCCGGCGCGCCATGGGCGGGGTCTACCTGGCGGTGGCCCTCATCCCCAGCGTCCACCTGTGGGTGCCCATCCCTGTGTTTACCAACCATCTATTGTTCAACATCGTGATCATCATCCTGATCTGTATTACCCCCAGCGTCATAGACCTGATCAACCTATGCCGGCGGCGCCGGCGCGAGAAATGGAGCATCGATTCCGTCCTGACTTACCTGACCCATATACTCCTCTTTGTGGCGCCCCTCGCGTACATTTTTTCCATCGGTTTCTGGTTCGGCATCTATGGGTTTGCCTGGATAAACATCATTCACTTGATACTTCAGATTATGCTTTTCATGCGCTACTACCAGCACCTGGAAGACGAGGTGCGGATGCTGAACCAGGACCTTGAAGTAAAGGTGAATGAACGGACCAGGGCGCTCCAGGTGATGACCAGGGAAGCCGAAACGGCGCGGCACAAGGCGGAGGACGCCCAGCGCCTCGCCGAAGACGCATCGCGCCACAAGAGCGAGTTCCTGGCCAAGATGAGCCACGAGATTTGTACGCCGCTCAACGCCATCATCAACATGAGCGACCTCATCGAAACCGGCGGCTTCAGCGAAGCCCAGAGACAATACTTTCGCAACATGGAGCGCATGTCCCACACCCTGCTGAGATTGGTCAACGGCATACTCGACTTTTCCGAAATCGACGCGGGCAAGGTGAAACTCGCGCCCTCGCACTACAACCTGCGCAGCCTCTTTGACAGCGTCGCCTCCATGCAGGGCTTCCTGGCAGGGGAGAAGGGCCTGGACTTTCAGGCTGATTTTACCCCCGGCCTGGACGAGGTGGTCTACGGCGACGAAGCCCGGGTCCACCAGATATGTACCAACCTGGTAAACAACGCCGTCAAGTACACCCGGAAGGGGTATGTTCATTTTTCCATGAGCGCGGCAATAGTGGCCGCCCGCGGCGGCGCAAAGCGGCGCTGCATAAAAATAATGGTGAGCGATTCGGGCGTCGGCATTAAGGATGACCAGAAGAAGCGCCTCTTCGTCAGTTTTGAGCAATTGGACCGGAAGCGAACCCAGGGTGTCCAGGGCGCGGGGCTTGGCCTGGCGATAACGAAACAACTCCTGGACCTTATGGGAGGAGCCGTCACCGTGAAGAGCGTCTACGGAGAGGGATCTATATTCAGCGCCTTTATTCCTCTGGTGAAGGGAGACCCCGCAAAGGTAGTGCTCGGCGCGGGGAAAGACGATACGGTGCAGGCCGCGGCTGACGTCAAGGTGCTGGTGGTGGACGACCTCCCCATCAACCTTTCGGTGGCCCTGGGCTACCTGGCACGGCACGGCATAAAGGCGGACACCGCGGAAAGCGGCGCGGAGGCGCTCGCCAGGGTGAAGGCGCGGCGCTACGACCTCATCTTTATGGACCACATGATGCCCGACATGGACGGCATCGAGACGGTAAAGCGCCTCCGCTCCCTGGGCGCGGATTGGCTAAAAACGGTCCCCGTCGTGTCCTTTTCCGCAAACGCCGTGCAGGGGGCGCGGGAGCTGTTTGTCGCCGCCGGCATGAACGACTTCATCGCCAAGCCGCTGCGGCCCGGGGAACTGAACCGCGTACTGGGCCGCTGGCTCCCCCCCGACAAGATCCGGGCGGGGAAGTAGGGCAGGGGGCGGCGCGCGTTCAAACGCGGGGGAAAATGACGCGGCCTGAAGCCGCCCCGCGCCCTTGCCATTTAGCCGCGCTTATGCTATATTCTGCGCAAGGAGTTTCCATGAAACACAAGGCGCTTATGGCGGCGCTGGCGTTCGCTCTGGCGTTGTCAGGCTGCGCGGGGGGGGCCGGGCCGATCATCTTTAGAATTGCGCTCGATGCCGATATCAATTCGCTTGATCCGGGGCTGGCTATCGAGTATGAGTCGGTTCAGGTGCTGAGTCAACTGGCTCAGTCGATACTGGGTTTCGACGGGAACGGGGGGCTCGTGCCGCTTCTTGCCGAAGAGTGGCATCAAACGGACGACCTCACCTACGTGTACCAGATACGCCCCAATGTCACCTTTTCCGACGGCTCCCCCATGACAATGGAGGACGTGCTCTTCTCTCTCGAGCGCGTCAGAAACGCCGAGGATAACAATCAGTTTTCCAGCCACATGGCGCTGGTGGATAGCATCAGCGCCGAGGGCTGGACCCTCACGATACACCTCGCCTCCCCCTCGGTGGTCTTCAAATACGCGCTGGCCACTTACGCGGGCAGCGTCATCAGCAAAAGGTACTACCTCGCGCACCGCGAAAACTTCGGCACGGCGGAGGGCGGCATCCTGGCCACGGGGCCCTTCGTGCTCAAGGAATGGAAGGCGGGCGAGTCGATTACGCTGGCGCGGAACGAGCGCTACTGGGACCATGCGGCCCTTGCCGCAAACCAGGTAGAGGAAATTGTGTTCATGGTGCTCAGCGACAGCAGTATACGCCTGGCCGCGCTGCAGGCGGAAAGTGTCGATTTCACCGTATTCCTTCCCTTTGAACAGTTGAATGCCGTGGCCAATAACCCGACCTTCAAAGTTTCGGTTACCGATTCGCGGGGCGTCATTTTCCTGGCACTCAACACGGAGCGGCCGCCCTTCAACGACAAACAGGTGCGCAAGGCGGTTTCCCACGCGTTGGACATTCAAAAACTGAACGCGGAATTCGGCAACTGGGCGGGGCCGCCGGGAACGGCGCTCCTCTTCGGTTCCTCGCTCTACGGCGGCGACGCGGAACAATGGAACGCGTACCTCGCGAATGTGGAAGGCTACGACTACGATATGCCGC
Source organism: Treponema sp. (assembly GCA_031272575.1). Lineage (GTDB taxonomy): Bacteria > Spirochaetota > Spirochaetia > Treponematales > Breznakiellaceae > JAISTO01. The sequence goes on along the minus strand of JAISTO010000132.1, from coordinate 6,608 downwards.
TCGCAAAGGACTACCTTGCGCAGTCGGCATATCCGCGCGGCTTCGACTGCGATCTTGTGGTGGACGCCTGGCTTCCCATCAACATGGCAAGGGCGAACTTTATCAGGGAGAGTCTTGCGCCGCTGGGTATTAACGTCACCCTTATTCCGGTCGAAGTGGACGAGAGTTACCCCTACCTGATGGGCGAGGTGCGCGACAAAAACGGCGCGCGGGATTACGACCTCATCCTGAGCGACACGACGGCGGAGTATCCGGATTTGACAAGCATACTCTATATCCTGCTGGTGTCGTCCGAGTCCGATGGCGGCTTCAACACGGCGGCTTACCAAAACAGCGAGGTGGACCGTCTCCTCCAGGAACAACTCGCCGAAACAAACCCGCCGCGCCGCTTTGAAATTCTGAAGCGCCTTGTGGATATAGTGCGCTCCGATGTGCCCTACATTCCGCTCGAATACATGAGTTTTCAAAGCGCCCTCAACACAAAGTACAGCGGCCTGCCTTTCACCCAGGATTGGATTTCGTATCTGCCGGTGCAGAATGTGCATCTGGCGCAAAAAGGGGAACTATGATACAGGATACGACCATCATTTTTATCGCGCTGTTTTGCTTCGGCGCGCTTTGCGTTATACTCCTCACCGCGCTGCTGCTCAAGCAGCATCGTCAATTAAGTGAACGGAAAATTCGGGAGCGCATAGAAACCGAACTCGAGCGGCGCACGGCCCAGCTCCGCGACGCGCTCAAACAGGCGGAGCAGGCAACGGAGGCGAAGTCACTGTTTCTCGCCGCGATGAGTCACGAGATACGCTCGCCGGTAAACGCCATCGTCAGCATGAACGATCTTATGCCGCGGGACAACTTCAGCGAATTGCAGAAGCGCTACTTCCAGGACACCCAAAAGATCGCCAACAGCCTCCTCGGTATCATCAACGACATTCTCGACTTCTCGGAAATCGAGGCGGGAAAAATGCGGCTCTCGCCGGCGCCCTTCAACCTGCGCGCGCTTTTTGACGGCCTCGTGTCCCGCTATACCCGCATCGCCAGGGCCAAGTCCCTGCGCTTCAAGGCGGTGTTCGCGCCTGACACGCCGGAAACCATCTTCGGCGACGAGACGCGGGTGCGTCAGGCGCTCACGAAGGTCATCGATAACGCGATACAGTACACCAAGTCGGGCTCGGTTACCTTCACCCTGAGCGGAACGGATCCGATTAGCGCCGAAGTGAAAGACTCCGGTGCCGGCATTCGGGAAGAGGACCTGCCGAAGATCTTCGGTGTTTTTCAGCAGTTCAATAATGAAGATGCCGCCGCCGCAAGCGGCATAGCCAGCGCGGGGCTTGGGCTTGCCATCACCAAACGCCTCCTCGATCTGATGGGCGGCTCTATCGAGGCGGAGAGCGTGTACGGCTCAGGCTCCACCTTTACGATAAGCTTCCCCGCGTCGATGGGCGATCCGGAAGAGGCGGCGCGGGCGGCGGATGCGGCCGGCTTCGTCAAGGCAAAGCCCGGCGCGGAGCTCAACGTCCTGGTGGTGGATGACGCGGCGCTCAACCTCAGCGTGGCGCTGGGCTTTCTGGCAAAGCACGACATCAGCGCGGAGGCGGCGGCAAGCGGCGCGGAGGCCATCGCGAAGGTCACGGCGAAGGCGCGGGAAGGCAAGAGCTACGACCTCATCTTTATGGATCACATGATGCCGGATATGGACGGCGTGGATACCACCTGGCGTATACGCGCCTTCGAAGCCGAAAGTTGTATGCCCCGCACCCCCATCGTCGCGCTGACGGCAAACGTCGTGCCCGGCATGAAGGAATATTCCCTTTCGCAGGGCATGGACGACTTTATCACCAAGCCCATAGAAGCGGCGGAACTGAACCGCATGCTGGCCGCGTGGATGCCCGCCGAAAAGATTGCACTGGCGCGGGATGCCGCGGCGCAAAACGCCGCCGCCGCGAAGGCGCTGCAAAGCGACCCGCTCTACCGCGCGCTGAGCGAGGCAGGCTGCGATGTGGAGGCGGCCCTGTCCCACACCGGCGGGGACCTTGCGTTCCTGGCGGATTGCGTCCGGCGTTTCAACAAGGATATTGACGGGTACATCGCCGAAATGCGCCGCGCCCTCGGCGATAATAATCTGGACGCCTACAGCATCCCGACTCACACGGTGAAAGGGATACTGGCGACGCTGGGGGTCGACGCGCTGGCGGCGCGGGCGCGGCTTCTGGAGGACGCCGCGAAGGCCGGGGACGCCGTGGTCTGCGGGGAAGGCAGCGAGGGCGCCATCGAGGCGTTCCTCGCGCTGCGCCGCAGGCTGGAGGCCGCCCTGGGAGGAGAGGCGCCCGCCGGCAAGAAGGCGGCAGGCGGCGCCCCCGCCGCGCCGAAGCGGGACCTCTCGTTCGTGGCCGAAAAACTGGCCGCGCTGCGGAAGGCGGCGCGCGCCCGCCGGCAGGACGACGCGGAAGCGCTGGCTCAGGAACTGGACGGCGCGGCCCTTGCGGGAGCGGGCGCCGGGAAGGCGGCGCTGTGGAAGAAGGGCTGGCCCAGGGTAAAAGAAGCGCTCGACCGCTTCGCGCTCGCCGAGGTGGTCCGCGAGGCGGACGCGCTGCTCGAGGGGCTGGCGCCCGACAAATAGCGCTCCCCCCTAACTGCAGCCCGTGGTGCCCCCGCAGGTGTCGCACTTCATGCAGGTGCCGTTGCGGATAAGGGTGAAGAACCCGCAGTTGGGGCAGGGGTCGCCCTCGTAGCCTTTGATGCGGGCCTGCATGATCTTGCGGGCCGCGTCGTCCTTGCCCTCCTCGTCCTTGCAGACCGGGGAGGCCGCCTCAAGGCTTGCGACGCTGGGGGCCGCCGCCCTGCCCGCGGGCCGGGACGCGCCGCCCTTCCCCCCCTGCGCGGCCGCGGCGCGGGCGAAGGAGTCCGCCTCCTCGCCGGTCGCGGTGGGCAGGAGGTCATCCTGACGGGCCTGCGCGAGGTCTGCCCGGCTGAGGTAACTTATCGCGAGGTCCCGGAAGATGTAGTCGATGACGCTCGTGGCCAGTTTGATGTAATCGTGGCCCTGCACGATGCCGTTCGGCTCGAAGCGGCTGAAGGTGAAGGCGTCCACATACTCCTCGAGCGGGACCCCGTACTGGAGCCCCAGGGACACCGCTATCGCGAAACTGTTCAGGAGGCTGCGGAAGGCCGCGCCCTCTTTGTGCATATCGAGGAAAATTTCGCCGAGGCTGCCGTCATCGTATTCGCCGGTACGGATAAAGATTGAGTGGCCGCCGATCTTCACCTTCTGCGTATAGCCGCTGCGCCGGAAGGGGAGCCTATGCCGGCCCCGCGAGGTGATCGTCTCGCCCTTGGAGGCAGGGCGCGCGGCCTCTGGAGACGCGAGGTTCTTTTCGAGGCTGAGGATAGTGTCCGCGAGCGGGTCGGTGCCGGGCGCGAAACTGGAGAGGGGCTGGGAGAGTTTCGAGCCGTCCCGGTAGAGGGCCACGGCCTTGAGGCCGCTCTTCCACGCGAGGAGGTACGCGCCCTTCACATCCTCGTAGTTGGCCGCGTTCGGCATATTGATCGTCTTGCTGATCGCGCCGGTAACGAAGGGCTGCACCGCGGCCATCATGTGCACATGGGCCTGCCAGGGGATAGCCCGCTTCCCGTTCCGGCCCGAGGGGGTCGCGGTGTCGAAGACCGCGTAGTGCTCTTCTTTAAGGAAGGGCGCGCCTTCGAGCCCCATGGTGCCGCAGGAGAAGCGCTCGGCCTCGTCGATGTCGGCCGCGCTGAAGCCGAGGTGGGATAGCAGGCTGAACCCGGGAAGCGACCAGGTGGCCTCCGGGATTTTGAGATCTTTTTCGAAAAAGTCCTTGCCCAGCACCCAGGGTGAAAAAACCGCCTCGAGGCTCATAGCGCCGGAGAGGGCTCCGTCCGCCGCGGCGAGGGCCTGCGGGGTAAAGCCTTTTTCGGCGAGGGCCTTTTTGTTCAGCGCCTGAGTGCCTTCGAGGGTCTTGCTGCCGGTCGCGTACAGCGTGATAGCGGCAATGTGCTCGCTCGGGTACCCGAGCGCCTCGAGGGCCGGCGGCACCGACTGGTTGATGATCTTGAAGTAGCCCCCGCCCGCCAGTTTCTTGAACTTGACAAGCGCGAAGTCCGGCTCCACGCCGGTCGTGTCGCAGTCCATCAGGAGCCCGATCGTGCCGGTCGGGGCTATCGCGCTCACCTGCGCGTTCCGGTACCCGTGCGCCTCGCCCAGACGGAGCGCCTCGTCCCACACGCGGCGCGCGGCGTCCACGAGCGCGCTCGGGCAGTACTCCGCCTTGAGGCCCTGCGGGGTCGTGTGCAGTTTCTCGTAATCGGCCGCGGGCGACTTGTACGCGGCCCTGCGGTGGTTGCGGATCACGCGGAGCATGGCCTCGCGGTTTTCGCCGTAGCGGACGAAGGGCCCGAGCGCGGCCGCCATGCGGGCAGACTGCGCGTACGCCTCGCCCGTGAGGAGCGCGGTGAGGGCCGCCGCCACGGCGCGCCCCCCCTCGGAGTCGTAGGCGAGTCCCATCACCATTAAGAGACTGCCGAGGTTCGCGTAGCCGAGGCCCAGGGTGCGGTACTCGTAGGAGAGTTCCGCTATGCGGGGCGCGGGGAATTGGGCCATCGACACGGAAATTTCGAGGACCGTCGTCCAGAGCCGGATGGCGTGGAGATATTGGGCAATATTGAAAGTTTTGGATTCGGTATCGTAGAAACGGGCGAGATTCAGGGAGGCCAGGTTACAGGCCGTGTCGTCAAGGAACATATATTCGGAACAGGGGTTGGAGGCGCGAATTTCGCCGCCTGCCGGACAGGTATGCCAGTCGTTAATGGTGGTATGAAACTGGAGCCCCGGGTCCGCGCAAATCCATGCGGAACGGGCCGCCTCGTCCCAGAGCGCGCGGGCCTTTATCGTCTTCGTGCTCTTGAGCGCGCCGTCCTTGCCCCGCACCCTGCCGTACAGTTTCCAGTCCCCGTCCCGCAGCACGGCCTTCATGAACTCGTCGCTGACGCGCAGGCTGTTGTTGGACGATTGGCCTGACACGGTGTTGTAGGCCTCGTCGTCCCAGGCCGTGCTGAAGACCGCGGGGTCGATGCCGGTATCGCCCTGCTCGATGCGGCGGAGCAGTTGGTAGAGGTAGGACGGGGGAATCTTGTCCCGCAGCGCCGCGGCAAGCGCCGTTGCCAGTTCGCGGTTCTTTTCCGCGTTGCAGCGGTCCTGGGCCGGGCCCCGGAACGCGAGCGCTGCCTTTTTGATGGCCTCGAGGTGTTTTTTAATGATGACCGAGCCGGTGACCATGGAGGCGACCTTGTGCTCTTCCTGCGCCTTCCAGGCCACGTACTTTTCGATGTCAGGATGGTCCGCGTCGAGGATGACCATCTTCGCGGCGCGGCGGGTCGTGCCCCCGCTCTTTATGGCCGACGCGGAGCGGTCCCCTATGCGGAGGAACGAGAGACAGCCGGAGGAGACCCCGCCCCCGGAGAGTTTTTCCTCCGAGGCCCGCAGCCGCGAGAAGTTGGAGCCGGTCCCTGACCCGTACTTGAAGAGCCGCGCCTCCCGCTCGACCAGATCGGTGATGCCGCCCTCGTTTACGAGATCGTCCTCGACCGACAGGATGAAGCAGGCGTGGGGCTGGGGCCGCTTGTACGCGCTGTCCGATTTGACCAGGCCCCCCTGCGCAGGGTCGAAGTAGTAGTGCCCCTGGGCCGGGCCGTCTATACCGTAGACCGCGTAGAGGCCCGTGTTGAACCACTGCGGGCTGTTCGGCGCGCCCATCTGGTGGGCCAGCATATAGCAGATTTCGTCGTAGAAGGCGCGCTCGTCCTCCGCCCCGTCGAAGCAGCCGCCGGCGCGGCCCCACTCGAGCCAGGTAAACGCCAGCCGGTGAAACACCTGCCGCGCGTCATGCTCGGCCCCGTCCGAGGGCAGCGCAAACGCGGCCCCCTTGGCCGGGGGCGTCCACTTTTCCCATTCCCGCGCCTTGTCCGCGCCAACCCCCGCCTTGCGGAAGTACTTTTGCGCTATGATATCCGAAGCGATCTGACTCCAGAACGAGGGGACGATCACCGTATCCTCGAAAAAAATCGCCTTTCCGTCGGGGTTACGGAGCTCGCTCTTCCGTTTCTCCCATACTATCCCGCTATATGGCCCCGCCTCCGGGGTCGTGAACAGCCGCTCAACCTTCATTGCCACAGTCCTTTTCCTAAAATGACCCCCACTACCTGTGGGGGTGTTTTCCAGCATACTACACTATATATGGGGTAGTCAAGAGATATACCCCCTTTTTCGCGCTTTTTTTTTAATTGAGTCTACTCCGAACCATGGGCTTTCTGTATGTTGACAAGACCGGGTACCTCTATCGTCTTGTAGTGGACGGTGGAAAGTGGTGGCGTATTCAAAAATCTTGCGTAGTACTACCATGCATCTCGGCAGCACCAGAGACTTTCGCGCAACTCCCTCCACCGTCCATTTTCCACCCCCCCTCCCTTCCTACCCCTAAACTTGTCCCATAACTTTAGCCCACTCTGAAGAAACAGGATTTTAAGAATTTAACCGCGAATTATGCTAATGAACGCGAATTTTATTAAGAGTAATATTCGCGTAAATTCGTGTA
>JAISTO010000116.1 GCA_031272575.1 Treponema sp. | reverse complement strand
AGGGAAACACTGATTAATGCGCAAACTATTAAGATGTCCACGGATTACGCACTTGCCAAAAGCAAGTGTGATTTTCACGGATTTTTTTGTTATACTTCCTGTTTTAATCCGTGTTTATCAGTGTAATCCGTGGACCTTTTTAATGATTTCCGCATTAATCAGCGTTGCCTTAGGAGCAGTATAGCAGAAATACGCCGCGGAAGTAAGTAGATCGGTACGGCAATCGGCGCGGGCGGCGGCGGGTCAGGAGGCGCGCTGAATGCGCGCGCCGAGGGAGGCGAGGCGCTCTACCAGGCGCTCGTAGCCGCGCTCTATCTGGTAGACGTTGTCGATGACGCTCTTCCCCTCCGCGCAGAGCGCGGCTATCACCATGGCCATGCCGGCCCGCACGTCCGGGCTGTGCAGCACCGAGCCGGAGAGCCGGGAAGGCCCGGAGATGACGGCGCGGTGCGGGTCGCAGAGCACGATGCGGGCGCCCATGCCTATCAACTTGTCCACAAAGAACATACGGGACTCGAACATTTTTTCGTGGACGAGCACGGTGCCCGTCACCTGCGTGGCCACGACCGTGATGATGCTCGTGAGGTCGGGGGGGAAGCCGGGCCAGGGCGCGTCGTCAATGCGGGGGATCATGCCGCCGAGGTCGCAGTTCACGGCCAGGGCCTGCCCCGCGGGTACCAGGAGCGCGTCCCCCTCCTGCTCCCAGACTATGCCCAGTTTGCCGAACGCGTTTTTCGCGGGGCGCATATCGGCGGCGGACGCGCCCTCGATGCGCAAGGACCCGCCTGTGGCCGCGGCGAGCCCGATAAACGAGCCCACCTCCATGTAGTCGCTCCCTATGGCGAAGCTGCAGCCCGCCAGTTTTTGCCGCCCCGCTATGCGGAGCACGTTGGAGCCTATGCCGTCTATGCGCGCCCCCATGGCGCAGAGCATACGGCAGAGGTCCTGCACATGGGGTTCGCTCGCCGCGTTGCTGATGATCGTTTCGCCTTCGGCGAGGGCCGCGGCCATCACCGCGTTTTCGGTGGCCGTCACCGAGGCCTCGTCGAGGAAGAGGTCGCAGCCGCGCAGGCGCTTCGCGCTGAAGCGGAAGGCGCCGTTCATCTCGACCCGCGCGCCCAGTTCGCTGAGCGCGAGGAAGTGCGTGTCCAGGCGGCGGCGGCCGATCACGTCCCCGCCGGGCGGGGGCAGGACCGCGCGGCCCGTGCGCGCGAGGAGGGGCCCCGCGAAGAGTATGGACGCCCGGATCTTGCGCGCCTGCGCCTCCGGGATGACGGCGTCTTTCACATCGCGCATGACGAGGCGCCACTCGTTGGGGCCCAGGCGCTCGGTCTCGCCCCCGAGCGCGCGGTACACTTCGAGCATCACCTGCACGTCTTCGATGTCCGGTATGTTTTTCAGGATGACCGGCGCGTCCGAGAGGAGCGCGCAGGCTATGCAGGGGAGCGCCGCGTTCTTGTTGCCGCTTGCCCGCACCGTGCCCGAGAGGGGGACGCCCCCCTCGATGAGGTAGCGGTCTGCCGTGCCGCGGCTCACAGGCACCCCTTTAGCAGCGCAAGCCCCTGCTCCAGTTCCGCGCCGCTTATGACGAGCGGGGGGAGGAGGCGCAGGGTCTTTTGCCCCGCGCTGAGGATGAGGAGCCCGGGCGCCTCCCCCCGCGCCAGGCCGAGCGCCCGCTCGAGCACCGGGCGGGCATCCTCGCTTATGTCGATGCCGGCCATAAGGCCCCGGCCGCGCACCTCTTTCACTTTAGGGTGATTCCAGCCGCGCAGCGCCGCGAGTACCGCGTCCCCCTTGCACCGCACCTCCGCGAGGAACGCGGGACGGGCCACGGTGTCGAGGACGACCAGACCCGCGGCGGCGGCCAGCGGGTTCCCCCCGAAGGTGGAGCCGTGATCCCCGGGGCCCAGCACGTCCGCGGCCTTGGCGCCGGCGAGCACCGCCCCCACGGGAACCCCGCCCGCAAGCCCCTTCGCCAGGGTGACCACATCGGCCTTGACCCCGTAGCCCTCGCAGGCGAGGAAGGTGCCGGTTCTGCCTATGCCGGCCTGCACCTCGTCGAAGAGCAGCAGTATGTCCCGCTCCGCGCAGAGGCGCGCGGCCTCCCGCACGTAGCCCTCGCTGAGGGGCCGCACCCCGCTTTCGCCCTGCACGGCCTCGGCCAGGAAGCCCGCGCAAAGCGCCGGGTCGAGCGCCCGGTCCAGCGCGGCCAGGTCTTCAGGCTCGACGTACTCGAAGCCCTCGGTGAAGGGGCCGAAGTCCTTGTGAAAGACATCCTGCCCCGTGGCGGAAAGCGTCGTTATCGTCCTGCCGTGGAACCCGTTCTTTAGGGTGACTATCCTGTGCCGCCCGCTTCCATGCCGGGACAGGCTGTACTTGCGGGCAATCTTTATCGCGCCCTCGTTGGCCTCGGCGCCTGAGTTGCAGAAGAACAACTTCCGCATACCCGCGCCCGCGCAGGCCGCAATCAGTTTTTCCGCGAAGGCCTCGGACACGTCACTTTGATAGTAATTGCACACATGGCAGAGCCGCGCGGCCTGCTCCGCGATGGCCCGCGTAAGCGCCGGATGCGCGTGCCCCAGCACATTCACCGCGATGCCGGAGCAGAAATCGAGCCACCTCCGGCCCGCCTCGTCAAAGAGCCACACCCCCTCCCCCCGCGTAAAGGTGACGGGGAGCCGGTGGTAGGTCTGCATAAATACGGATGACATAGCGAGAGTATGCATAATTGGGGAAATTTTTTCAAGGGAGCGAGCGCGCCAGGCGGAATCCCAGGTAACTGCTCCGAAACGAGACGGTGTTCAGCGTACGGGCAGCGGAACGGACGAAGCGCGCCGAGAGGTCCCAGCCGCCGCCACGGATCACCTTGCGCCGGCCCGAGGAGGGGCCGTGCGGGTCGTGTACCAGTTCCGCCCCGTAGGACGCGTACCAGTCGCCGCACCACTCGGCAACGTTGCCGTGCATATCGAAGAGCCCGAAGGCATTGGGGGGGAAACTGCCCACCGGGACGGGCTTTTTGCGGTACACACCGGCCCTCCAGGAAGACCCGTCCCCCGGCCCGCGCATAGTTCCGTTGAAGTTCGCGTCATTGGTGGTGATCGTCCGCCCCGTGAAAAACCGGCTGTAGGTCCCCGCCCTGCATGCATATTCCCACTCAGCCTCGGTCGGCAGACGGTAGCCGGAGGCCGCGAAGTTTTGTTCTACCTTTGCCCCCCTGATCGTGTAGACCGGCCGGTAGCCCTCCTGCCTGCTGAGCCAGTTGCAGTACTGCGCCGCGTCAATCCAACTGACCAGGACGACGGGTTCGTTGTCATCCTGTACAAAGAGGGGGGATTTCCAACTGGCGGTCTCCTGCACCCCCCACTTCCCGCCGGCGAATGCGTAGCCGGCGCCGGCCCGCTCCGCATCGGTCACATAGCCCGTAGCCTCGACAAAAGCGCGGAAGTCTTTTACGGTGACCTCGTAGCGGGCCATAAGAAAGTCACTCACCGTGACCGCATGGCGCGGCCCCTCGTCCTTGCCGCGCCCCTCCTCCGTATCGAGGCTCCCCATCCAAAAAGCCCCCCCGGTGATATAGACCATGCGGGAGGGGGTCTCGGCAAAAACGCCGTTCAAAAAAAGGCACTCAAGCGCAAGCGCAAGGAAACGCTTAATCAACTCGCGGCCTCTTCTTTTGCCTTTTTTTGCGCGGTCTTGATCATCGCGTCCCAGACATCATACTTTTTTTTCACTTCCTCCGCCTCGAAGCGCTCCTCCAGGGCGATGTGCACATGGCGCAGCGCGCCGAGGTAGCGGATCGCCTGCAAAAAGTCGTTCAGGTTGCTTGTGGAGAGTTCGTATTTTTCGCGGTAGCGGTCCGCCGCCTGGTTGAGCAGTTTTTTGATAAGCCCGAGGTGCTCGATCGTGGGCTCGTAATCGGCGGCGCGGGGATCGCTTGACGCCACCGCGGTGCGCAGGTCGAGCAGGTTCTTGGCGATGGTCGCGTGGCGGCCCTCCAGTTCGACGAAGGACCACTTCCACTTCGTGTTTTCGCCGTACGCCTCTTCGAGCAGTTGTATGGCCAGCCCCATCTTGCGCACCAGATCGCAGCGCTTTTGCGCGCTCAAAAACGCGATGCTGTCCAACTGGGCGGCGTAGTCCGCGACCGGCACGTCCGTGAAACTGGTGACCGTCTCCTCGAGGCAGATCATCGCCTTGTAGAGGGACTTGCGCGCGTCGTTCAGCGCCTCCTCGTCGCGGCTCTTCAGCATTTGAACGGAGACCCCGTTCATGACGATGTAGAGTGACGCGAGGTTCAGCATGGCCTCGGCCAGTTGCAGCCGCTTCGCGGGCGCGTCCTCCGGGTTCGCGCCAATCCCCGCCCGCATGGCCTCCTCGCCCTTCAGCATATTCTTTACGGCCTCGCTGTAGGGCCGTATCTTTTCGAGGTACAGCGCCTTGGTACTGTTATTTGCCGCCATTGGGCCCTCCGTATTTTTCGAGCAGGTCGTCCGCATGGGCAAGCGCGGCGCCCCCGGCGTCCCCCGCAAGCATACGCGCGATCTCCTGCCGACGCTCTTCTTTTTCCAGGAGGGACAGGCCGGTTACCGTTCGGTCCCCCTCGACCCGCTTCTGCACTTTAAGATGATGACTGGCCCTCACCGCGATGCTGGCCAGGTGGGTCACACAGAAAATCTGCTTGCAGGCGCCGATCTGCGCGAGGTACTCGCCCACCGAAAGCGCCACCTCGCCCCCTATGCCGGTGTCGATCTCGTCGAAGACGAGGGTCTCCGCCGATTCATCCGGGGTGACCTGACTGGCCGCGCCGCCCTGATGCCCCCCGCCCGCAAGGAGTATGGTCTTTATCGCCAGCATGACACGCGAAAGTTCCCCGCCGGAGGCGATGCGCGCCAGGTCCTTCAGGGGCTCGCCCGCGTTCGCGCTGATAAGGAACTCCACGTCGTCCGCGCCCCAGGGCCCGAGCACGAGGCGGCCCCCCTGGCCCTTGGGGTTCACCGCCGCGGCAAAGGCGGCGCGGGGCATACCCAGGCGCCCCAGTATGCGGGTGATGCCCTCTCCCAGGCGCTTTGCCGCCTCTTTCCGTTTGGCGCTGAGGGCCTGGGCACGGGCGCTGAGGCCCTTTTCGAGCGCCGCGATCTCCTGCTTGAGGGTGTCGCGGCTCTCGCCCGCGCCGGCCAGGGCCTCTATCTCCTTTTCGGCGCCCGCTTTCCAGGCGAGGAGCGCGCTCTCGCGATCCCCGGCCGTTGCCGCTGACGCGCCCAGGTGCTTCCTGGCGAGGCGCTGGATCAGCGCGAGGCGCTCTTCGACCTCCTCGAGCCGGTCCGGATCGAAGGAGAGGGCGTCCCGGTACGAGCGGAACTCCGCGGAGAGGTCCTCCGCCTCGTAGTAGAGGTCCTCCATGCGCTTCAGAACTCCCGCAAGGCCCTGATCGATGGCCGCGGAAGCCTCGATGCCGAGCCGCGCCTTGCGCACCCTGCTGAGCGCGGAGTCCTCGCCCTCGAAGAGCGCCTCCGCGGCCGCGTTCACATGGGAGAGGAGCCGCTCGAAGTCCCCCAGGCGCTGGGCCTCGGCCTCCAGTTCGCGGCTTTCGCCCGGCCGGAGCGCGGCCTTGCCCAGCTCCTCGACCCCGTAGCGGAGCAGTTCGAGGCGCGCGTCCCGGTCCCGCTCCGAGTTGAGCGAGGCCTCGAGCAGTTTCCGTTTTTCTGTCAGGGTGACAAAGCCGCGGTAAAAGGCCCGCGCCTCGTCCTCTATGCCCCCGAAGCGGTCCAGATAGACCCGATGCGTCTCCTTGCGCAGCAGGGATTCGTGCGAGTGCTGGCCATGCAGGTCAAACAGGAAGTGACAGAAGGCCTCGAGGTCGGCGCGGGGCACGGACACGTTTTGAATGTACATGGCGCTGCGGCCTGTCGCCTTCAGATTCCGCCTGATGATCACCCTTCCGTCGTCGAGCGCTATGTCCCGCTCGGCAAGCCAGGCCAGCGCCTCGGCGTTGTGGGGGCTCACCTGCACCACCGCGGACACGCTCGCCTCGTCGCAGCCTGAGCGGATCACGTCCGGCTCGGCCTTCGCGCCCATGAGAAAACTGAGCGACCCCACGATGATCGACTTGCCCGCGCCCGTTTCACCGGTGAGCACATTGAAGCCCGCCTCGAACGACTGGTTGAGGCTGTCAACAAGCGCATAATTGCGGATGGTGATTTCTTCAAGCATCTATAACTTTTCCTCCAGCGCTTTATAAAAATCGCCCCTGCTTTGGGTGACTATGCGGCAGGGGAAGGGGGCGCGCCGGACGCTCACCTTATCCCCCGGCCGCAGGGGGAAACTGAGCTGGCCGTCCACCACCAGGGATGCGGCCTGCTGTTTGTCCCCCGTCTGCTCGACCGTTACCTCCAGGCCCGCCGGCAACAGGATAGGCGCGCCCCTCTTGCCGAAGGGGCAGATCGGCACGACCGCGAGCGCCTCCAGCGCGGGGTCGAGCACCGGCCCGCCGGCGCTCAGCGCCCAGGCCGTCGAGCCCGCGGGCCCCGCCACGATAAGCCCGTCCGCGCGGCACTTGCTGAGCACCGCGTCCTGGACGCGGGCCCGCAGGTCGAGGATGCGGCCGGGCCCGGTCCCCACGACGGCAGCCTCGTTGAGGCAGTACGCGCCCTCCGCCCGCGCTCCGTCCCGCAGCACCCGCGCCTCGAGCATCATGCGGGATGCGGCCGCGCCGCCTGCCGCGCGCCAGGCGTCGTAACAGGCCTCCCACTGCGCGGGCGGAACCCAGGCAAGAAAGCCCACCTTCCCCAGGTTGACCGGAAAGAGCGCCGTCCCGCCCGGCGCGAAGGCCCTGGCCGTCCGCAGCACCGTGCCGTCCCCCCCCAGGGAGAACGCGAGATGCCACTCGCCGCCCGCGCGCGATTCCGGCACGACGGCCTCTTCACTTGAGTCGAAGAGGCCGACCCGCGCGCCTTCACCTTCGAAGCGCTCCCTGATCCGCTCCGCCAACCCCCCAGCCGCCTCCTTGCGGGGGTTGCAGACGATGGCGATGCGTGTTACGTCGTTCACGGCAGCGTCGTGATCAGGCGCGAGACCTTCTCCACGTCCTTGGCGCCGAGGCGGGGGTGGACCGGGAAGAGGGCGGTGCGGAGCGAGAGTGAGTAGGCCTCGCGGCACCAGGCCGGAGGGTCCTCGCGGGACGCGGCGATGCTGTTCTCGAACGCGCTTTCGACCGCGATGTCCTTTTTTTTCGCGTAGGCCTTGACGTCCTTGAGCCCCGACTCGAGCACGAGCGGGAACGCGTAGTTGTTGTACTCGAAGCCCTCCGGCGTGACGAAGCGCTTGTGACGGGTCTGCAGCGCAGCCCGCAGGTAGGTCTCGGCGATAGTCTTGCGCTTCTGGAGATTTTTGGCGCCTTCCCGAAACTGCGCGGCGGCCATGGCCGCGTTCATGTCCGGGAGCGCGTACTCAGGCGGCATCTCCGCATAGCCGCGCAGGAGCGCCGCGTCCCGCCGCGTCCCCGCGTAGAGGAGCGCCCCCCCCCCAGAGGTGAGCATATCACGCTCCTCGAGCCCCAGTATCGTGAACACGCCGCTCGTGAAGGGCCCGGGAAAGAGGCGCTTCTGCACCGGCGCGGGTTTGCCATCCGCTCCGGCGGCGCTATCCCCGTCATCCTGACCTGAAAAAACGCTCCCGTAACTCTGCGAGCAGTCCTCGATAAGCGGGAGCCCCAGGGAGGCGATAGCCTCGCTCTCCGGCAGGTAGCCCAGGCTGTGGTGCAGGGCCACGCAGCGCGCCTCGATGCCCCCGGGGCGCTCCTTCAGCACCTGCTCGACCGTCTCTTTGCTGGCCAGGGGGCTCCCCGGCGCCGTCCCGCAGTAGAGCGGCACGAGCCCCGCGTCCCGTATGGCCCACTCGTAGTAGCGCGGCGACAGGTACGAGATGAGCACCCCCTTGCCCGCCTCTATGCCCAGGGCCTTGAGCGCGATGCTGAGCGCCAGCGCGGGGCTCCGCAGGGCCAGGCAGGCGTCGAAGCCCAGGCGCTCCTTCGCGATCTGGACCAGCAGTTTCGCCTGCTCGCCCGGCCCGATGCTATCCTCGACAAGCGCGGTGAGCACCGCATCCATCTCTCTGCGCCTGACCGCCGGGGAGTAGACTTCAATCTTCATGCTTCGTTCCGTACTGCCGCAATTTTTTGCAGTTCTTTTGGATTGAACAGGTCCCGTATATTCAGGATGATAAGATACCGTTCGCCGCGGCGCACTACCCCCCGAATGTACTCCGCGCCTATGCCGGACAAGAGCTGCGGGGGGGGCTGCACCTCGGCCCCCGCCACCGTAAGCACCCGCGACACGCGGTCGATAAGCACCCCCAGTTTCATCCCGTCAATATCGAGGATGATAAACCCCGACAGCGCCCCGTCCTCGCAGGTCTTCCGCAGATGGAAGCGCTTATGCAGGTTGATGATGGGGATAATCTCGCTCCGCAGATTGAATATACCCTCCACATAGGAGGGGGCGTTCGGGATAGCCCGGACATCCTGCACCCGGACGATCTCCTTTACGTCCATAATGTTGATGCCATACAGTTCTTCGCCCAACTGAAAGGTCACCAACTGGTTTTGGTCAGCCATTCATACCTCTTGGTTATAATGTAGCATAAAGGGGGGGAATTGTCAAGTGGGGGCGGCATCGCAGCCGCGCTGGCCTCTGGTCGTACGGCGGTGGGGAGAGCCCCCGCCGATCTACGGCAGTCAACTTTTTTTACGCACACTTTGGTGTGGCCTGGCAGGTGCGACTGATAGATCGGCAGGGGCTCTCCCCACCGCCTACCGCAAGCAGCGCGTCATGCGTGCCTTGCGCGAGTGGGGGCTTACTCGCAGGGGGCGGGGCGGGGGCGTGAAAAATGACGCGGCCTGAAGCCGCTTGGGGAGTGGGGTGCGGGCACGGAGCGGGCGCTTCGCGCTTGGCGCGTAAGTCCGCGCGGACTACCGGATAGTTTCACGGAGTACGCGCAACCCACTTGCAACGCGCACACTACTCCCTATTTCCTACTCCCCACTCCCTAAATGCCATAAGCAGCGCGTCATGAGTGCCTTGCGCGAAAGGGGCTTGCTCGCGGGCAGGGGGCGGCGGCCGCATAAATGCGGTCTGCGAGTGAACAGGGCAGGGGCTGAGGTCTGCGTGATGCCTGTGGGACTTGGGACTTGGGAATTGGGACTTGTTGCGGAGGCATAGCGTGTACGCGTAAGGGCAGCGTTATGCCATTTGGAACGGTGGGCGGTGGACGGTGGAGGACGCGCTTCGAAAGCCTGCGCATTACCGGAAGCATACCGGCAGTATCAAAGACTTGCGAATCGATCCGTCCACTTTCCACCGTCCACCGTTCACTCCACTACTCCCCAAGCGCTCCGTGCCCGCTCCGCGCCCGCTCCCGCGCCCGCTCCGCGCCCCCCACTCCCTCACCCGAAGGGCAGCACCGCGTCGATGCGGGAGCGGCCGCTGAGGGTCATGAGCAGGCGGTCGAGGCCGAGGGCGACGCCGGAGCAGGGGGGGAAGCCTTCGAAGACGCGCCAGTAGTCCGGGTCGACTTTGTGAGGTACGAGGGCGCCGCGTTTCCGTTCTGTTTCAGATTGAAAGAAGGCGCGTACGGCCCGCGGGTCTGTTTCCTCGGTGTAGCAGTTGGCGAGTTCGAGGCCGTTGCAGTACAGTTCCCAGCGCTCCACCGTGCGAGGGTCGGCGCCCTTTTTGGCCAGGCAGGGGACGAACGCGGGGTAGGCGCTCAGGGCGACCAGGCCCTGATCCCGCAGGCGGGGCTCCACCGCGTGCACGAAGACCAGATCGAAGAGCGAGGCGTCATCAGGCGAGGCGCGGCAGTCCAGGCCGAGCCCCGCCGCCGCCTCCCGCAAGCGCCCCCCTTCCGCCGCGTCCAGCACGCTGAAGCCTGCCCAGCGGACAAAGGCCTCGTCCACCGTGAGGATGCGGAAGGGGGGCTCGGGGACGCCAGGCGGCGCGTCAAGAGCGCCGCGCAGCACCGCAAAGAGCGCCTCGCTGAGCGCGAGGGAGTCGTCAGCGTCCGCCCGCATCGTGTAGTACTCGAGCATGGTGAATTCCGGGCTATGCGAGGCCCCCTCTGACTCGCCATTGCGGAAGCACTTGCAGATCTGGAACATACTCACCCTGTGCCGCGCGATGAGTTTTTTCATCCAGATTTCGGGTGACGGGACAAGCCAGCAGGGGCTTTCGAGCGCCCCTCCCGCTCCCCGCGGCACGAGGCGGCGCGTCTCGAAGACCTCGAGGCAGGCCTCGGGGATAAGGTCGGGCGCGAGGAGCGGGGTGTCCGTTTCAAGATACCCCCGCTCCCAAAAAAACTCCCGCACCGCGCGCAGCAGCCGCGCGCGTTTCTGAAGCAGCGCTAAATCCACCGGCGGCCGCTAACGCTTCCAGGCCTTTATGTCCGCGCGGATTTTTTCCGTGAGGGCCTGCCGGGGCACCCGCACCTGCTCCATCGAGTCGCGGTAACGGAGGGTGACGGTCTGGTCATCCTTCGTCTGATAGTCGACCGTGACGCAGAAGGGGGTGCCGGCCTCGTCCTGACGGCGGTAGCGCCGGCCTATGGCGCCGGCCTGGTCGTAATCGGCGGCAAAGTCGTCCCGCAGTTCGGCCCGGATATCCAGCGCCAGTTCCGCAAGCCCGTCTTTCTTCATGAGCGGGAGCACCGCCACGGTGAGCGGCGCGACCGCGGGCGGGAAGCGGAGCACCGTCCTCCAATCGTCATCGGCGGAACCTTCGGTTCCGCTTGCAGTTCCTGCGGAACTGCCCGACTTTTTCTCGGAAGGCACCTTCTCCTCGTCGTACGCGTCGCAGAGCATCATTAAAAGGCTGCGGGTAAGCCCCGCCGACGTTTCAATAATGAAGGGGATATAGCGCTCGTTCGTTTCCTGCTCGATGTACTGCAAGTCCTTGCCGCTGAACTGGCTGTGCCGCGACAGGTCGTAGTTCGTGCGGTTGTGCACCCCCTCCAGTTCGCGCCAGCCCATGGGGAACAGGTACTCGATGTCGTACGCGTCCTTCGCGTAGTGCGCCAGTTCGTCCGGCCCATGCCGGTGCCAGCGGAGGCGGTCCATGCGGACGCCGAGTTTTTCGTAGTAGGCCCAGCGGCGCCTGCGCCACTCGTCGAACCAGCGCTCGTCATCCCCCGGCTTCACAAAAAACTGCATCTCCATCTGTTCGAACTCGCAGGTGCGGAAGATGAAGTTCTTCGTGACGATCTCGTTGCGGAAGGCCTTGCCTATCTGCGCGATGCCGAAGGGGATCTTCATCCGGTTGGACTGGATGATGTTTTTATAGTTGACATAGATACCCTGCGCGGTTTCGGGCCGCAGATAGATGACGCTTGCGCTGTCCTCGGCCGGGCCTATGTTCGTTTTGAACATAAGGTTGAATTTTCGAACATCGGTCAAGTCCCCCCCGCATTCGGGACACTTTTTGGCCGCGAGTTTCTCCGCGGGAATTTGGTCGGCACGGAAACGCGCCTTGCATTTCTTGCAGTCCACGAGCGGGTCCGTAAAGTTTTCCACATGGCCTGAGGCCTCCCACACGCGCGGGTGCATAAGGATGGCCGCGTCGAGCCCGACGATATCGTCGTTCAGTTGCGTCATCTCCTTCCACCAGGCCTGCGCGATGCGGTTTTTAAGCGCGATCCCCAAAGGGCCGTAATCCCAGGCGCCGTTCTGTCCCCCGTAGATTTCCGAGGACTGAAACACGAAGCCCCGCCGTTTTGCGAGCGACGTGATCTTTTCCATAGTGGCGGCGCCTGAGTATTCGTTCTGTTCGTCTTGCATGAACACCTCTTGAGGCTATGCTAGGGTGAAAGGGGCGAAGGTGTCAAGGGGGGGGGTAACATTTTTCTTGAGGCATCGCGCCCCCTTGACTCTTTCTTTCTTTTACGCTATACTTAAGGGATACGGATACTTCCGCCGCGGCGGGGGGTCATCTTTGCAGGAGGGGTGTATGCAGGGGAACAGAAATGGCGGGCGCGCCGCGTTGGCGGCGGCTTTTTTGCTGGCGGCGCGGGGGGGGCTTTTTGCCCAGGACGCGCAGATTTATCATGGCGAGGGGGCTGAATTCGTCATAAGCAACGGGGGGAAACTCGAAAACGTCCCCATCGCGCCTGACGCGCCCCTCCTTAAGAGCCTCAGCCAGGGGAACGCGGTGCAGACGGGGCCGGGCACGTGGATCGAGATACAGCTCACGCCGAGCGGCACTATCATCAAACTGGCGGAAAACTCCTCGCTGACCTACAACGGCTTCGACGAGCAGGGCCGCTTCCTCGACGTCAACCTGCTTTACGGCAGGATACGGGCCGTCTTCGGCGAGCAAGGGGACCCGGCCAGCCGCACCCTCGTCATTCGGGCGGGGATAGCGGCCGTCCGCATGGAAGGCGGGGATGTCGGCCTCGACTACCTCGTGGCGCCGCCCTACCCGGGCACCCAGACGCCCCGCTCCCTCCTGCGGGCCTACGGTTTCCGCGGCCAGAACATGGTCTACCCCTTCGACCCGGCCGGCAAGATCATCAACGAGCAGGGCATACACCTGAACGCGCAGGAGAGCCTCTACATGGAGGCGGCCTCGTCACTCGTCTTCTCCGAGCGCCGGACTATGAGCGAGGAGGCGCACGGCTACTGGTCGGATCATCAGTTTACCGGCACCGCCCCCCTCCCCATGCCCGACATCACCCTTGCCCCGCTGCTCAACCCCGACTCGCTCCCGCCGCCCGAATCGATTGTGCAGGCCCCGCCCGCATCCCCGGTACTGCCTGACCTTGCGCCGTACTTCCGGGCGCGGCGCATAAAGAACACGGCGGTGGCGTTCGGCATACTGCTCTCGGTGGCGGGCGGCCTCTGTTACGGGCTTGCCGATCAGATGGCGGACGGGAATGCCGAAAACGCCAATACGATCCGCTCCATTTCGTACGCGCCTATGGGCGTGGGGCTCTTTTCGCTCTTTACCGGTTTGTTTTATAATCCGAAAAAGTTCTGATGGGGGAGTTCACCGGGCCCGCGGCGGTCATCGATGGGGAGGGGCGGCCCTGCAATGCGGGCTGGGCGTGCTTCCCCGCCTTCGTGTACGATCCCCGGCTGCTGCGAAGCCCCCTCCGAAACATCGCCGCCTGCGACCGCTACATCTTCTTTTCGCCGACTCATCTGGTCATCCTCGAAATACGGGATGACGGGTACCTCGGCTATGCGGGGCTGTCCCTCGTGGCCCTGCGGGAAAAAAAACGCGTCACGCAGACCTACACTATCCCCCTTTCACTCGGCTCTCTCGGGCTCCCCGCAGCGAGCGAGAGCGGGTCAATCAAATTGAAAACGCACGGGGCCATCTTCGAGTTCGTCTCCATGGGGGCGGGCGTCCGGCTTATCCGCATCGATATGCCCCACTTCGGGCATCACCGGAGCCTGCGCGGCGAGGTCGTGCTGAGCCCGGCCCCGGGCGCCCAGGCGATCGCGGCGAACATGGGTTGGCGGCAGGCGAAGCATGCCTTCCGGTATATGCTGCATAGCCCCGGCTACACGGTCGAGGGGGTCATACAGGCGGGGGGGGCCGAGGTGGTCTTTACCCGCGGGAACTCCTGGGGCATCTTCGAGTGGGGGCGGGGGTCCCGGCCCCGCCGTGATGTGCGCTGGTGGGCCTCCGCCGCGGGGCTTGCTCATCACCATCTGGCCGCGCTCAACGTGGGCTACGACAGCGCGGATTCGCGCGAGGGCACGGAGAACGCGTTTTTCCTCGACGGGACGCTCCACAAACTGGACACGGTAACCTTTCATATCCCCCCCTCCGACTGGCTGCTCCCCTGGCACTTCACGAGCAACGACAACCGCCTCGAGATGACCTTCACCCCGCACCAGATCCGCTCCGAGCGCTACCGCTTTTTGTGGTACAGCCGCAAGCGCCGCCAGATCTGCGGCTTTTTTTCCGGCCGCGTCATCCTCGATTCAGGCGATGCCTTTCATTTTAAAAACTTAACCGGTTTTGCCGAACAGGTAAAAACGCGCAGGTAGGGGGGTAGGGAGTGGGGAGTGGCTAGTAGGGAGTGGGGTGCTCAACGCTTGTGGGGGCGCGGACTACCGTCATGCTTGTCGGCAACCCGCGCATCTCGAAACGTCGCGCCCCCTACTCCCTATCCCCCCTACTCCCCATGCTAATACTTCCGCAGCACCTCTACCGGCTTTAGTTTGCCGGCTCTTCGGGCGGGGATCCACGAGGCGAGACATGAGCAGAGCACGGTGAAGATGCCGATGAGGAGCACGGCCCGCCAGTCGACGATGACGGGGATGCGCTGGAGGTAGTAACTGGCGGCCCCTTCCCGCGGCCCGCCGAGGAAGACGGCGGCGAACCAGCGGGAGACGGCCTCGAGGCCACGGATGAGCGCGTTGATGTTGACGCCGATGGCGAGGCCGGCCGCAATGCCGATGACGGCGCCTATACCGCCGGTCAGAAAACTGCCCCACAGAAAGATCCGCCGGCAGAGCCCGGCCCCCATGCCGCCGGTCTTAAAGATAGCGATGTCCCGCCGGCGGTCGATGGCAAGCATGGCCGTGGCCGAGGACACGTTCACCGCGGCGACGAGCACGATAAGGGCCATGATAAAGAGCAGCAACTGGCGGGTGCTCTCGTAGGAACTGTACTGCGCCCGCTGCAGGCTCTGCCAGGTGTAGATCCCGTAGCCGTAGCCGAGCATCTGGTACAGGGCGAGGCCCAGATCCTCCACGCCGCCGTAGGGGTCGTCAATTTTGACGGTTAAGAAGGCGTCCGAGGCTTCGGGCGCGAGGATCTTTTTGCCGGCCTCGAGGCTCGTGAGGCACCAGAGCGCGTCCAGTTCGCGGTAGCCCGAGGAGACTATGCCCTTTACCGTGAAGAGGGTGACGCGGGGGACGCCGCGGCCGTCTTCGGTAGTGCGCATGGTCATGACGCGGACGCGGCCGCCCGGCTCGGCCCCCACCGCGCGGGCGAGTTCCTCGCCGAGCAGGACCTCGTCATCACCCTCGAGGGCGCCGCTGCCGGCGAGCACTTCGAGGTACTGGGCGGCGCTGGGGTCGGCGAGGAAGCCCGCCTCGACCGCGCGTATCGTCGTGCCCTGCGAGCCGTTCCGCCCGAGGAGCACCCCCAGGCCATGCCGCTCCTCCCAGACGCCGCGCACCCCCTCCATCCCTTCGATGAGGAGCCGCGCGTCCTGAGGGTTGGCGCGGTCGAAGTAGTTGTAGACCTGGATATGGCCGGTGCCCAGTTCGAGGTAGCGGTCGGTGATGCCGCGTATCATGCCGTCCGACACGATGAGGGTGACGACGATGGGCACCAGGCTCAGCGCAATGCCCGCCGCGGCCCCCCGGAGGTAGCGGCCCCCCTCCTTCGCGCGGCCCGCCAGGTAGCGGAGCGCGATGAAGGACGCGGGACTGCCTCTCATCGCGCCCCCCCCGGCCCCGCCTCGGAATGACGGGATGTCCGAGCCGCGGAATGACGGGATGTCCGAGCCGCGGAATGACGGGATGTCCGAGCCGCGGAATGACGGGATGTCCGAGCCGCGGAATGACGGGATGTCCGAGCCGCCGGCGCGAGGACGCCGTTTTCCAAACTGAAGTGCGTCTTTGCCCGGGCCGCGACCCGCGCGTCGTGCGTCACCACGACGAGGGTGGCGCCCTTTTTTTCGGCCTCGCCGTACAGCAGTTCTGACACCGCGTCGGAGTTGTCCGGGTCCAGGTTGCCGGTCGGTTCATCAGCAAGGATGATGAGGGGCTCGTTCACCATGGCGCGCGCCACCGCCACCCGCTGGCGCTCCCCGCCGGACAGTTCCGAGGGGTAGTGCTTTACCCGGTCGGCGAGGCCGAGGTCCTCGAGGAGGGCCTGCGCCCGCTCGATGGCCTCCTTCTTTTTTACGCCCGCTATATACGCGGGCAGCATGACGTTTTCCAGGGCCGTGAAGTCCTTTAAAAGATAGTGAAACTGAAAGATGAAGCCGATCGTCTTCTGCCGGAAGACCGAGAGCGCGTTTTCACCGAGCGCCCGTATGTCCGTGCCCGCGATGGACAGTTCGCCCTCGTCGCAGCGGTCGAGCCCCCCCAGGATGTTGAGCAGCGTGCTCTTGCCGCTCCCGCTCTGCCCCGTGACGGCCGCGGCCGCTCCGGCCTCGACCGCGAAACTGAGGCCCCGCAGGATGTGCAGCGTCTCCGTGCTGGAAACGTAACTTTTCACCAGATTGTTGACGATAATGACCTTACTCATAGCGCAGCACCTCCGCGGGTCTGGTCCGCGACACCTTGCCCGAGGCAAACCATGCCGCAAGCAGGGCCGAAAGGAGACCCGCCAAAAAAATCATAATGACCTCGGCGGGCATAACCCGCGAAGGAATTTCTTTTATATAGAAAATTTGAGTCGAAAAAACCGCGAACTCGCCGGCCTCGCGCCCGCCGCCCAGCGCGGCGATCCGGTTCACGACATGGATGACGAAGTTGACCGCGGTCTCGAGCGCGGAGAAGACCGCCTGAATGTGAAACGCGCAGAGGAGCCCGGGGACGAGGCCCAGCACGGAGCCGGCAAGCCCGGTGACCAACCCGTTCCAGGTAAAGATGGACCTGACCGCCGCGTCAGAAGCGCCGAGCGCCCGCAGCAGCCCGATCTCGTCCCGCTTTTCCAGCACGATGCGGCGCTGGGCCTGGAAGATGTTCAGCGCCACCACCACGCAGATGAGCCCCACCAGGATGAACCTCATGAGTTTTTCGGTGCGGAGCGCGCTGAAGAAGGCCCGGTTGTAGTCACGCCAGGAACTGGCGCGCGGCCCGCCTGCGCTGTCATCGCTATAGCCCGCCCCGAGGAGGACCTTCCTGACCCGCTCCAG
>JAISTO010000095.1 GCA_031272575.1 Treponema sp. | reverse complement strand
GTTGCGCAGACTACCGGATAGTTTCACGGAGTACGCGCAACCCACTTGCAACGCGCACCCTACTCCCCACTCCCCATTCCCTACTCCCCATGACCCCTTGACTCCCCCCGCAAAACGCGTTACACTCCCCCTATGCTGATAGCAAAATTCGGCGGCACGTCGGTGGGGAGTGCCGAGGGCATAGAGCGGATACTCCACATACTCCGCGATGACGCGCATCGGGGGCGTACGCGGGCCGTGGTGGTGTCCGCGTTTTCAAAGGTGACGGACAGCCTCATCGCGCTGGCACGGGAGGCGGAGCGGGGCAAAATGCCGGACCTTGCCCCGCTGCGGGAGCGGCACCTCGACATGGCCTCCCGCTTTCTTTCGCAGGGGGCCCTGGCGCGGACGGCCGCGGCCATCGACGGCCTCCTTTCGGAACTGCATACCCTTAGCGCGGGCATAGCGGCCCTGCGGGAACTGTCCCCGCGGGCGCTCGATCGGGTCATGGGCTTTGGGGAGCGGCTTTCGGCCCTCACGCTGGCCGCGATCTTCAGCGAAAAGAGCCTTCCGGCGGAGGCGCTGGACGCGCGGGGCCTCGTCGTTACTGACGGGGCCTTCGGCAAGGCGCGCTTCCTCGAGGCCGAGACCTACCGGAACATACGCGCCTACTTCGACAGGCTCGCGGCCGGGGGGAATTCCCCCTTACAGGTGGTCACCGGCTTCATCGGGGCTACGCCCGAGGGGATACCCACGACCCTGGGGCGCGGGGGCTCGGACCTCAGCGCCGCCATCTTCGGCGCGGCCCTGGGCGCGGAGGTGGTCGAAATCTGGACGGATGTGGACGGCATCCTCACGAGCGACCCGCGCATGGTGAAGGGCTGCCTCTTAATCGAGAGCATCTCCTACGAGGAGGCGATGGAACTGTCCCACTTCGGGGCCAAGGTGCTCTATCCACCCACCATACAGCCGAGCCTCGAAAAAAACATCCCCATCTGGATACGGAACACCTTCCGGCCCGAGGGCCCGGGCACCCGCATCGTGCGGGACGCGGGGCCAAGCCCCTTCCCCATCCGGGGGATCAGCCTCTACAGCGGGGTCTCCCTCCTGCGCCTGCAAGGGGCCGGCATGGTGGGGGTCGCCGGCTTTTCCGCGCGCTTCTTCGGCGCGCTCGCGCGGCGGGCCATCAACGTCATCCTGATCACCCAGAGTTCGAGCGAGTACTCTATCTGCGCCGCGATACTGCCCGCGGACGCGGCCTCCGCGGAGGAGGCGCTGCAGGAGGAGTTCGCGGGCGAGATCGCGCGCGGCATCATCGACGCGCCGATTACCGAGGGGGACCTGTCCATCGTGGCGGTCGTGGGCGCGCGCATGAAACGCGCCACCGGCGTCTCGGGCAAGGTCTTCCACGCGCTGGGGCGGAACGGCATCAACGTGGTGGCCATCGCGCAGGGCTCGAGCGAACTCAACATCTCCGCCGTGATATCCCGCCAGGACGAGGCAAAGGCCATGAACGCGGTGCACGAGGCCTTCTTCTTTTCCGGCGTCAGGTCGGTCAATCTTTTCCTCGTGGGCCTGGGGCTTATCGGGGGTACTCTTGCCGAACAGATCGGCAGTCACAAGGATATGCTTGCCGCGGAGGACCAGATCCGCATCAACCTGGTGGGCGCGGCCAATTCCAAAAAAATGCTTTTTGACGGGGATGGCCTCGATCCGGTCACCATAAAAGAACGCTTAAAGAGTGATGGCCAGCCTTACCGCCTCGATGCCTTCATCGAGCGGATGAAGGCGATGAACCTGCCGAACGCGGCCTTCTGCGACTGCACGGCGAGCGAGGACGTGGCGGGCGTCTACGCGGAGGCGCTGGGCGCGGCGATTGCGGTGGTTACCCCGAACAAGCGGGCGAACGCCGGCCCCCTCGCGCGCTACCTCGCGCTCACCGGCTCGTCCCGCGAGCGGGGCATCCCCTACCTCTACGAGACCACGGTCTGCGCGGGCCTGCCGGTCATCTCCACGCTGCGGGACCTCTTCCATTCGGGCGACCGTGTGCGCCGTATCGAGGCCGTGCTCTCCGGGACCCTCTCCTTCATTTTCAACAATTTTGATGGCAGCAAACCCTTCTCCGCGCTCGTGCGCGAGGCGAAGGAGCGCGGCTACACGGAACCCGATCCGCGGGACGACCTCAACGCCATGGACGCGGCCCGCAAGGCGCTCATCCTGGCGCGGGAGTGCGGCTTCCCACTCGAGTTTTCCTCGGTGGCCATAGAGCCTATCCTGCCGGCGGCCTGTTTCGAGGCGCCGGACACCGAGGCGTTCTTTCGGGAACTGGAAAAGGCTGACGCGGCCTTCGAGGTGCGCCGCGCCGCCGCCGCCGCCGCGGGCAGGGTGCTCCGCTACATGGCCGTCATCGAGGAGGGCTCGGCCCGTCTCGCGCTCCGGGAGGAGGGCGCCGGCAGCCCCTTCCTCTCGCTGACGGACTCGGATAACATCGTCGTCATCCGCACCGACCGCTACGCGACTCTTCCCATGGTAATCAAGGGCCCCGGCGCGGGCGCGCAGGTGACCGCCGGCGGCGTCTTCGCGGATATAGTCCGCATAGCGAGGACCCTTGTGTAGGGGGCCGGCACGAGCATCTTTTCGCGCGTTCTCCGCCGGCTTCGCGGCCGTTTCCGCGGCGCGGCGGCCGACGAGGGCATCCTGCGGCCAGGTTTCGCCTCTCCGGGGGCCTGCCCTTTCGACCTGAGGCCCTGCGCGGCCTACGAAGCCTCCTGCGAGGGGCGCCTGGCGCTCACGCTGAAGCGGCCGGGCTGCATCGCGTGGGTCGATGCCCCCGCGCTTTCCGCGGAAAACCAGATCATCGACGCGCGTCTGCGGCTCGAGCCCCTCGGCGCGTACGGCGCGGGGGGCTTCCTTTTCCGCAAGATTGACGACAGCACCTACTACAGCCTGCTTGTCTCGACAAAGGGCCTCTTCCGCCTGGATGTGGTCCGAAACGGCAGCCCCGAGACCCTCGTCCCCTGGACCGAAGCCCCCCGGGAGCGCGCGGACGCAGGCCATCACTTAAGGGTGATAGCCTACGGCCGGCATCTACAGATCATCATAAATGGTGACTTTGCCGCTGAGGCCGCGGAAGAGAGCATCCCGGCAGGGGGTTTTGCCTTTGCCGCCGCGTGTTACGAGTCCCCCACGGGGGCTCAAGCGGAAGGCGGCCCCTGTTTCCGGGCCCTGCTTGACAGCCTCTCGATAGACACCCGAGCCGAAGAGGTCGAGGCCGCATACGAGCACTGGACATCCTGGCCTCCTACCCTTCGAGCAGGCCGTTGAGCCGCTCGGCGAGGCGGCCCCCGGCCCCTGCCGCGCTCGATGCGAAAAACGCGCGGAATGCGGGACGGGCGCAGAGCGGTTCGAGGGCGCTGAGCGCATAGCCGGTGTAGGCGTTGTCCGGCAGGCTGATCAGCGGGAAGAGGCCGCGCAGCCGCGCGGGCTCCTCCGCCTTCACCGCCTCCGCAATGAGGGTGTCTATCTCGCCCTTCGACAGCAGGTCCTCCCCGGGGATATCCGGCCCCAGGGACCGCGCGATGATGGTCCGGCACTCGGCCGCGAAGGGCCCCTGCGGGTTCAGGTTGATGCACTGCTCCGCGTAGCCGGCCGCCACAATACCCGCGTGAGCGCGCGCGCCCCGGTACCAGTACTCAGGGAAAAGTTGAAACCGCGCGCGAATCGCCCCGTAGTCGGAGCGCTCCTGCCGCAGCGCCCCCCCCTCCTCGAGCGCGCAGACGAGCAGCATCCAGTGAGCGAACCCGTCAATCTCGAGTTCGGCATCTCTGGCGGCCTCGAGCAGGCGCCGCGCCTCCGGCCAATCGCCTTTCAGAAAAGCGATAGCCCCTTTCGCGGCCGCGGCGGTCTGCTCCGAGGCCGTCCCCCGGCCCGTAAAGCCCTGGATAATGGCATTCATTCCCCGCTCGATGTCCTCGGCCGAGACGCCGCCGTAGCCCCGCGCCCAGCAGA
Source organism: Treponema sp. (assembly GCA_031272575.1). Lineage (GTDB taxonomy): Bacteria > Spirochaetota > Spirochaetia > Treponematales > Breznakiellaceae > JAISTO01. The sequence continues at coordinate 4,404 of JAISTO010000095.1, read as the reverse complement.
GTTCCTTGAACGTGGCAAGCACTGCCCCGAAAAAGTCCCCGGCGCGCTCGCGTATCCCTGACTCGAGGATACCCAGGCCCTTCACATAACCCCCGGAGCGCTCCACCTCGATAAGTTGATCGAGGTTTTCGGCCGGCTCCGCCGCCTGCGCGTTTTCCGCCGCGGTTTCCGCGCAGCCCAGGCAGAACAGCAGCGCCGTCCCTGCCATCAACGCATTCATTTTCATGGCTTCTCCTTACGGCGCCGCGTTTTCCGCGGCGCCCCGCGCCGGCGTTGATCGCCCGCGCGTCACCCCTATTAAGGAATCGCCGTGTGAAAAAACGTCACTTTCAGGAGAAAAAAAAAGAATTTTTATGAAAATCTACACATTAAACTTGAAAAAAAGCACATCCCCGTCCTGCACGATGTAGTCGCGGCCCTCGACGCGGTATTTGCCCGCCTCGCGGATCTTCGCCTCCGTGCCGTAACGGAGCAGGTCCTCGAACGCGTAGACTTCCGCCTTTATGAAGCCCCGCTCGAAGTCGCTGTGGATAACGCCGGCCGCCTTGGGGGCGGCGCTTCCCGCGCGGATAGTCCAGGCGCGGCACTCGTCCGCGCCCGCGGTGAAGAAGGTGCGGAGCCCGAGGAGCCGGTAGGCCGCCTTTGCCAGCGCGGCGAGGCCGCTTTCGGCAAGGCCCAGTTCCTCGAGGAAGGCCGCGCGCTCCGCCGCGTCTTCAAGGCCCGCCAGTTCCGCCTCGAACTTGCCGCAGATCACGACGGTCTGCGCCCCCTCCGCCGCGGCGCGTTCCTGCACCGCGCGTATCCACGCGTTGGGATTGCCCGCCGCCCAGCCGCGCGCCCCGTCCTCGTCAACATTGCACACATACAACTGGGGTTTTAGGGTGATAAAGTGACAGTCCGCGGCCGCGGCCCTTTCGTCGTCGCTCAGCGCGGCCTGGCGCGCCGGCTTCCCGTCCTCGAGCAGCGGGCGGATTTTTTCGAGCGCCGCCAGGCAGAGTTCCGCCTGCCGCTTTTCGTCCTTTGCCTGCACTTTGAGTACCCGCTCGGCTTTTTCCGCCCGTTTTTCGAGCACGTCCAGATCGGCAAGCGCCAGTTCTATGTTGATGGTCTCGATGTCGTCCGCAGGGTCGACCTTGTTGTTCACGTGGATAACGTTCGGGTCCGCGAAGCAGCGTACCACATGGGCTATGACCCCCACCTCGCGTATGCGGGAGAGGAACTGGTTACCGAGCCCCTCGCCGCGGCTCGCGCCTTTCACCAGGCCCGCTATGTCGACAAACTCGACCGACGCCGGAATGGTCCGCGCCGGCTTGAAGATTTCCGTAAGCCGCGCGAGGCGGGCGTCCGGTATGTCCGCGATCCCCACGTTGGGGTTTATCGTGCAGAAGGGATAGTTCGCCGCCTCCGCGGGCGCGGAACTAAGCGCCTGAAAAATGGTGGACTTCCCCACATTGGGGAGTCCTACAATGCCGCAGTTGAGGGCCATGCGTTACTCCTATGCGGATACTGTAGCAAAAGGGAGGGGGGTGAGTCAAGGCCACTTGACATTTCACACAAAACTCCGTAGCATAGTCTCACACCCGGCACGAAAATGCCGATATTAAAACAGGGGCATAGATGACTGAAGTACTCTCGCAGGATGAAATAGACCAGTTACTCAACGCGATCAACCAGGGGGAAACGGAGCCTGCGGATTTTCGGCCCGCGGCGGACACCCGGAAGATCAAGATTTACGACTTCAAAAGGCCGGACAAGTTCTCGAAGGAGCAGATCCGGACCATCCAGATTATGCACGAGACCTTCGCCCGCCTTACTACCACGAGTCTCTCCGCCAGCCTGCGGAGCATCATCCATGTGCACGTGGCGTCGGTCGATCAACTCACCTACGAGGAGTTTATCCGCTCTATCCCCACGCCCACGACCCTGGCGATCATCAACATGGACCCCCTCAAAGGCAACGCCATCCTCGAGATCGACCCCGCGGTCAGTTTTTCGATTATCGACCGGCTCTTCGGGGGCACGGGCGAGGGCACGAAGGGCCAGCACGAACTCACGGACATCGAGACTTCGGTTATGGAGGGGATCATCGTCCGCATTCTGGGGAATATGCGGGAGGCCTGGACCACGGTGATCGACCTGCGGCCCCGGCTGGGGCAGATCGACACGAACCCGCAGTTTGCGCAGATCGTGCCGCCCAACGATATGGTCGTACTGGTCACCCTGGAAACAAAGGTGGGGGAAGTCGAGGGCATGATGAACTTCTGCATACCCTATCTGACCATCGAACCTATCATCGGGAAACTGTCGGCGCAGTTCTGGTACTCGTCGGTGCGGCGCGGCAACACGCCGGAAAACATCAACATTCTCGAAGAGAAATTGGCCGACATCGACGTGAACATGGTGGCGGAACTCGGCAAGATTGATATTTCCATACGGGACGTCCTTGCGCTGAAGGCAGGCGATGTGGTGCGGCTTTACAACACGCGGGTGGGGGACCCTTACTCGCTCAATGTGGGAAACAAAAAAAAGTTTCTGTGCAGGCCGGGAGTAATCGGCAAAAAAATGGCGGTACAGATCATAAAACGGACAGCGGTGCTCGACGCCGCGGATTTTCAGGAATTTAGTGAAGGGGAGGAAATGATATGAGTGACGGTGCTCTTTCTCAGGCTGAAATAGACGCCCTCTTGTCCGGGGTAGACAGCAGCGCTTCGCAAGGCGGAGTGCCGCAGGGCGGGGCCGAAGACGATGCCTCTATTCTGGAGCAATTTTTTCAGGGGGCCGCGGAACCGGAATCCGTAAGTCTTGCGGCGGCGGTTGGGGGCTCCGCGTCACTTCGGAACCCCACGGTGCGTTTCGTCAACCGGGACGCGCTGCTGCCGGAACTTCCCGACAAGGTCACCGCGGTAAAGGCTGACTTCAGCGCGGGGTTCCCGGGGGAGCATTCGTTCCTTTTGCCGGAGGCCGGCGCGAAGGCGGTCGCCAGCGCGATGACCAAGGAAGCGGACATTACGCTGGACGAGATGGCCATATCCGTCATAGGCGAGGTGCTGAACGGCATCGTGAACGCCGAAGCGGAGGCGCTTTCGGACAAGACCGGCAGCAAGGGCATCGCGTCGGCGCCGCCTGAGGGCGCGAACGTACCCAAGGCCGCCGCCGCGCTTCCCGAGGGGGATTTCGCGGTAGTGCACTGGGAACTCGACCTGGGGGATGGAACCGCCCACGAGGTGTGGGAAGTGCTCGGGCCCCAGGTGGCGCATGGCATAGCGGCCGGCATCCGGCAGAAAAGTGCCGCCGCGCAGGGAGCGGCGCCGGGCGCGGCAGGCTTGGGCGCGGCAGGCCTGGGCGCGGGCGGCTTCGGCGCGGGCGGCTTCGGCGCGGGCGCGGGCTTCGGAGGGGGCGGCGGCTACGGCGGCAGCCCCAGTGTGCAGCCCGTGCAGTTCCCCCCGCTGAATCCGCGGGCCGTATCCCAGGAGCAGGGAAACATCAACCTGCTGCTCGACGTCTTCATGGAGATGACCGTGGAACTTGGGCGCACCCGCCGCCTCATCAAAGAGATCCTCAGCATGGGGGAAGGTACGATCATCGAACTGGACAAACTGGCGGGCGAGCCGGTCGACATCCTCGTGAACCACAAACCGATCGCCAAGGGCGAGGTGGTGGTAATCGACGAAAACTTCGGCGTACGGGTAACGGAAATTGTGTCGCCGATGGAGCGGGTGAACGATCTGGGGTAGGAATGAAAAAACAGGCGGGCGAAGTGGCCGCGGCCGTGGGTATAGACGGCTTTCACGCGGAGGTGCAGATAAAAAACCTCAGCGAAAAAGGGTTTTCTATCCTCAGCGCGGAGGCTCCGGCGCTTGAACCCGGCGCCCGCTGCCGCATCACCATAACCCCCGCCCCCGAGAGCGGCCTGGCCTCCTTCGAGGCGCCGGTGGTCGTGCGCTGGCTCTCCTTCAGGCAGGGCAGGCACTCGACGGGCTTTTTTGTAGAAGAACCCAGTCCCGCATTGAGCGCCTTTATCGCAAAGGCCCGCCTGTCTTAAACTTATGCGTGTTGAAAAAGACTTTCTCGGCGGGCGGGAAATCCCCGATGACGCGCTCTACGGCCTGCAGAGTCTGCGGGCAAAAGAAAACTTCGCGCTTTCTTACCGGCCGGTGCACCCGAAACTCTTGCGCGCGTTTGTGCTGGTAAAAAAAGCGGCGGCAGTCACTTATCAAAAACTTGCGGGAAGGGAGGGGGGGGGTAGGGATGAAATATACCGCGCGATAGCCGCCGCCTGCGACGCGCTCCTGGAGCGGGAAGAGTCGTTTTCGTCAAGTGACCTTTTTGTGACCTGCGCGCTGCAAGGGGGGGCGGGTACATCCATCAACATTAATGTGAACGAGGTGCTCGCCAACCTGGCGC
>JAISTO010000165.1 GCA_031272575.1 Treponema sp. | reverse complement strand
GCAATGCTTTTCAAACTTCTGCATCTCGGCGTCACTGACTGCCCCTATGCTCTGTCCCGCTTTCATCATTTCATGGCACACCATGGCAATTTCATCACGATACTGTTTCATGTTTCCTCCTTAACTTCTATGAACCAGTGAGTCTTGATCAGTTGATCAATCTGCGCATCGGTATAAGCAAGAGACCTTTTTGCAGCCGTCTTAAAATCTTTTAGTTGCCTTCTGCTTAGGTTTCCCCGGTCCGATTTCGCGAAACCATACACGAAGAACGTCCTCTCGCCGGCCCTGAAAAACACGACCACCCGATACCCGCCGGACTTCCCCGCGCCCGGCCTCGCGAGACGCATCTTGAAAACATCGCCGCCCAGGTTCGCGTCAGGCTGCCCTGCCTCCAACTCGTTCACGACGCTTCGCAGTTCATCGTCGCTGATGGCCTCTTTTGCGGCAAAGCGGTCGAACCAGGTAGTCTTGAATATCCGCATGAGGAGATCTTATGGTAAGCGGGGCTTTTGTGCAAGGGGTCATGGGGAGTAGGGAATAGGGAGTGGGAAGTGGGGAGTAGTCGCGGGTACGTCCGCGCTTGTCATTCTTTCCGCTCGAATCGCATTCTCTCTGATCAGAGCCAGGGCATCCTTGTCTCCGGTTCCGGCGGCGTGCGCCCTCAAAAAAAGCCCCCTGCCTGCGGCTTGTGGCCGGGGCCGGGGGCAAAATAACAATAGTTATACTACTCGTAAAAAAATTGACTCATAATAAGGCAATACTCGGTAATGCCGCAAAACAGTCATCACACTTGCCTACGCTAATTTGACACAAATACTTAATTGAATACGCAAAACGGTGTTACGGGTAATGCGTATAACTATTGCAAAACTCATACATTAAGCCTCCTTCCCATTAAGATGCACACCCATACGGGTATGTGAAGCGCCTATAGCGCCTCTGCGCTGCAAGGCGCCGCTAAAAAGCCTCGCAGACTGTTTAGCGGCGCCTTAAAGCCGGTAGTACGTTTCCCGTCACAAAGTGAGTCTCCTCCGAAAAGTCAGGATTAGGAATTTATCCACAGATGGACACAGATAGCGCAACTTCGTTGCGTCACAGATTTACTAATCGTGTCTTTAATTGGTGACGCAACATGGTTACGCTATCTGTGGACTGTTTTAAAGATTCCTTGTTTTCGGGGTGGGCTCACTTTTCGAAATATAGCGCTATCCGTTTCGGACATGACACTATGATTGCCGCCAGGTACCCCCTGCCCCGCTGTTGATGTCATTCAAAGGATTTGTCAGTGGAATCCAATCTTTGCGGGGAGGGGGAAGCGGCTTACTTATCTTCTCCTGCTGCTGCTTCGTCAGGAATCAGAATCACATTTTGCTGTGCCTTGGGACCGGAAGCCCAGAAAAATGCAAAGATGTTCAACAAAAGACCAAAAACCACATTGACGGCTTCAGTCTTAGATGGGAAATAACCGTCTTTCGCTACGGATATTTCCACAGCAGTTCCAACAAAGTTGGAAACTTCGGTACTGGCATTGGGAGTTACTCCAGCCATCTCCCCATTAACCAGAACTGTCGCATCATTAACCGGCCTCCCGTTTGGTTCGGTCGCGTTAACGTGCATCATAGTGGTGCTGACGCAGCCACTCAGGAGAACCAGCAGCAGCATAATACTGGTTCCCTTTATTAAGCTTTTCTGTTTCATAGAAAAGCCCTCCTTCGCGGGTCTATCCCCGCCGTCTTGTGATACCCCCGCCTCAAGGCGGAGGAGCGACAGTCCCGCAGCGCGGGATTGCCATATTTGCGCGGCCTTTACGGGGCCGGGGCAAATCAGGAGTATCCCCCCGCAATGGGCAATAAACGAGGGTAAGAAAATGGAATAAGGGTCATAAAACTGACCTATAGTTATAGTGCCGCGTGAAAAGCATCCCTCAAGGGAAGCGCTTTTTGGAGATTTTTGGCTGCGATTACTTACCCTTTTTTGCGTAACGGGGGGGGGAGGCGGTGCAGTGCGGAGGCGCGGGGTGGACGGGGGGAGCGTTGCGACGTGCGTTGGGAATTGGGACGTGGGAATTGGGACGTGTGCGTGTTGCGAGGGCGCGGGGTGCGTAGGGAATAGGGAATGGGGAGTGGGGAGTAGGGTGCGCGTTGCAAGTGGGTTGCGCGTACTCCGTGAAACTATCCGGTAGTCTGCGCAACTTACGCGCTAAGCGCAAGCCACTCCCTACTCCCTACTCCCCAAGCGGCCGTAGGCCGCGCCCCCCCTCTTGACTAAAAATTCTTTTTTTTGCATACTAACGATGTTCTTAAGCAGTCTTTTTAGACTGTCGCAGTCTTTTAGACTGCCGGACACCGCTCCCTGGTGGGGGCATATTTTTCCGCCGTCCGCGGGGTTTCGGGCTTGCCGGGCGGTGAGATACAGAGAAGGGCGGCGGGGGAGACCCTGCTCAAGGAGGAAGCGTGGCGGTAGTTACCATGAAAAGCCTGCTTGAATCAGGCGTCCATTTTGGACATCAGGTAAAACGCTGGGATCCGCGGATGAAGAAATACATCTTCGCGGAACGGAACGGCATCCACATCATCGATCTGCAAAAGACGATACAGGCGATAAAAGACGCCTACGATGCGGTGCGAAAAGTGGCTCTGGCGGGCCAGATGGTGCTCTTTGTGGGCACCAAGAAACAGGCGCAGCAGGCGATCCAGAAAGAGGCTGAGCGCTGCGGTATGTACTACGTGAACAACCGCTGGCTCGGCGGTATGCTCACCAACTTCGTGACGATCAAAAAGTCACTCCTGCGGCTCAAAAAACTGGAGAAAATGGAGATTGACGGCACCTTCGAGAACCTGACCAAGAAAGAGGTCGCGGCTCTGGCAAAGGAGCGCGCCAAACTCCAGAAGAACCTGGGCGGCATAAAGGAAATGGCGAAACTGCCGGGCATCCTGTTCGTCATTGACACCCGCATGGAGGCCATCGCGGTGGCGGAGGCGCGCCGCATGGGGATTCCCATCGTGGCGGTGGTGGACACGAACTGCAACCCGGAGGGCATCGACTACCCGATCCCGGGCAACGACGACGCCATCCGCGCGATCACGCTGTTCACGCAGATCATCGCGAACGCGGTCATCGAGGCGGATAACGAGGGCGGCCTCAAGATCATCGAGACGCTCGAAAACGAGGACGATGGCCTCGATGCCGTCAGCACGGACGCCTCGGTTAAAGAAGAAGACCGCGAGATCGACATTGACGCGTACGCGTCGACGGGCGAGGCGCGGCCGGTGGCGGCGGCGGAGCCGGAGGCGGAGCCGGAGGCTCTGCCGTATGCGGAGCCGGCGGAGGCCCCCGCGGAGGCGCTCGATGGGGAAGGGGCGGCTCCGCCGTTGTACCGCGAGCCGCCGCTCGAGGCAGAGTAAGGGGGGGAGCCCGCAACGAAGTGCGGGCGAGGGGGGGGCGGACGAGTGGGGGCGCGATTATCGCGCCCTTACGGAAAAACGGAATGGTAATCGCCCCCCCCTATAAAAACTATTCAGGAGGTATCACTATGGCTGCGATTAGCGCCGCTGAGGTAAAGGCCCTGCGCGAAAAAACGGGCGCGGGCATGATGGAATGCAAGAACGCCCTTGCCGAGTGCGAGGGCGACGCCGCGAAGGCCGAGAAACTGCTCAAGGAGCGGGGCCTGGCCGCGGTGGAGAAGCGGGCCGGCAGGGCCGCGAACGAGGGCCGCATTTTTGCGAAGGAAAACGGCAAACGCGCGGTGCTGGTGGAACTGGCGTCCGAAACGGACTTCGTGGCGCGGAACCCGGAGTTTATCGCGCTGGGCGAGGCGATCGCCGGGCGGGCCCTCGAAAAGGGCTACACCGAGGTGACGCCCGAACTGAGCGAAATGGTGTCGGACCTGGCCGCGAAGATCCGCGAAAACATGAGCCTGAAGCGCGTTGCGGTTCTGGACGCGGGGCCGGGCGAACTGCTGTCCACCTATCTGCATGGGGACGGCGCTATCGGCGTGGCGGTGCGCCTCGCGTCGGACAAGAGCGAGGCGCTCGCGCTGCCGGCAGTGCAGGCCCTGGCGCACGACCTGGCGCTGCACGTGTCCTGGGCTGTGCCGCAGGCGATCTCGCGCGACGCGGTGGCCCCGGCCTTCGTCAAAGAGAACGAGGAGATCTTCCGCGCGCAGATGGCCCAGGACGAGAGCCTGGCCGGAAAGCCCGAGGGGGTGCTGCAGGGCATACTCAAGGGCAAGTTGAACAAGTTCCTCAGTTCTATCTGCCTGCTCGATCAGGGCTTCGTCAAAGAGGAAAAAAGCACTGTGGCGAAGGTGCTGGAAGAGACGGGCAAGGCCGCGGGCGCAGCACTTAAGGTGACGGGCTACCTCTACTTCAAAGTGGGGGCCTAGTATGCACACCGCAATACAGGCCGCGGAAGAGCGGATGAAAAAAACGGCCGCGGCCCTGAAGGAGGGCTTTGCCGGCCTCAGGACGGGGCGCGCGTCCGCCGCGCTCTTCGACAAACTGCGGGTCGACGCGTACGGTGACAAGACGCCGCTGAATCAGGTGGCGAACATCTCCGTGCCGGAGGCCCGCCTCATCGTGATCCAGCCCTGGGACAAGTCCCTTATGGGCGAGATCGAAAAGGCGATTCGCTCGTCGGAATTGTCCCTCAACCCGTCCAACGACGGCAAGGTGATCCGCATCGCGATCCCCCCGCTTACGGAGGAGCGCCGCAAAGAGCTGGTAAAGGTGGCGAAGGGCCAGGCGGAGCAGTCGCGGGTCTCGATACGGAATGTGCGGCGGGACTGCAACGAGGAACTGAAAAAACTGCTGAAGGAGAGCGCGCTCACCGAGGACGAGGAAAAAAAGGCCGGCGAGGAACTGCAAAAACTCACCGATTCGTACATCGAAAAGGTGAACGGCATCCTTGAAGAGAAAGAGAAAGAGATAACGGAGGTCTGATGATACCCCCGCACATCGGCATCATCATGGATGGCAACGGCAGGTGGGCAAAAGGGCGCGGCCTCGCCCGCTCGGCAGGGCATCTCGAGGGGCTCAACGCGGCCAAGCGCATCGTCAAGGCCGCGAGCGATCTCGGCGTCCGCTACCTCACGCTCTACACCTTCTCGACCGAAAACTGGAAGCGCGCGGCCGAGGAGGTGGCCTTCATCTTCGATCTGGTGAAACAGTACCTCTGCGGCGAACTGGCCTTCTACCGCGAAAACGGCATCCGCATACGCCATGCGGGGGACTTTTCCGGCCTCCCGCCGGACGTAAAGCAGGAACTGGAGGATGCGATAGCGGAGACGGCGGGCTTTACCGGCATGCAGGTGATCCTCGCGCTCAACTACGGGGGCCGCGACGAGATCGTCCGCGCGGCGAACCGGGCCCTCGCGGCGGACCAGGCCGGGGACGGGCGGCCCTTCTCCGAGGCGATCTTCGAGGCGCATCTGGACAACCCGGACGTGCCCCCGCCCGACCTGATCATCCGCACGGCGGGGGAGTTCCGCACGAGCAACTTCATGCTCTGGCAGGGGGCCTATGCGGAGTTGTACGTGTCCCCGAAGTTCTGGCCCGATTGGGACAAGCCTGACTTAATGGCCGCCATCGAAAACTATAGCAGCCGCGAGCGGAAGTTCGGGGGGGTATCAGAATGAAAAAAATCCTCCCCAGGCTCCTCATCTTCTTCGTCGGATGCCCGGTCATTTTTTTTCTTGTGTGGGGATTGCCGTACCGCAATCACCTGGCGCTCAACATCCTCGTCATTCTGGTGTCGATACTGGGGGCGCTTGAGTTTCAGCACATCCTAAAGAAGAAGCGCCTCGTCATCTCGATACCGGAGACCCTGGTGCTGGGCGGGCTTGGCCCCATCGCCATGACGCTCGAGGTGAGTTTCGCCCAGAATGAAAACGCCCTCCTCGCGATGATCGCGCTCGGCGCGTCCTGGCTCCTCGTCTCCCGTGCCTTCTACCCCCTGTCGAAACTGGCGGACTGCGCGAGCAGGGTCGCGGCCGGCTTCGCGGTGATGATCTACCCGGGGCTCTTCCTCGCGTGGATTATCCGTATGTCCTTTAAGCCGGAAAGTGAAAGCCCGCTTTCGAGTGTCGTCATCCTGGCGTTTTTGTTCATCGTGTTTGCCGGGGACTCGATCGCCTGGGCCGCGGGTATGCTCTTCGGCAAGGGGAACCGCGGGATAATCCCGGCAAGCCCGAACAAGAGCATCGCGGGCTTTGCCTCGGGTCTTACCGCGTCGACCCTCGTGGGCACGGCCGCGGGGCTGCTCTTCCCCGAGGCCTTCGAGTCCTCGGCAGCGCCGAGCGCGGCCGGCACGACGGTGCTCGGCTTTGCGACCGGCCTCGCCGCCATACTCGGCGATCTGGGCGAGTCGGTGTTCAAACGGAGTTCCGGCATAAAAGACTCAGGCACGATTATGCCGGGGCGGGGCGGGGTGCTCGATTCGGTGGACTCTATCGCGCTGGCCGCGCCGGTCTTCTATGTGGTGTATATGTGGTTTTTCCGGGGCCATTGAACCGCCTGCCCACTTACAAGTGGGCAGGCCAGCAATTTTACATTTACGCATCAGATTTAAGAAAAAAGTATCGGTCAAATTTAGATCGATAGTCGTTCGGGCTAATAA
>JAISTO010000164.1 GCA_031272575.1 Treponema sp. | reverse complement strand
CAAAGCCTTCATCGACAAGGCTTTGGACGCCGCTTAGACAGGGGGCTCCCGCGAGAGGGGCTGCTCTTTGGGGTAAGCCCCCGCTTCCCGTTTCTGCGGGAAGCGGGTTTTTAACGGGGCAGGGCATCGGCGTTTACTTTTTTATTCTGAGAAAATTCTCAAAATCACCAAAACTTGAGTCCCCTCCAAAAAGTCAAGAATTTACTTTCTTAATTGCTGACTTTTCGGAGTAGACTCATCTTGGATCAAGGCAGGACAAACGCATAGACAGGTCTGCCGGGCTTTTCCTCCGTCATACGGGGAAAATGTTGCGCTTGTGCGCCCTTATTGGGCAGGGAACGGACGGGGAAAATGATTAGAAGGCTGTTTGCGCGGCTAATGTACGAGGTGCTTGGAAGTACGTGCAATGACCGCGTACTTCGCTGCGCAAGAGGGCATTAGGCGCAAAAAAAGACAAAACCCGAAAAAAGGTCACTGTACCGAACAGAGTACCCCCCAGGAGTTTGTAGCGCTTTGCGCTGTTCGATAAAGAAAATTGCGCTTTTGCGCAATTTTCTCCCCTGCAAACTCCCAGCGGACTTTGTCCGCAGCAGCCTCGAAAAGCGTGAAATCACGCGAATTTTTTATCGAATTATTCAAAGTGCTACAGGCTGCTGGGATCAAGGGAGCGCGCCGGCCAAATAGAAGGAGCCGGTGACGAGGAGGGGGAGGCCGGAGCGGGCGAGGGCGAGGCCCTCTGCGAGGGCAGCCTGGGTGTCGGGGTTAAGGGTGATGCTGATCGCGGGGGCGGCCTGGGGGGGCCCTTTGGCGCTGAGCGCGGCGGCTTCCGCGGTGAAGGCCTGGTAGACGGCATCCGGGGCGCCGGCCCTGAAGGTGCCCGGCGCGGTGATGATGACGCGGGAGAAGGCCGGGCAGAGGAGGCGCGCCATGGCGGGGGCATTCTTGTCAGCGGCGCAGCCGAAGACGAGCGCGCCCCCCCTGCCGTAGAGCGTGGTGAAGGTCTCGGTGACGGCCCTGATGCTCTCCGGCGTGTGAGCGCCGTCACGGATGATCGGGGCGGCAGGGGGGGCGGGCGGCGCATAGCGCTCGAAGCGCGCGGGGAGGTAAACGCGCGCGAGGCCCTGCCGCAGGGTCTCGCGCGTAATGCCGGGGAAGGCGATGCCCAGCGCGAGGAGCGCCAGCGCCGCGTTCTGCGCCTGCGCCCTGCCAGCGAGCGCCGTGAACCAGGTACCCGTCAGGGGGGGGGCGGGGCCTGGGGGGGGGCGGGAAGCACATTGCGCAGCAATGTGCGGCGTAATCGCCCCCCCCTCATTATCAAAAAGATCCAGATGGAAAAACGTGCCCTCCTCGCTTGCGCGGATGTCACTGATTTTCGCGCAGTCGGGGAGATAGAAAAAGGGGGCGTCCAATGCGGCGGCGGTTTCGCGGAGGACGGCAAGGGCTTCCGGGGCCTGAGGGGCGCAGACTACCGGGCGCCCCGCTTTGATGATGCCGGCTTTTTCGCGGGCGATCGCGGCAAGGGTGGGGCCGAGTATCGCGGTGTGCTCCAGTTCGATGGGGGTGATGATCGAGACGCGCGGCGTGATGATGTTGGTCGCGTCGAGGCGGCCGCCGAGTCCGGTTTCGACCGCGAGCGCTTCGCAGCGGGCTTCGCGGGCGCAGAGGAAAAACCAGAGGCTGAGGAGTTCGAAGTAGGTGGGCGCTTCACCAGGCGGAAAGAGGGCCGGGGGGAGGGGCTGCCCGGCGGCGCGGCGGACCTGCTCGCCTGCCGCGGCGTAGACGGCATCCGGGAAAAAGCCCGCCCCCCTGGCGATGCGCTCGCGGGGGTCCTGGACGTGCGGCGAAAGGTAACGGGCGCAGGGGATGCCGGCCGCCTCGAGGGAGGCGGCCAGCATCGCGGTGACCGAGCCCTTGCCTTTGGAGCCGGCGATATGCAGGGCCGGGGCGCAGGTTTCAGGATGCCCCGCCAATGCCGCGAGGGCCCGCATACGCTCGAGGTTCCAGTTGGGCACCTGCTGCCCCCGCTCGAGGTTGATATACCCCGAAAGCCAGTCGAAAACATCCACCGCGGATCTGAAGGCGCTCATGGGGGGAGTATAGCAGATGAGGGGGGGGAGGGGGAATAGGGAGTGGGGAGTAGGGTGCGCGTTGCAAGTGGATTGCGCGTACTACCGTGAAACTATTCGGTAGTCCGCGCAACTTACGCGCCAAGCATACCCTACTCCCTAAGCGCTCCGCGCCCCCTACTCCCCATTCCCTAAGTATTGGGACTTGGGACTTGGGCGTGATGCGAGAGCGGGGGGTACTTGCGAGTGAGGGCAGCGGGGTGGGCGCGGAGCGCTTGGGGAGTGGGGGCGTGGTTCGAAAGTTTTTCGTAGTACTACTATGTATGCCGGTAGTACCAGAAACTTTCAAATTCAGCACCTACTCCCTACTCCCCATTCCCTACTCCCCACCCCTACTCCCCATTCCCTACTCCCCACCCCTACTCCCCATTCCCTACTCCCCACCCCCACTCCCCACTCCCTACCCCGCCCCCCTTGACTGCCGGCCTGTTTCGCGCTATGCTTGCCGCATGAAACGCTCCCCCTCTTGCGGCGCGCGCCTTGCGGCAGCGGCGGCATCTTTGCTTGTGTTGGCGGCCTCGTGCGCGGACCCGCTGGAGGCCGGCAGCGAGTGGACGCCCTCTGACGTGTTCAACGCGGACGATTACGCGCGCATGACGAAACAGGCGGGTATCTCTTTCCGCATTTTACAGGTGGCCGATGTGCACCTTGACGACCCCCAGTCGGACGATGCGCGCGCGCTCCGCATCATACAGGACGCGGTACAGCGGGACCGGCCCGACCTCATAGTCCTGACCGGTGATAACATTTTCAACCAGGCGTCGAATTATGCACCGGCGGTCAGGCTTATTCACTTTTTGGATACCCTCGAAACGCCTTACGCGCTTGTGCTGGGAAATCATGACGGGCAGGGGGTTTTCAACAATGAAAAAATAACGGAAATATACAGCGCGGGGAAAAATGCGCTTTTTACACGGGGGCCGTCGAACATTCCCGGCTGCGGAAACTACGGCATCAATCTGGTAGACGAAGCGGGGAACATCCTCTACGCGTTCGTGTGTATCGACAGCAACAAGCACCGGTATATATTGGGATACGACTGCATCTATCCCCAACAGATTGCATGGTACGAGTGGTATATCGAGGGGATAAGCGCTGCGCGCCGCGCGCAGGACCCAGCGGCCGCTGTGGTAAAGAGTCTGGCCTTCTTTCATATTCCGCTGCCGGAAATAGACGATGCGCGAAGGCAGTTGAAGGCGGAGGACCCCGCAGGGGAGCGTTTTGCGTTCCGCGAAAATCCGACGCCGCCTAAAGTGAACAGCGGTATGTTTCAAAAGATGAAAGCACTGCAAAGCACGACGCATATCTTCAACGGACATGATCATGTCAATGTGCTCGATTACGTGTACCAGGGGATTCATTTTGTGTACGGCCTCAAGACCGGCCCCAACGGGTACCACGACGAGGATCGTATGGGGACGACTCTTATCACCATAAACAACGATTTAAGTGTGCAGGTGTATTTTAACTACGCGGGAGAATAGTCAGGATGAAAAAAGAAACGCGCCGCATATTGGTGTGCGGTCTTGCGCTGTGGCAGGCGGCCGCGCTCTATGCGCTGCCCCGCTCGGCGGGCGGGGGAAACGCGGCCGGGCTTGAAATTAAAACCTACCTCTGGGATAGGGTCGCGCTTTCGGGCGCGTTCATCGACACGGGCTACTTCGGCTTCGTCGACTGGCAGTACCTGGAGGTCGCGCTGGAAATAAGCGCCGGCTTCGGCCTGCTCGATTACTTCACGGGCGCGAAGATCAATATCAACGCCGCGGTTCTGGGGAAGTATCCGTTCAAGACGCGCGGCTCAGGACGCGCGGGATCGCGCGCCGAATCGGTGTACCCCTTTGCCGGCATAAACGGGGGCTACGACTTGTCCCTCGGCTTAATGCTGAATGTGATCGCCGGAGCCGGCTGGGACCGCCCCCTCACGGAGCGGCTCTTCCTGCGCACCGAAGTGTTTTACGCGGGCACCGTGCTCAGCGAGGTTTTTTTGAAAGACCGCGCCTTCGCGGACCGCTACGGCTTCGGGTACCTGTCCGCCAACAACGGCGTCTTCGCCCGTGTCGGGATTGGCTGCCGGCTGTAAGCACCCCCTCGTCATTCCGCGGCTCGTCCCGCAAACGTCATTCCGCGGCTCGACCGCGGAATCTCCCCCGTCCGCAGTCCGCGCTCAAGGCGCAGCGCCAGCCACTCCCTACTCCCCATTCCCTACTCCCTATCCAGGGCGGGACATTAGTGGTGGTGTACGACGCGGAGACAGACGCGCCGGCTTCGGGGCTAAACTTGTCCCATAACTTAGATTAAGAATTTATCCACAGATTTACACAGATAGACACAGATAATCACCGATTTTCACCAAATTAAAGACACGATTAGTAATAAAAAATCTGT
>JAISTO010000082.1 GCA_031272575.1 Treponema sp. | reverse complement strand
ACGAATTTACGCGAATATTACTCTTAATAAAATTCGCGTTCATTAGCATAATTCGCGGTTAAATTCTTAAAATCCTGTTTCTTCAGAGTGGGCTAAAGATATGGGACAAGTTTAGCCCTCTGGGAGGGGGCAGCGCCAGTTTCCAGCCGGGCGCTTCAGCGCTTGTCATTCCATGGCTTGCCCCTCCGTCATTCCGCGGTTTAACCGCGGAATCTACTTGCAAGCGAGACTCCGCGCTTAAAGCGCGGAGTGACGGTGGGGCCAAGGCGTGGAGTGAGGCACCCCACAGCCCTCTCTCGCATCTACCCCGCACCCCCGCATCACGCCCCACTTCCAAGCGCCCCTCCCTCCGCCCCCTCGCAACCACCCCCGCCCCCGCATCACGCCCCCCACTCCCTATTCCCTACTCCCCACTCCCCAAGCGCTCCGCGCCCCCCCTTCACTTTCCCCCCCGGAAGCGCTATACTCACTCTATGAAAAAAAGACTGGCAGCGGGGGCCCTGCTTTTGGGGGCGGCGCTTGGGGCGGAGGCGCAGACCAAATTCGGCTGGGCGCTCGGGGATGTCGCGTTTTTCTACGATCCCCTGCATAACACGGCGAACGGGGCATTTTCATTCGTCAAACTGAACTGGCATTTTCCGTACGGCTTCGGGTGCGGGCTCTCGCTCATGGAGTTTCACGACAACACGCTAAGCGATGACGGCGCGTTCAGTTACTACGCGGTACTGCCGGCCGAAGTGTCGTACAACCTCTTCTCCGTGCGCGGGCAACTGTACGGGGCTCTCTACCTGCGCGGCAGCTGGCAGATTCAGAGCGACGGCGGCGCCGCTGTCTTCCCCCCCGACCTGAGCCGGCCCGGGCGTTTTTACGGGGGCGCGGGCTTTCGGTTTTTTTACTTTCCCACGAACCTCTTCCGCTATTCGGCCTACTCGTCAGTGTTCGTCGAGTACTCGACCGCGCGGGAACTCAAACTGGGTATGTCCCTCGACCTGGGGACCGTCATTTACGTGGCGCTCCTCGCGGCCGCCGCCGAAAAATGGGAAACGGTCGAAGAGCGGGAGCGCTTTTGACGCGTAGGCATCCCCTCGCCGCGCCGCGCCCCCCCCTCCGCGCGCGCAGGCATCCCCTCGCCGCGCTCTGCGCCGCGCTCTGCATCGCCGCGTTTTGCGCCGCCTTCCCCGCGGCGGCGGGCGCCGGGACGCCCGCCTGGGACGACCCGCGCCCGCCTGAGGCCCTGGCTGCCGTGTTCGCGGAGGCCATGACGGACGAGGAGGCCCTGGCCCAGACGATCATGCTGGCGTGGGGGGGCGCGGAGCCTTCCCCGCTGATCCTCCGCTGGGTCCGCGAGCGCCGTATCGGCGGCATCAAGATTTTCGGCTGGAACACGGACGACAGCGCCCGGCTCGCGCAGACCATCGCCGCGCTGCAAGAGGCCGCGCTCAGTTCCGGGCAGGGCATCCCGCTCCTCATCGCCACCGATCAGGAGGGGGGCATGGTCAGGCACATCAAGGGCGCGACGAGCGAGACCCCCGGCAACATGGCCCTCGGCGCGTCCGGCAGGCCCATCGACGCGTACCTCGCGGGCCGCGGCATCGGCGCGGAGCTCGCGCTCCTCGGCATCAACATGAACTTCGCCCCCAATGTGGACCTCTTCACGAACCCGCAGTCCCTCCTCGTGGGCACCCGCTCTTTCGGAAGCGGCCCTGCCGCCGCCGGGCTCCTCGGCGCGGCCTTCATGAAGGGCCTCCTCGCCGCCGGCGTCATCCCCACCGCCAAGCACTTTCCCGGCCATGGGGCCACCGACCTCGACTCGCATGGCACGCTCCCCCGCGTCTACGCCTCCTTCGAGACCCTCTGGGAGCGGGAACTCATCCCTTACCGGCTCCTGGCCCGCGAAAAAATCCCCGCGCTCATGAGCGGACACATCGCCTTTCCCGCGACCCCGGCGGGCGAGGCCCCCGCGTCCCTTTCCCGCTGGTTCCTCCATGACGTCCTCCGCGAGAAGATGGGCTTCGAGGGCATAGTCATCACCGACGATCTGGTGATGATGGGCGCGACCGACTACGCGGGGAGCCTCGCCAGCGCGGCGAAGCAGGCGCTCGCGGCCGGCAATGACGTCATCCTCCTCTCAAACATACCCTCGCTCGAGGCCCCGCTGTGGCACAGCCTCCTCCAGGCCATGCGGAGCGAAAGCGCGTTCCGCGCCCGGGTCCATGACGCGGCGCGCCGCATCCTCGAAACCAAACTCCGGGCCCTCCGCGGCCCCTCCGCCCCCCCCCTGCGCCCCGACCCCCAGGCCGCGCTCAGGGGCCTGGCCGCGAACAGCGGCCGCGCCGCCTTCTTCCAGGACCTCGCCGCCCGGAGCGTCACCATCGTGCAGGGCGCGGATGCCCTCCCCCTCAGGCCCGAGGCCGCGGGCCGGGTCCTCCTCGCCGGCCAGTTCGGCGATTTCTTCAAAGCCGGAAGCGCCGCCTACCCCGGCGCGGCCGTCTACTGGTACACCCCTGACAGCGCCGAAGAAATCCAGCGCCTCGCCCGCGGCGCTGACACCCTCATCTTTTGCCTCTCCGCCGCCGCCGGCCTCCCCATCCTCGAAGCCTGTCGGGGCCTCAACAAACGCGTCATCGTCTTCTCCGCCCTCAACCCCGGCTACCTCACCCGCGCCCGCTGGGCCGACGCGGCCCTCGCCCTCTACAGTTACGCCCCCGAGTCCTTCGCCGCCGGCTTCTCCGCCCTTCGCGGCGCATTCGAAGCCCAGGGCGCGCTCCCCTTCGAGGCCCCATGAACGCAAGGCGCCCCATCCTCCGCGCCGCCCCGCCCCCTTTCGGTTACATTTTCGATGGCATACTGCGCTACCTTGACATTGCTATCTTGATTTCATACAATAACTCTATGAGTATTGGGAAGTAATCACCAGCGAAGCGTATGACGCATGGTTCGCGGAACAGTCTGACGGGGATAAAGCTGTTATCCGGGCAAAAGTGTATTTGCTCGGAACACATGGTCCCCATTTGGGCCGTCCTTATGCGGATACACTCAAGGGAAGCAGTCTGGCGAACCTAAAAGAACTGCGGGCAAAAACTGAAGCGCATATTTTTCGGGTTGCCTATATTTTTGATCCTGAACGGAAGGCATTGCTCCTTATGGGCGGGGACAAAAAAGGCAAAAACGGAAAGCGATTTTACAAAGATCTGATACGGCAGGCTGAAGGAAATGCGGAAAAAATACGGCTCTCCGCAGGGCAAAACCGCCGCCGTGCCCAATCCGGAGCGGCGGAAGGACATCGGCGTCTCCATGCTCATCGACTATGTGAAAAGCCTCGGCATGGGTCTGGAAATCGTCGCCATCCCCAAAACAGCGGGCGCCAAGCGGGAACTGCTGCTGCAGGTATAAGGGCGCGGTATCGCGGCCGCGCCGTTCTCTGGCGCGCGGAGGCGCGGCATCTCCTTTCTGCCCCCCCCCCCGTCCCGTACTTTTTGACATTGCTGTCCACCCCGCGCCCCCGCATCGCGCACCCCACTCCCCACTGCCTACTCCCCACTACCCCTTTTTTCGCGTTTTCGGTATACTCATCCTGAAAGGAGATTTCATGAAACACAAAGCCCCTCGGGCCGCCTATTGGGCCGCCCTTGCGGCAGCGGGTATGGCGGCGCTGGGCGCGCTGGCGCTCTCGGGCTGCGCGGCAAAGGACTCGGGGATCGTCTTCCGCATCGCCCTTGACGCGGACATCAATTCCCTCGACCCCGGCCTGGCCATCGAGTACGAGTCGGTGCAGGTGGTGCGGCAACTCACCGAGGGCGTCCTGGGCTTCGACGGGTCAGGCGGCGTCGTGCCGGTGCTGGCCAGTAAGTGGCGCCAGGCGGACGACCTCACCTACGTGTACGAGATGCGCCCGAACGTCACCTTTTCCGACGGCACCCCCATGACCATGGATGACGTGTTCTTCTCGCTGGAGCGGGCGCGAAAGGGCGAAGACAACAACGATTTCGCCATCTGCATGGAGGCGGTAGATCATTTCAGTATTGACGGCTGGACTCTCACCGCGCACCTTAAGCACCCCTCCGCAATATTCAAGTACGCCCTTGCGACCTACGCGGGGATCGTCATCAGCAAGGCGTACTACCTGGCGCACCGCGAAAACTTCGGTACGCCGGAGGGCGGCATCCTGGCGACGGGGCCCTTCGTGTGCAAGAGTTGGATACCCGACGAAAGCATCACCCTGGAACGGAACGAGCGCTACTGGGACAAAGAGGCCCTCGCCGCCAATCATGTAAAGGAGATTGTGTTCATGGTGCTCAGCGACAGCAGCATACGCCTCGCGGCGCTCCAGGCGGAGAGCGTCGACTTCACCATGTTCATCGCCCTGGAGCGCCTCAACGTCCTGGCCGACAACCCCAGGTTCAAAGTGAGCGCCACCGATTCGATGGGCGTCATCTTCCTGGCCCTCAACACGGGGCGGCCCCCCTTCAACGACAAAAACGTGCGCAAGGCGCTGTCCCACGCCATCGACATATACAAAATGAATGATGAAATCGGCGCCTGGGCCGGCCCCCCGGGCACCACGCTGCTCTTCGGCCCTTCGCTCTACGGCGGCGACGCGGCCAGGTGGGAAGCCTACCTCGCGGCCGTCGAAGGCTACGACTACAACCTGCGCCGCGCCAAAGCGTATCTGGACCAGTCAGCGTATCCTGACGGCTTTGAATGCACCCTTGTGGTGGACGCCTGGCTCCCCATCAACATGGCGCGGGCACAGTTCATCCGAAACAGTCTCGCGTATCTGGGTATTACGGTCAAGATTATCCCGGTTAATGTTGATGATAGTTACCCGTACCTCATGGGCAAGGTGCTCGACAAAAACGGCGCCCGGGATTACGACCTCATCATCAGCGACACGGCGGCGGTCTACCCGGACCTGACCAACATCGTCGAGAACCTGCTCGTCTCCAGCGCGTCCTTCAACACCGCCGCCTACCAAAACGCCGAGATGGATACCCTCGTCACCGCCCAAACCAACGAGCCCGATCCGGAAAAGCGCTTCGAACTGCAGCGCCGCATGGCGGACCTCGCCCGTGACGATGTGCCCTACATCCCCCTTGAGTACATGATGATTCAGAGCGCCCTCAACACAAAGTACACCGGCCTTCTCTTTACTCCGGACTGGCTCTCGTACTTTCCGGTGCAGAACATCCGGCGGGCAGAGTAAGAGGAATTGGCAGGAAAGAAAGCGCCTGTTCCCTACCGCGCCCCTTGCCTTTCCCTCCGGTATCCGCTATCATAGCCACAAGGAGAAAGATATGCTCGAACTAACACGAAAAGGGATAACTGACAAGGCAGGCTTTGCGCGCGCGGGGATTCGGGTGCCCGAATTTGATATTGACGCGGTGCGCAAGGCGACCGCGGCCGCGCCGGTGTGGGTGCACCTCAGCGCGGGGAACCTCTTCAAGGCATTCCATGCCTCGCTTGCGCAGCGGATCATCGAGGCGGGCGCGACGGACAAAGGCGTCATCGTGGCGGAGCCCTTCGACTACGAGGCGGTTACGAAGGTCTTCACCCCGCACGACAACCTCTGCCTGCGCGTGGTCATGCAGGCTGAAGGCGGCCTCGACAAAGAGGTGCTCGCAAGCGTTACCGAGGCGCTGGCCGCGGATTCGGCGGGCGCGGACTGGGGGCGCCTGTTGGAGATATTTGCGTCGCCCTCGCTGCAAATGGTCTCGCTGTCGATTACCGAAAAGGGCTACGGCCTGCGGGCCATCGACGGCGCGTTCAGGCCGGACATACTCGCGCAGTTTGACGCGGGGCCGGACAAGCCGGAGCACGCCATGCTGAAACTGTGCAGCCTCATGCTGCATCGTTTCAAAAACGGCGCGGCCCCCGTCGCGCTCGTGTCTACCGACAATTTCTCGCACAACGGGGATCGCCTCAAAGAGGCGCTCAGCACCGCGGCCGCGGCCTGGCAGGAGCGCGGCTTTGTCGGCAGGGACTTTCTCGCGTACCTCGCGGACCCGGCAAAGGTCACCTTCCCCCTCAGCATGATCGACAAGATTACCCCCTACCCGGCGGAGCGGGTAAAAGAGGCGCTCGCGCAGGCCGGCCTCGTCAACATCGATCCGGTGAAGACCTCGAAGGGTGCGCTGGCAAGCCCCTTCGTCAACACTGAAGAGACCGAGTACCTCGTAATCGAGGACCTCTTCCCCAACGGCAGGCCCCCCCTGCACCTGACCGGCGTTCACTTTACTGACCGGCAGACGGTAGACAAGGTCGAGCGGATGAAGGTCTGCACCTGTCTGAACCCACTGCACACCGCGCTCGCGGTATCAGGCTGTCTGCTTGGATACGATTCGATCGCGGCCGAGATGCAGAACCCCGCGCTCGCGGGGCTGGTGCGCAAGATGGCGTACACCGAGGGGCTGCCGGTCGTCACCGATCCGGGCATCATCGAGCCCGTGGCCTTTCTTTCAACAGTGCTCGAAAAGCGGCTCCCCAATCCGAACATCCCGGACACGCCCCAGCGAATCGCCACCGACACCTCGCAGAAACTCGGCATCCGCTTCGGCGAGACGATCAAACTTTACGCGGCTGACCCCGCGCTCGGTACCGCGCGCCTGCGCTATATCCCGCTCGTCATCGCGCTCTGGTGCCGCTGCCTCATGGCGCTTAAGGATGACGGCACCGCCTTCGAGCCGAGCCCCGATCCGCTTCTTGCCGAACTTCGCCCCCGTGTTGCAAATGTCATCCTGGGGAAACCGGAAACCGCGCGGGACGCGCTGCGGCCCATTCTCTCCAACGAAAAAATCTTCGGCGTCAATTTGTATACCGTGGGCCTCGGCGAACGCATCGAAGGGTATTTTGGTGAATTGATTGCCGGCCCGGGCGCGGTCAAAAAGACCCTGGAAAAATACGCGGCAGCGTAATGGATGACACGACCCTCGAAGCGCTGACGCCGGAGGGCATCGCGTTCGTCCTGCATCCGGCGGGCTTCCCCATCCGCGTCTGCGCCTGGGTCATCGACGCGCTATTGCAGGGGGTCTTGTTGATAGCGATCCTCATCGCGGGGGCCGTCCTCAACCGAAACCCGGGGGGCTGGTTCATGCTGATAGGGGCCTTCGTGATCGACTGGTTTTATCAGGTGCTGTGGGAAGTGTTCGGGGGCGGGCAGAGCCCCGGAAAACGCGCCGTGGGGATACAGGTGACATCGGCGGACGGCTCGCCCGTATCCCCTGGGGCCTCGTTCCTCCGCAACCTCTGCCGCTTTGCCGACAGCTTCCTGCTCCTCTTCCTCATCGCGTTCCTCTGCATGAACTGCAGCGCGGGCTTCAGGCGGCTGGGGGACTGGGTGGGGGGCACCCTGGTGGTCTACCGGGGGCGCGGCCGGGGGGCGCGGGAGGCGTCCCTCGCGTGGCTCGGGCGTACCGCGCCCATCGCGCCGCCCCGCCCGCTCAGCCTGGAGGAGCGGCAGGCGCTGCTCATGTTTGCGCGGCGCTATCCGCTCCTGGGGAAGGAGCGGGCCGACGAGATCGCCGCGCCCTGGATCGCGTCCCTGTCTGCCGGGGAGGGCGCCGCGGGGCCGCGCCCGGGGCTTTGCCCTTCGGACCAGGCGCTCGGCATGGCGCGGTGGTGCGCGGCCGCGTCGCCGGAGGGTCTCGCATGAAAGAAGCGGCCTTCGTTATGGCGCGGGAACCGGCCTGGCAGGACTTCGAGCGGCTCCTCGCGGGCGGGAAAATCACCTTCAGAAAAAACGCGGGGCGTTTCCCGCACCTCTACCGCGAGATCGCGGCCGATCTGAACACGGCCAGGGCCGAGCGCTTTGACCCCGCCATCGCGGAGCGGCTCAACCGCCTCGTCATGCAGGGGAGTCAGCGCCTCTACGGGGGGCGCTCGTTTTCGCCGGCCGGCGCGGTCACCTTTATTTTGCGCAGCTTCCCCCGAACCGTGCGCGCGCAGTGGCGGCCCATCGGCATCTGCATGCTCCTCTTCTACGGGCTTGCCCTCGCAAGCGGCATCCTCTGTTACCGGTACCCCGATCTTGTGCGGGAACTGCTCGGTTCACTCCAGTGCGAACAGATCGAGGAAATGTACGACCCGGAGAGCCCCCACTACGCGCGGCCCCGCGCGGCCGCGGCCAGTGCCGATATGTTCGGCTTTTATATCTACAATAACATCTCGATCGCGTTCCGCACCTTTGCCGGCGGCATCCTCGCGGGGCTGGGGAGCCTCTTGTTTCTCTGCATCAACGCGATCTCGCTCGGCGCGTCCACCGCGCTCGTCACCACGAAGGGCTTCGCGGGTACCTTCTTCCCCTTCGTGATCGCGCACAGCGCCCTCGAAATTACCGCGATCATCTTTTCCGGGGCCGCCGGCCTGGTCCTCGGCTGGAGCCTCTTCGTGACGCGGGGCCTCACGCGGGGCGCGTCCCTCCGCCAGGCAGGCCGCCGCGTCCTGCCGCTCATTGCCGGCGCCGCCCTCATGCTCGCCATGGCCGCCGTCATCGAGGCCTTCTGGTCATCGAAGCACGAACTCCCCATGGCGCTCCGCCTGGGCGTGGGCGCGGGGGTCTGGGCCCTCACACTCATCTACTTCCTTGCCGCCGGCCGGGGGGGAGACTCCGCGAGCAAGCCGCGGAGTGACGATTGGCAATTCCTTTAACTTGTTGACAGTGGGGGAACGGCGTTTTCCGCATCGAGCACGGCGGCTATGATCGGGCGCGGACTACGCCGCGGTCCCAAGCGGGGCCTTGCTTTCTTTGGGGGGATAGTGCTATCATACTGATGAGCATGAAACCAATCTGCCTGCATAACGGCGCGGTGCTGAGCGGCTTCGCGGCGATGGAACAGTGCGCGGTGCTTGCCGCTGACGGCGTGGTGTCGGATGTGTTTTCCGAGCGCCGCTTCGAAAGCAAGCGCTTCGACTCCGATACGCTCGTACTCGATGTGGAAGGCGCGTACATTGCGCCGGGCTTTATCGACACGCACGTCCACGGCTACGGCGGCTGCGGCACCGAGGACGCGGAGCGCGCGCCGGAGAGCCTCCTGGAAATGTCGCGCCTCCTGGCCGGACGGGGGGTTACCGCCTTCAACCCCACCTTCTACCCCCTGGAGGGCGGCCGCTTAACGGCGGCGCTGCGGGCCGCCTCCCCCTTTATCGGGAAGGAGCAGGGCGCGCAGATCATGGGCTTCCACCTGGAGGGGCCGTTTTTGTCACCCTATAAACTGGGGGTGCAGCGGCCGGAGAGCCTCAGCGCGGTTGACCTGCCTTACATGGAGCGCCTCTGGGAGGCGGCCGGCGGGCATATCGTCAACATGACGGTGGCGCCGGAACTAAAGGGGATGCGGGAACTGGCGCTCTCCTGCATCAAGAAGGGCATCGTGCTGCAGGCGGGGCACACGGACGCCCGCTACGAGCACATGGTCGAGGGTATGCAGGCGGGCATCCTGCACGCGACCCATATGTTCAATGCGATGAGCCGCATGGATCACCGGAACCCCAACGCGGTGGGGGCCGTGCTTATTCACCCCGAAATGTCCTGCGAGATCATTGCGGACGGGCTTCATGTGCATCCTGACCTCTACAAACTGCTCCTGCGGGACAAGAGCGTGGACAAGATCGTCCTGGTAACTGACGCGCTGAAGCCCACCGATCAGGCGGAGGGGCCCCTCATCGCGAACGGCGAGGCGGTCGAGTTCCGCGGCGGCCTCTTTTACCGCGCGGCGGATGGGGTCATCGCGGGCTCCGCGCTGAGCATGGCCCGCGGAGTGCGCAACCTCTGCGCGTTCGGCTTCACCCTCGAGGAGGCTGTCAAGACCGCCTCGTACAACCCCGCGCAGGTAATGCGCTACGCGAACAAAGGCGCGATCATCCCGGGCCGCGACGCGGACATCACCGTGTTCCGTGTGGACCCCGCATCCGGCGATCTCGACATCCTCGCCGTCCTCGTCCGCGGCCGCCTGGTGAAGAGTGTGTTTTAGGGGGGGGATAGGGAGTAGGGAATAGGGAGTGGGGAGTAGGGTGCGCGGCGCGTGGGCGCGGGGTGGACAGCGATGTCAAGCCGCGGCTCGACCGCCCCGTCATTCCGCAGCCCGTAGGGCCAGACTCCGCGCTTAAAGCGCGGAGTGACGGGCTGCCTCGTCATTCCGCGGCTTGACCGCGGAATCTGGCGGCGTTTACGCCGCTCGCGGCCCGTAGGGGCAGACTCCGCGCTTAAAGCGCGGAGTGACGGGCAACCGATCAAGGCGTGGAGTGACGGGGCGCTTAAAGCGCGGAGTGACGAACGCACCCCGTCACTCCACGGCATTGCAACGCACCCCGTCATTCCGCGGCATTGCAACGCACCCCGTCATTCCGCGGCTTGACCGCGGAATCTACCCCGCATCACGCCCAAGTCCCAAGTCCCGAGTCCCAAGTCCCAATATAAGCGCTACATGACCTGCTCTTCCCGGTACATCGCTTCCTCTGCCTCCGCTTCGGGATCGACGATTCCGGCAGCCCGCATACGGCGGGCGCGTTCCTCCCACGTCATGCCGTTGATGGGGTGCCAGTTGATGAATTCTTCGGGGGTCCATCTCTCGCATCCCGGGTCAAAGCAGGCGTGCCTCTTTTGCGCTTCCCTTATGCGTTTCACACGCTCAGGGGATAAACCAGTTTTCTGTACTGTCTTCTCCAAGTCAATGCCATGCTTCTCGATGTTACTCCGTTCCTTTTCGGAATACCATTCAAAGTCCATGATAATCTAAAACCACCTTACTATGAAATCCCCCTACCCCCCGTTGCGCACCAGCCGAAACCGGTGAACGCGCCTCGTCATTCCGCGCTCGACCGCCCCGTCATTCCGCGCTCGACCGCCCCGTCATTCCGCGGCTCGACCGTTCGTCATTCCGCGGCTTGTCCGCGGAATCTACCCGCAGGCAGACTCCGCGATCAAGTCGCGGAGTGACGAGCACGCCCCGTCATTCCGCGGCCCGACCCCTGCCGTCATTCCGCGGCCCCCTGCCGTCATTCCGCGGCCCCCCTGCCGTCAGTCCGCGGCTTGACCGCGGAATCTACCCGCAAGCAGACTCCGCGCTCAAGTCGCGGAGTGACGAGCACGCCCCGTCATTCCGCGGCCCCCCTGCCGTCATTCCGCGGCGCGGCCCCCCTGCCGTCATTCCGCGGTTT
>JAISTO010000078.1 GCA_031272575.1 Treponema sp. | reverse complement strand
TAACCCCATTCGGGCGCCCTCCTTGTGGCACCCTTAATTATAATTTGGGTAACATTTTTAATTTGAGGCACTGGCCCTTTTCGGTAACATTTTTCTTGAGGCATCGCGCCCCCTTGACTCCCTCCCCCGCGCCGCGCTACCATACCCCCATCATGGCGAAAGGCGAAAAGAGCGCCTCCGGCTCGCTCCGCGAGGGGATACAACTCTACCGCATAAAGCGCTGGGAAGCGGCGCTGGAGGAACTGCTGGCGGTGAATCCCGCGCAGTTGGCGGAGGGGGAAGGGATCGAGTTGGCGTACTACCTGGGGCTCTGCTACACGAAACTGGCCCGCTACGAGGAGGCGCTGCTCTATCTCGAGCAGGTGGTCACCTCCGGGGAGGACCCGCTTCGCGTCTACCAGTGCCGCATGGTGCTTGCCTACATCTACCTCGAGACCGGCCGCTCGAAGATGGCCGAGTTCGAATTGGGCCGCCTCGCGGGCGCGGGCTTCGAGTCAGCGCAGCTGTATAACGCGCAAGGCTACGCGGCCTGGGCGCAGAAGCGCTTCCCCGAGGCGGTCGAGTGCTACGAAAAGGCCCTGGGCATGGACGAGCAAAACGGCACCGCCCTGAACGGCATCGGGTATGTACTGGTCGATGGGGATATCGATATTACGCGGGGGCTTGCGTACTGCAAGCAGGCGGTCGAATTGCGGCCCCGGAACGCGGCCTATCTCGACTCGCTGGGCTGGGCCTACTTCAAGCATGGGGAACTGCCCGAGGCCCGGCTCTGGATGCGCCGCGCCCTCGACGCGGCCCCAGAGGAGCAGGTGATCCGCGAGCACTACCGCATAGTGGCAGGAGGCCGCGATTGAAGGCCGCTGCCGCCGTCGCCGCTGCCACCGTCCACCGTCCACCGTCCCCGGCGCGGCGGAAAGCGTGGGGCCTCCCCGTCATTCTACTCACCCTGCTCGCATTCCCCCCCGCGCTTCACGCGCAGGACGACACGCGGATGCCCGACCTCGACATGGTCTACGGCATGGACGCGTTCCGCATTGGGGTGCAGGCCTACTACCGGGCCGCGTACAACGAGGCGATACTCTCCTTCGACCAGGCCCGTTCCTACAAGCCGGAGGAGCCGCTCTTCCTGGAGTGGCTCGGCAAGGCGAACTACCGCGCGGGCTACGAGGACACGGCGATCAACCTGTGGCGGGAGGCGGCTCGGGCTTACGGCTACAGCAGCGGCGCCTCGCTCCTTCTGGGGAGCAGCATCGAAACGGTGCAGACCCGCCGCGCGCTCGAACTGGCGCCGCTCGGGGGGGCCGATCCGGCGGGGGACGACCGCTTCGTCGAGTCAGGGCGCTACCCGGGGCTTAATGGTGATGTCCGGCTCTACCGGCAGCCGGTCAACCTGCTCCCCGAAGAGGACGGCTCCGTGTGGACCGTGGCCTACGGGAGCAACGAGATCGTCCGCATCGACGTCAACGGGATCATCCGCGAGCGCCTGCGGGGGCCGCTTAACGGCTTCGACCGGCCCTACGGGATAGCGCGCGGCCCCGAGGGAAACTTCTACGTGTCAGAGACGCGCGGCTGCAGGGTCAGCGTGCTCGACGGGAAGGGGCAGTGGCAGTACTACATCGGGGACAAGGGCCTGGGGCCGGGGCAGTTCATCGGGCCGCAGGGCATCGCGGTGGACCCGGCCGGCTATCTCTATGTGGTGGATTACGGGAACGCGCGGGTATCGAAGTTCGACCCCTCAGGCGCTTTCCTCCTTTCATTCGGGCAAAAATCGCCCTTTTACGAGGGCCTCGTGTCCCCCACCGGCATCGCGGCCGCGGGCGGCAGGGTCTTCATTGCGGATAACGTGCGCAAAGAGATCGTCATGTTTGACGGTTCCGGCGGCTTTTTGGGGGTATTGACGGACGAGGGGCTTGCCGCGCCGGAGAGCCTCCGCTTCCTCGACAACGGCCTGCTCCTTGCAAGCGACTTGAACCGCGTCCTCGTGATCGACCCGGAAACCGCGATCGTGCGGGAACTGGGGGTGCTGGGCAGCGCGGAGCGGGTCAGGCTGACGGACGCGGCCCTCGACCGGAACGGCAATGTCCTCGCGGCCGACTTCAAGACGGGCGAGGTCACGATCATGACCCGCATGGCTGACATGGCGTCCGGGCTCTTCGTGCAGATAGAGCGGGTCGTCTCCGACGCGTTTCCCCTGGTGACGGTCGAGGTGCAGGTGCAGGACCGCCGCCGCCGCCCCATCGTGGGGCTCGACGCGAACAACTTCCTGATCACCGAGGGGGGGAGGCCCGTTGCCGCGCAGAGCTTCGAAGGGGCGGCGTGGCGGAACACGGATAGCAGCCTCGCGGTGCTCATCGAGCGCTCGCCGGAGGCGAAGGCGCATACGGACGAACTGGCCGCCGCGCTCCGCGACATAAGCGCCGCGGGCAGCCGCATCGTGGCGGTGGTGTCCGCCGGGCAGAAGCCCCTGCTCGAGGCCTTCGACCAGGCAAGCCCGCGGAGCCTTGCAGCCGCGGCCAGGGGGAGCGCCGCGTCTTACAGCCCCCGCTGGACCTTCGGCCAGGGCCTGCGCCTCGCGGCCTCGACCCTCTTCGGGGGCGCGAAGAAGCGGGCCGTGGTCTTTGTCACATCCGGCGGCATAGGGGAACTCGCCTTCGAGCAGTACAACCTGTCGGAACTTGCGGCCTATCTTGCCAACAACGACACGGTCTTCTACGCGGTGCTTGTGGGGGGGGGCACGCTTGACGAGTCCCTGCGCTTCATCTGCGAGCAGACCGGCGGCAAGGCGCTCCCGCTCTACCGCAGCGAGGGGGTCGCGGCGGAACTGCGCAAACTGCCGGGCCGGCCTTCAGGCTCGTATAGCCTTTCCTATCGCTCCGGCCTGCAGACGAACTTCGGCAAGGCCTTCCTGCCCGTCGACGCGGAGGTCTACCTGATGGACCGCTCGGGCCGCGACAGCGCGGGCTACTTCGCGCCGCTCGAGTTCGGGGGGCCCTCGGAGTGAGCGCCGTCGGCGCAGCCCTCCAGCAGCCTGTAGCACTTTGAATAATTCGATGAAAAATTCGCGTGATTTCACGCTTTTCGAGGCTGCTTTTGGAGTTTTTAGAGTAAATTTTTGCCTGCCCACTTGTAAGTGGGCAGGCAAAAATTTCTAATTTTTATTGCGCTTTAGTCAAAGCGCTACAAACTCCTGGCAGCCTCTCTCGCTCTGGGGGCTCCCCTTGCGGCGCAGGAGCCGGGGGCCTTGCCTGGCGTCCTCGCCCCCGACGCTCCCGCGCTGGAGGCGCCTGCTCAGGCGGCCCCCGCGCCCACTCCCGCGCCTGTACCCGCTCCCGCCCCCGCGCTGGAGGCGCCCGTTCAGGCGGCCCCCGCTCAGGCGGCCCCCGTTCAGGCGTCGCCGCAGACCGCGCAGCGCCCCCATCCCGCGGACTGGCTTGGGGTGTCGGTGGCAGCGCTCCTTGCGGCGCGGGGCGCTCCGGCCTCGGTCTACGCGGTGCGGGGGGTAGAGCCCTGGCAGGATGACGTTGTGTTCGTCTACCCGGACGCGGACTTCTACCTGTACAAAGACCGCGTCTGGCAGGTGGGGGTGAGCGCGGCCGCGGATTTCCGCAGGGGGGACGACCGGCGGGTCGCGCTCCTCGCGCTGGGGGACGCGGCGCGGGACGGGGGCGATCATATCGTCAGCGCGGTCGAGGGCTTTCCCTGGCCCGTGGAACTGCGCTGCAATGTGGACGAGGCGGGAAAGATCACCGTCATCTTTTTTTACCGGCCCGACTTCTAGGAGCGCTATGTCACGGATTTGTCTCTGTCTTACCGGAAAAACCATCGCGCGCGACCTCGAGGCGCTCGAAAAATACCGCAAGTACATCGACTGCGCGGAACTGCGGGTCGACTGTCTCGAAAACGACGAGCGCCTCGCGATACGGCGCTTCCCCGGCCTGGCCGGGCTTCCCGTCATCCTGACCATACGGCGCAGGGTAGACGGCGGCCTCTACGAGGAGGGCGAGGGCGCGCGCATGGTCCTCTTCGCGCGGGCGCTCGCCTTCGCGGAAACGGATATGCGTCACAATTTCGCCTATGTCGATTTCGAGGATGACATCAATGTGCCGAGCATCGAGGAAGCGGCGCGTACCTTCGGCACGCGGATAATCCGCTCGCGGCATAACATCAGCGGCGTGGACGAGCGCCTGGCGGAGCGGCTGCGGGGTATGCGCCGCATGGGGGACGAGATCGTGAAGGCCGCGATGCGGCCGAACAATCTGGACGAGACCCTCGAGGTCTGGCGCGCCGCGAAAGAAACGGCGGATATGGACAAGATACTCCTCTGCATGGGGGAATACGGAGTCAACACGAGGATACTGGCGGAAAAGATGGGGGCCTTCCTCAGTTACACGAGCCCCCGGGGAGAGGACGACCTGCCCCAGGCCGCGCCCGGTCAACTGGATCCGCGGGAACTGGCCGAAGATTACCGCTTCAAAAAAATCTCCACTTCAACTAGAGTTTTTGGGGTTACCGGATTCCCGCTCAGAACGACGGACAGCCCCGCGTTTTTCAACACGGTCTTCGATATTGAAAATGTGGACGCGGTCTACATCCCCTTTCCCTCGGTAACGATCGAATCGTTTCTGCGCCTGGGCCGCGAGATCGGCATCGAGGGCGCGTCCATTACGGTGCCGCACAAGCAGGCGGTGCTCCCCCACCTCACCTGGAAGTCCGAGCAGGTGCGGGCGATAGGCGCCTGCAACACGATCGCGCCGCGGGATGGGGGGCTTTCCGGCTGGAACACGGACGCCCTCGGGTTCTCCGGCTCGCTCCTCGCGTTTCTCGGCAGGAAGAACCTGCGCGGCTGGCGGGTCACGCTGGTCGGCGCGGGGGGGGCGGCGAGCGCGGTCGCGTTCGAACTGCACCGCCTCCACGCGAAGACGCTCGTGATCAACCGCGGCGCGGGCCGTGCCCGGGACCTGGCCGCGCGTTACGGCTTCCAGTGGGCCCTCATGGACCGGCGCGGCTTCAGCCTTATGGAGCGCTTCAACGACCTCATCGTGCAGACGACCCCCCTCGGCATGGCCCCGGACACGGAGAGCGACCCCATCGACCTTTACACGTTCCAGGGGAAGGAGGTGGTGATGGACCTGATCTACAAGCCGGAGAAGACCCTCTGCCTGAAGCGCGCCGAGGCCGCGGGCTGCCGAATCCTCTCCGGCGCCGACATGCTCCGCCGTCAGGCCCAGTACCAGTACCCCTGCTTCTTCGGAAAAGAGTTTCCCGCGACCCTCGTGCAAAAAATGCGTTGACGGCGCGGCATCAATATCATTCTTGAAAGGAGAAAGAATTATGACAGCACAGGAACTGGAGGCCCTGTTTCAGGGGCCGGAGGGGGATGCGGTCTTTACCGCGCTCTACGGGGACAAGGGCCGGGACGCGGCGCGCGAGCGCTACATGGGGCTCGCCGCGCAGATACGGGACCCAAAGGCGTTTCCGCCGGGGGATTTCCCCGAGTGCGCGGGCGGCATTCGCGTGTTCAGCGCGCCAGGCCGCACCGAACTGGGGGGCAACCACACCGACCACAACCGCGGCAAGGTGCTGGCGGCCTCCATACAACTGGACGCGGCCGCCCTCGCGGCGCCCCGGCAGGACAAGCGCGTCTTTTTCCGTTCGAGCGGCCACCCCGACGTGAGCGTCGACCTGTCGCGCCTCGACCCGCAGAGCGGGGAAGAGGGCACCTCCGAGGCGCTTGTGCGCGGCATAGCCGCCCAGTTCGCGGCACGGGGGCTTCCCGTCCGGGGCTTTACCGCCGTTGCGTCCTCCACCGTGCTCACCGGCTCGGGGCTCTCGTCGAGCGCCGCGCTGGAAGCGCTCGTGGGCCGCGTCTTCGACTCGCTCTTCGGCAAGGGTACTTTGTCCGCGGTCGAAATCGCCCAGATCGGCCAAAAAGCCGAAAATGTCTATTTTGGCAAACCCTGCGGGTTAATGGATCAGGTCGCCTGCGCGCTCGGGGGCGTCGCGGCCATCGACTTCGAGGACCCGAAAAACCCGCTCGTCAGGAAGATCGCCTTCGACCCGAATGCCGCGGGCTACACCCTCTGCGTGGTCAACACGCGGGGGAGCCATGCGGACCTCACGCCTGACTACGCGGCCGTGCCCTTCGAGATGCGCGGGGTCGCGGCCTTTTTCGGCAAAACGGAACTGCGCGATCTGGACGCGGACGCCGTTATCGGCGCGGCCGCGGCCCTGCGGAAAGCGGTCGGGGATCGCGCCGTTATCCGCGCGCTCCACTTCTTCGGCGAAAACCGCCGCGTCGAGGCCATGGAACAGCGCCTGCTCGAGGCGGCCGAAGTGGGGAGGAGCGCGGCGGACAAGCGGGATGCCATGGCCGCGTTCCTCGCGCTCGTGAATGAGTCAGGCGACTCCTCGTGGGAACTGCTGCAGGACGTGTACTCGCCCCGCGATCCGGCAAACCAGGGGCTCAGCCTCGCGCTTGCGCTCACGCAGGACTTCCTCGACCGCGAGGCGCGGGGGGGCGCGTGCCGCGTCCACGGCGGGGGCTTTGCCGGCACCATACAGGCCTACATCCCCGCGCCCGCGCTCGAGCGCTACCGCGCCCTCATCGACCGCGTCTTCGGGGAAGGCGCCGTCACCGAACTGCGCATACGGCCCCTCGGCGCTGTGGAACTTTTTGTCTGCCCACTGGCCTGTTCAAAAACCGTGCGCTAAAGGCAACTGTGTTGCCTCGCGCACAGTCGATATAATTTTTGAACAGGCCAGTGGGCAGACAGTGGGCAGGTCAAAGTGAAATGGCTTTTGAGGCCTCGACCGGGAAGACGCCGAAGAGCCGGTCCAGCGGGGCGCTGTTCGGCGCGGCCGGGTTGAGCGCCGCGTTGTACGCGGCCGCCACCTGATCCTGCGCTTCCGCGCTCTTCGCGTAGAGCGCCGCCGCATAGCCCGCCCGGAAGAGGCCCTTTTCCGCCAGTTGCGCGGCGGAGAGGCTCCGGTACGCCCGCTTCGCCTGCCTGTCGACAACGGCGGCCGGGCCGTCGTAGCCTATGGTAAACACGAAGTCGTCACGCGCCAGCATAGGCATTCTATGCCTCCGAAAACGAGGCTTTTGAGGCCCCGCAGAGCGGGCAAACCCAGTCTTCGGGCAGCGCCTCGAACGCGGTACCGGGCGCTATGCCCGCCGCGCTGTCACCCTGTGCGGGGTCATACACATACCCGCAGACATCGCATACAAATTTCATTTTTGCTCCTTGTTATGAGAGTATGGATTGATAGGGGGGAAATGTCA
>JAISTO010000065.1 GCA_031272575.1 Treponema sp. | reverse complement strand
TAAAGCGCACTGAAAATTAGAGATTTTTGCGGTTTTACCGCAAAAATTTACTCTAAAAACTCCAAAAGCAGCCTCGAAAAGCGTGAAATCACGCGAATTTTTCATCGAATTATTCAAAGTGCTACAGGCTGCTAGAGCGCTCCCCCATGGCGAGGGGCAAGGGGGGACATCACGCCCTTGCGTTTATCCTGCCCCTGTGCACAAAAGGCTTGAATTATATTTTTTTTGTGCTATACTTAAGGTATGACCGAATCACATGAAACTGCAGGCAGGCAGATCTTCTTTCTCTACCCCTCCGCTCTGATAGAAAATCAGATCGTGAAGGAACTCGTACATTTGGACTTCGAGGTCTATATTGTGCGGGACATCGAGGGGTTTGTCACTCTGCTCAAAAAGCATCCGCGGCCCGTCATCCTTATCAATCTTGACGAGGGCCTGCGCGAAAAAGAGTGGCAGAAGCAGATACAAACAATCACCGGCGACGCGGAGATCGTCTCCCCGGAAATTGGCGTATTCACCGCAAACGGCGACAACGCGGCGCGCGGCTTCTACCAGAAGAAACTGGGGCTGCGCTGCGGGTATATCACCATAAATTCCGACTGCGTTGTGCCGGTGAAACAATTGCTCGAGACGTTTAAAACGCTCGACGTAAAAGGAGGCCGCAAATACCTCAACCTTAACGTCGAAAACGAGCATATCACCGTCAATATGCCTATGTACGGGGGGTATATAAACGGCATAGTGCGGGATTTAAGCGTGAAGGGCTTTTCGTGCACCTTTGAAAAGGCCCCCCTGATACAAAAAAACGCCCTCCTGCAGGACTTACAGATAAAACTGCAGGGGCAACTGCTCAAAGCCGAGGGGATCGCGCTGGGGGTATGCAGAGAAGGCAATCAGAGGAGGCACCTCATCGTGTTTACCCAGCGGATCAACCCGGAGGTAAAAACGAAGATACGCCTCTTTATCCAGCAGACCCTGCAGGAAAAGTTGAATGCGGAGCTGGCGCTCATTGTCAAGGAGGAGCGGGCCCGGCTCTACATGCCGGTCTGACAGACTTCAGTGCCGCGCGCATTCCTTATATGTCCTCGAAGCGGATGCCCTCGCCCGCGGGGATATCCTGGCGCGCGGCGCGGCCCGCGAGGAGGGGCTCCCAGGAGGGGGGGAGGCCCGGCCGGAGCACCTTCTCGGTGCGGAGGCTGGCGTACATACCCTCGCGCAGGGTCTCGCCCGCGGCAATGTCCCGCAGCGCGTGGATACTGCGCCTCGTGCGGGGGTAGTTCGCCCGCTCCGAGGGGGCGAGGCGCTTCACGCCGTCCCCAAGCACGGCCTCGACCAGGGCCGCCCCCCGCCGCGCCGCGAGGCCGGATATGGCATCGTCCGGCCGCAGGGCAGCCGCGCGGGAGACGGCTTTGGTCATCCGCGCAAAATCGGCGGGGGCCAGGGCTATGGGGTCGTCGAGGCCGGGGTCCGCGCGGGAGAGGCAGAAGTGCTTTTCGATGACGGCCGCCCCCAGCGCCGCGGCGAGCACGGGCGCGAGTTCCCAGTCGAGGGAATGGTCGCTCAGGCCGCAGGGTATGCCGAAGACGCCGGACAGGGTCTTGAGGCAGCGAAGATTGTACTCGGTTTCCGGGGCGGGGTAGCAGGTGACGCAGTGGAGGA
Source organism: Treponema sp. (assembly GCA_031272575.1). Lineage (GTDB taxonomy): Bacteria > Spirochaetota > Spirochaetia > Treponematales > Breznakiellaceae > JAISTO01. The sequence goes on along the minus strand of JAISTO010000065.1, from coordinate 1,342 downwards.
GGCAGAGCGGCGTGTCCGCGCCCCCCTCCCGCAGGAAGCGGACGGCCTCGTCGATATCCGAAAGGGCCGCCACCCCGCTCGAGAGGATAAGCGGGAGCCCCCAGCCCCGCAGTTCCGCGAGCAGACGGGTGTAGTTCAGTTCCGGCGAGGCGATCTTGACGCAGGCGGGGCCCAGCGCGCGCAGTTCCCGGGCGCTGCGGGGTCCGAAGGGGCTGCAGAGGAAGAGCAGGCCGCGCTCCTCGGCGAGCGCCTTCAGGGCCGCGTAAAACGAGGGGGGCTGTTCCAGGGCCTTGAAGCGCTCGTAGAGGTTGATGGTACCGCCCGGCAGGGGGACCGCGCCCGTGTTGGGGTGCAGGATTTCATCCGCATACACGAACTGGGTCTTTATGCAGCCCGCCCCGGCCTCCGCCGCGGCCGCCACCAGTTCCGCGGCCTTTTTCAGATCGCCCCCATGGCCGGTTCCCAACTCCGCCGCAATGAGCGGACGCCCCGGGCCGTAGGTTTTCCCCGCGATGGTTATATGAGTCATCCTAAAAAAACACCGTGCCCTGCTGGGCGCCTTCCGCGAGGGCCTCGAGCGCGCGGGGGCGGCCCCCATGCGCCAGGATGACGGGGATGCCGTACGAGAGCGCGAGGGCCGCGGCGTCCAGTTTGGTGCCTATGCCGCCGGTGCCGAGCGCGCCGGGCGCCCCTATGCGGATAGCGGCGCGCACGGCCTCCACATCGCGCACCTCCGGCACAAAGGCCGCGTCAGGAAACTCGCGGGGGTTCCTGTCGTAGAGGCCGTCGATGTCACTAAACAGGATAAGCAGGCCCGCGCTCCAGAGCATGGCGGTCTGCGCCGCGAGGGTGTCGTTTTCGCCGATCTTGATCTCCTCGACCGAGACCGTATCGTTCTCGTTGACGATCGGCACGATGCCCTCGTCCACGAGGGTGAAGAGCGTGTTCCGCATATTGAGCGCGCGGAGGGGGTCCGCGAAATCGGAGCGGGTCAGCAGGATCTGCGCCACATGGACGCCGCGCTGCTCGAAGGCCCGGCGCCAGGCGTTCATCAATTCGACCTGCCCCACCGCGCAGAGCGCCTGGCGGTAGTGGATGTCCTTTTTGTGGGCCCAGTTCCCCAGGGTCGACAGCCCGGCGGCCTGCGCCCCTGAGGAGACGATCACCAGTTGCTTGCCGCGGCCGCGCAGACGCGCCGCCTGCTCCGCAAAGCCGTCCAGGAAGGCCCCGTTTATCCGGCCCTCCGCGTCCGCCAGGGTGTTCGAGCCGAACTTGCACACGATCTTGCGCGCGCCGGCGATGAGTTCCGCAGTGTTCATGGGGTTATGATAGCGCACTGGGG
>JAISTO010000059.1 GCA_031272575.1 Treponema sp. | reverse complement strand
TCGCGTGATTTCACGCTTTTCGAGGCTGCTTTTGGAGTTTTTAGAGTAAATTTTTGCGGTAAAACCGCAAAAATTTCTAATTTTCAGTGCGCTTTAGTCAAAGCGCTACAAACTCCTAGCAGCCCAACTCGCGGTTCATGGCGGCCGCGGCGCGCCGGCCTTCGCCCATGGCAAGGATGACGGTAGCGGCCCCCAGGACGATGTCACCGCCGGCGTAGACCCGCGGCAGGGACGTGCGCTGCTCCCCGTCCACGACGATGCGGCCCCGCTTGTCCACCTTGAGCGCCGGCTCCGTTTTCGCGAGGAGCGGGTTGGACTCGTTACCCAGCGCGACGATAACGGTGTCGCAGTCGAAGAGGTACTCGCTGCCCGCGATGGGGACCGGGCTCCGCCTGCCTGACGCGTCAGGCTCCCCCAACTCGAAGCGCTGCAATTCGAGGGCCCGCACATGGCCCGCGTCGTTTCCGAGGATGCGGCTTGGGTTGCGCAGAAAGTCGAAGATGACGCCTTCCTCTTCCGCGTGGGAGACCTCCTCGGCGCGGGCGGGCATCTCGGCGCGGGTGCGGCGGTAGATGACGTGCACCTCCCGCGCCCCGAGGCGGAGCGCCATGCGCGCCGCGTCCATGGCCACGTTCCCCCCGCCGACCACCGCCGCGACGGTCGGCATAAAGATGGGCGTCGCGGCCCGTTCCGTGTCGTAGGCTTTCATCAGATTGGCGCGGGTGAGGTACTCGTTCGCGCTGAAGACCCCCCCGAGGTTCTCGCCCGGGCAGCCCAAAAATTTGGGCAGCCCGGCCCCCACCCCAATGAAGACCGCGTCGAAGCCCCGCTCGCCGAGCATATCCTGTAAGGCGCCGGTCCTGCCGGCAAGGAAGTTTGTTTCGATAGTTACCCCGAGGCGGACGAGGCCCTCGACTTCGGCACTCACGATGGCCTTGGGGAGCCTGAACTCCGGGATGCCGTAGACCATCACCCCGCCGGGCTTGTGAAAGGCCTCGAAGACGGTGACGGCATGACCCGCGCGCGCCAGGTCAGCGGCCGCCGTGAGGCCCGCGGGCCCGGAGCCGATAACCGCAACGCGCTTGCCGCTGGCCTTTTGGACGCGGGGCGTTTTTGCCACGCCGCGCTCCCGCACCCAGTCCGCCGCGAAGCGCTCGAGCCGGCCTATGGACACGGCCTTGGCCGGGTCCTTCAGCGCCTTGCCGAGCGTGCACTCGGCCTGGCACTGCTTCTCCTGCGGACAGACCCGCCCGCAGACCGCGGGCAGCAGGTTCGCCTCGCCTATCGTTTCGGCCGCCGCGGCCGCATCCCCCTTTTGGAGCGCGGCAACAAACGCCGGTATCGGCACCTGCACCGGACAGCCCTGCACACAGGGCTGCACCGCCCCGGCCGGGGCCTTGCAGCCGAGGCACCTGAACGCCTCGAGCCGGGCCTGGCTTTCGCCATAACCCAGCGCCACCTCGTCGAGGTTCCCCCTGCGGACTTCCGGCGGCTGCACCGGCATCTCCTGGCAGGGGATCGCCATGCGGTCGCGGGGACTCAAGCCCCCCGCCGCGTCCTTCGCCAGCACCTCCGCCAGCAGGGCCGCGGCCTCTGCTTCCAGGGCCGCTTTGGGTTTTTCACTCATTGGAGTTATGATAGCGAAAGCGGGGGGGAATGGCAAGGGGGCGCACGGCGCGGTGCGTCGGGGCGGCGCAGACAGGGGAGCGTTGCGAGATGCGTTGGGACTTGGGAATTGGGACTGGAGCGTGATGCGGGGGTGGAGGGGAGGATGCGGGAAAGCGGAGCGCATGGCTCCCGTCACTCCGCGACTTGCCCCCTCCATCGTCACTCCGCGCCTCGAGCGCGGAGTCTCACTGTAGACAGATTCCGCGGTCACGCCGCGGAATGACGGACGGTCGATTTAATGACTGACGGTCGAGCCGCGGAATGACGGTAATCAAATGAAATACCGCAGGCTCTTGTCTTCCTGCAGGCCGCTTGCACGGGCGAGCGCGAACGAGGCGAACGAGGCGATCATCACGTCGAGAAAAGCCCCGACCGCGATGAGGTAAAAGGCGATGGGCTTAATGATCAGGTAGCCGGCCTCGTAGCCTTTGCCGAACGCGGCGCAGAGCGCGGCAAGCGCAATGTAAGCGCCGTCCCCGGGGCGGGCCGCAAGGAGGAAGGAAATAAGGAAGGCCCTGCCTCCGATGACGAAGAGGTCCCGGGCGTCGAGTCCCAGACTCGAGTACGATTGAATGATCACGATGAAGGCGACGGCCGCGGTCATTGCGCTGCCGGCCCGTCCCAGCACCGTAAAGAGGCTCATCGTTACCGCGCTCGAACGCCTGCGGACGCCGAGGTTTTCTTTGAGGTGCCGAAAGGTAACGGGCAGGGTGAAGTTCAGGTTGCCGGAAAAAAGGGCCGAGATTGCCTGTCCAAGGCAGCCGTACAGCACTACCCAGGGGTTTGTTTTCGGCTTGATAATATAGATGAAGAGCGGCAGAATGATGAACGCGAGGCTCCCCACGAGCACCGCCAGCAAAATCAACAAGCCCTTGAAGACCCCCGCATTGAGCGCGGTTCGAAAACGGACGGCCCAGTACGCGGCCAGCGCTATCAACACCAGGGCAAGAATCTCCGACAAAAACGACGCGATGTGGTAAAAGATGCGGGAAAGCGAGTCGATCAGCGTAATGACTGGCTTCGTGTAACTTTTATCGTACGAGAGGCCTATCCCCATAAGGAACGCGAAAACCGCGGCCGGAAACAGGAAGATGCCGTCCCCCGCTATAACGGAGAGCATATTCAGGGGGAAAATCTGCAGCACCGTCGCCCCGGTATTCAGGCCGGTAAATTCACCCTGCTCCTCGATTAGGATAGGGATACGCGCCGGCGGGAATAGCACGGTAGCGAGAACCCCCACCGCAATGACCAATGCCGCCGCGGCGACGAGCACGACCATGCTGCGGAACACGAGGGGCCAGAACGCGCCGTCCTGACGCAGTTCGTAGATTCCTATGGTAAGGGAAAAAAGCAGGATAGGCAGCGCGGTGTAACTGCCTATACGGATCGCCATATTTTCGATCCAGCCAAGCGCCGCGAGAACTTTATCGTTTTCTGCCGGCAATACCATGCCGAGCACTATGCCCAAGAGTGACCCTATGAGCAGTTTTAGCCACACTTTCATAGGGGGAGTGTAACATTAAGGGGTGAAAATATGCAAGGGGTCGCGAGTAGACTCCTCGGCTAAACCGCGGAGTGACGGAACACTCGTCATTCCGCGGCTCGACCGCGGAATCTATTGAAAACACCTGACCCCGCGACAGCACTCAGGGACGCACAACCCGGAAACCAAACGCATAATTCCTCTCGTTGGGCCAGCCGCTGCTCCGGGCGGCCGAGTAGTACCCGCCATAGGCGGAACTATAATAACTGCCGCCCCGCAAGATGCGTTGAGTCCCCGAAAGGGGGCCGGACGGGTCGGTCTGGGCAGTGTCGGAATAGACCCCGTACCAGTCATAGCACCACTCTATTACATTCCCGTGCATATCGAACAGGCCCCAGGCGTTCGGCGCGTAACTGCCTACCTCCGTGGACTTATAGGAGGTGCCGGTATCATAATTGGCGTCGCTTGGGCTTATGCTGTCACCAAAATTATACAGCGTCGTTGTCCCCGCCCGGCAGGCATATTCCCATTCCGCCTCGGTGGGCAGGCGGTAGCCTGGGGCGTTCTCGTTTACGGTAACGTTCCAGGCGTCGCTGGACGACGAGGGAATAGAACTGTAGGAAAGGTCAGCCCAGTTATTAATTCCGCTCACGATGTACACCGGCATTAGCCCTTTACTCACGCTCAACTTGTTGCAGTACGTTATGGCGTCGTACCAGTTCACATAGTATATAGGATAGTAGTCCCCCTTACCATCATGGTCGGTAATTCCGACAAGTGTTTCCGGTGTTACCGGCTCCGCTGGCGTACTCATCACCGCCTGGAATTCCGCCTGGGTTACCTCGTACTTGCCCATGTAGAAGCCCTTGCTTATCGTTACTGTATGCCCCACGGTGTCAACGCCATTATCATTCTGGGCGTTAATCTGACCCATTTGGAAGCTCCCCTTCTCTATCCACACCATCCCCTCGACCGGCACAAATGTCGACGCCGCCACACTCCCGCCCGTAGCCTGGATCGCCATGGCCGCCGCCGCCACGGAGATCTTCTGGCCGCTCCCCGGGGTGGTTACCGCGGAAAGGCCGGTAATCGTCACCACGGTGCTGCTTATCCTGGTGACCACACCGCCTGAAAGGCTGGAAAAGCCCCCGGTTCCCCGTGTGGAAATAGTGAACTGCTCGATCGTGGGAGAGGCCGCAAAAATCCCGCCCGTCAGGGTGATGGCGACCTTGTTGTTGCCCGCCACCGAATTGAACGCGCCGGACTCCACCGGAGTGAGCGGCACCGTGGACGCGGTCACGTTTACACCCGCTGCCTGGGCCGCCATGGCCGCCGCCGCCACGGTGATCTTCTGGCCGCTCCCCGCGCTGCTTATTGCTGCCATGCCGCTGATGGTTACCTGCGTGTCGCTTACCCTGGTGACCACGCCGCCTGAGAGGTTGGCGAAGCCGCCGGTTCCCTGCGTGGTAATAACGAACTGCCCAATCGAAGGCATTGCCGCGAATTTCCCGACCGTTAGGGTGACAGTCAACTCGTTGTCGCCCACCGCCGAACTAAACTCGCCGGATTCCACGGGATAGATGACGGTAGACGCGGCCACGCTTTTAATCGCTGCCTGGATAGCCTGGGCCGCCGCCGCCACGGTGATCCGCTGGCCGCTCCCAGGGGTGGTTACCGCTGCCAGGCCGTCGATGATTACCTGCGTGTCGCTTACCCTGATGACCACGCCGCCTGAGAGGCTGGCGAAGCCGCCGGTTCCCTGCGTACTAATGCTGAAGTGCCCAATCGCAGGGGAGGGGACAAAAATCCCGCCCGTCAGAGTGATTATCAACCTGTTGCTGCCCACCGCCGAACTGAACAGGTTGGATTCTATGGCGATGATTGTATACGCGGTTACGCTCACGCTCTCGGCCTGGGCCGCCAGGGCTGCTGCCGTCACGGTGATTCGCTGGCCGCTCCCAGGGGTGGTTACCACTGAAAGAACGGTGATAGTTACCTGGTAGTCGGTTTCCCTGGTGACCATGCCGCCTGAGAGGCTGACGAAACCGCCGGTTCCCTGCGTGGTAAGGGTGAACTGCTCAATCGCGGGGGAGACCGCGAATTTCCCGCCCGTCAGAGTGATGGTCAGCGTGTTGTCGCCCGCCATCGAACTGAACACGGGGGATACCACGTCGGTGATTGTGCCCCCTTCCCCGCCTGGCATCGAGGATGCGGCCAAAACCTCGAGTGTCGCCGGGCTGGTAAGGCTGCCGCTGCTCCCCGAATAGGTAATGGTGACAGTGATGGTCTTGCCTACGTCAGCCAAAATAGGGATGTAGGTAGGATTTTCCCCCAGGATGCTATTCCCCGCCTTCCACTGATATATGATAGTTCCCGCCGCTCCTGTCAGGTCCTTTGTTATCGTCCGGAGCTCTAGCCCAACTTGTGCAACGCCGATAATTTTTACCGTGCCGCCCAGGGCTGGCAAAGTGCGTCTGAAATGCAGAAATACGATGCCGGAGTCGGCCTCATTGTACACCGAAGCGGCGTCATTGTGGATAAAACTGGCCTCCGCCACCCCGCTGAAAGTGTAGCCCGATTTGGCCTTCAGGGTTAGCTCCGCCCGGTAGACCGTATCCATAGCGAATGTCTCGCCGGAAAAGTTCGTCGGCACTCCATCGGACACGATACTCCATGTGATAGTCCCCGTGTACTGGTCCTGATCCGGGATAGAGGTGACCCGCTTTGCGCCCGTCACCGGCGCGCTTACAAGGGTCGTCAGGTCCAGGCTGCTTACCGGGGAAAGCACCGTGTCCGTTCCCCACGTAGGACAACCGGCCAGCCCCACGCATACGAGCCCCGCAAGAAGGCTCCACCTGAGTATACGCTTTATACTCATAGTATATCATTATAGTAAAAAACCGGGAAAAAATCAAGTGGGCGCGGCAGCGCAGCCGCGCTGGCATCTGATCGTACGGCAGCGCGTCATACGTGCCTTGTGTGAAAGGGGCTTACTCGCAAGTGATGCCGCGCCCTCCGCAAATAGCAGCACCCTACTCCCCACTCCCATCCCCCCTCCTAACATCACTGTCAACAAGGAAGTACGCCGCCGGGGACAAGACCATTTCAACTCCCGCATGGTGCTGCTGTCGGCCTGCGAGACGGGCCTGGGGGAAACCACAAGCGCGGCAAGGGCATGGTGGGCCTGGCGCGGGCGTTCCTCGTGGCCGGCGCGGGGAACCTGGGCGTAAGCCTCTGGGAAGTGGACGACACCGGCACGAGCCTTTTTATGACGGCCCTCTATCAAAAAGTCCTGGCCGATGGAAAAACCTTCCGCCAAGCGTACTACGAAGTGAAAAACGCCTTCCGTCACGGCGAGGCAGGCGAGGACTACGCCCGCCCGATGTACTGGGCGGCGTTCACCATGTACGAGTGAGGGCGTTTAAAACGCAAAACTTTAGGGCAACACTTTAATCCGTATGCGTTTTCGGCTTTTAGGCTTCGCGGGAAGCCACGGCTAAAGCGCCTCTCGTTATTTCTTCACCCAAAACGAAAGGCTTTCGGCAGCGCTGCTGATATGACGGTCCTCACGGGGGAGAGGGCAGCCGCCGTTGACATACTTCAGAAACTCGTCGTAGGTACCGTAATCAAACGCGCCAATGACGTTGGTCTCGAAAAACGGCTTAATGTCGTCGATCATTTCGATAAGGTTGTTCTCCGTAACCGCCCAGGCGATGTCTGATATGAAGTAACAGAGGTCGCTATACGTGTCATCGTCTTCTTCGTACACAACTTGACGTATCAAGTCTTGAGTGTACACATTGCGCAGAAGATGGCGCAGGTAACGGACGAGCTCCCGTCGTGTGAGATGCCCGTCAGCAAGCAGCAAACTATATACCTCAAGCGCCTGCACCCGCGGCCACAGGCTGTATTCCTGGTGTTCGATGATGTCACGGAGGAGGAGATAATTGCCGTCATAAGTGTCGCGGAGTAACGCGAGATAGTCTTCGGTCATAATGGTCCCCCAAATTGCGTCAAGCATATCTTCGTCGTTTGGGATTCGCATGAGGTCTATGAGATGCGGAAACGCTTTTTGTTCCCGGAACTGTGCGAGCAGGTAGGCTGCCGCAACAAAGGCACAGCTCTCGCTCTCCGAAGTCGCCTCAATATCCGCGGCAGCCTCTTTCAGAATACCCAGGAGCGCGGGCGTTACCTCGTCTTTCTGCCGCTCCGCTTCCGCAAACGCCTCCAAAAGGCGCGGATGTTTCGGTGCCAGGGCAGCAATAATTTCAGGAACAGTCATAGCATGAAAATAGCAAAAATCAAAAATAGTGTCAAGAGGGGGAAGGGGGAGGGGGGAGGAGTTAGGGATTAGGGATTAGGGATTAGGGATTAGGGGTTAGGGGTTAGGGATTAGGGGTTAGGAAAGAGGAAAGAGAAACGAGAAACGAGGACTTAGAACTTAGGACTTAGTCTATCTATACGTCCTACATCCCTTCCTACCCCACTCCCTACTCCCCCCCCCCCCCTTCCCCCCCCACCCCCCCCAATGGCTAACACCCCCGAGGGATAACAACAGTCCGTCAAAACCAAAGCCCCCCGG
>JAISTO010000056.1 GCA_031272575.1 Treponema sp. | reverse complement strand
CCTTGCCCTCCCTGCCCCCGCCGCGCTATACTGTCCGCATGAATCCACGGGTACGCTATGCCCCGTCCCCCACGGGGATGCAGCATATCGGGGGGCTGCGGACAGCCCTCTTCAATTATCTCTACGCCCGCGCGCAGGGGGGCGCTTTCATCCTGCGCCTCGAGGATACCGACCGCACCCGCTTCGATGCGGCGTATGTGCAAAACCTCTACGACACCTTCGAGTGGCTCGGTATCCACTGGGACGAGGGGCCGGATGTCGGGGGGGGCGCGGGGCCTTACGTGCAGTCCGAGCGCTTCCCCCTCTACCGCGGCTGCGGGCAGCGCCTGCTCGACGAGGGCAAGGCCTACCGCTGCTTCTGCTCCGCGGAGCGCCTCGAGGCCCTGCGCAAGGAGCGGGAGGCCGCGCACTCCTCCGTCACGGGCTACGACCGGCGCTGCCGCGCCCTCAGCGCGGAGGAGGCCGCGTCCCGCGCCGCCTCGGGCGAGCCCCACACGATCCGGCTCCGCATCCCCCTGGGGGAGCGCACGGTCTTCCACGATCAGATCCTCGGGCCCATCGAATGGAAGAATGACGACCTCAACCCCGATCCGGTGCTCCTCAAGTCGGACGGCTTCCCCACCTATCACCTGGCAAATGTGGTAGACGATCACCTTATGGGCATAACGCACGTGCTCCGCGCTCAGGAGTGGCTCCCCTCGACCCCGCTCCATGTGCTCATGTACCAGGCCTTCGGCTGGGCGCCGCCGGTCTTCTGTCATCTTCCTATGGTGATGGGGCAGGACGGCAAAAAGTTGAGCAAACGGCATGGCGCGACCAGCGTGGACGAGTTCCGCAGGCAGGGCATCCTGCCGGAGGCGCTTATCAACTATGTGGCGCTCCTCGGCTGCTCCTACGAGGAGGGAAAGGACCTCTACACGCTGGACGAACTGGCCGCGCGTTTCCGCCTCGAAAGCCTCAACAAGGCGCCGGCGGTCTTCGATTACAAAAAACTCGAATGGTACAACGGGCTCTATATCAGAATGAAGGATGACAGCGCCCTCGCCCGCCTCAGCGCCCCCTTCGCGGTGGAGGCGGGGCTCTTCGGCGGCGCGGGCCGGGCCCCCACCGCGGAGCAGGCGCGCCTCTACGAGCAGGCCATGCCCCTGGTGAAGGAGCGCGCCGTGTACCTGCCTGATATCCCCGCGAAACTGGGCTACCTCTTCGCCCGCCCCCCCCTCCCCCCGCGGGAGGAGTTTTTTCCCAAAAAGGCGGACGCGGAAAAAACCGCCGCGCTCCTCCGTCTGGCGCGGGAACTCGTCCCCCCCGCCTGCGCGGCCGCGGACGACGAGGAGGCGGAGGCCCTCTTTAAGGCCTTTGCCGAAGCGCGCGAGGTCAAACTGGGGGACCTGCTCATGCCCCTCCGCGTCGCGGTAACCGGCGCTCGGGCAAGCCCGCCCCTGGCCCTCTCGCTCAGGCTCCTCGGGCCCTCCGAGTGCCTTGCCCGCGTAGACGCGGCGCTGGGGGCCTTCGATGCGTCCGCTTGACCTGAAAAACCCCCTGGGCGGGCCTGTTCTTTTCGAGGAAACGGTATCGAGCACGATGGACCTGTCCCGCGGCCTGGCCGCCCAGGGCTTCCCCTCCGGCACGGTGATCGCCGCGGATTTCCAGGAGGCGGGGCGGGGCAGACAGACGCGTCCCTGGCGCATGGAGCGGGGCCTCAATCTGGCGTTCACCCTCCGCCTCGATTACGACAGCCCCCAGGATATCCCCGCCGGTTTCAGCCTGCGGGCCGGGCTCGCGGCGGCCAGGGCCATCGAGCGCTTCGCCCCGGGCCTGGCGGGCAGGGTTCTGGTGAAGTGGCCCAACGACGTTATGCTGCTGAGCCCCCGGGGCGCGAAAAAAACCTGCGGCATACTCTGCGAGGCCGACGGGGGCAGGCTTCACACCGGCATTGGCATCAACGTTGCGCAGGACTCCTTCCCGCCGGAACTCGCCCCGCGGGCGCTGAGCCTGAGCCGCGCGCTCCGCGAGTGGGGCGAGGCAGGCGTCACCGCAGACGAACTGGCCGGGCGGCGCTTCTCGCTGCTGGAGGGGGTGCTGCTATGCCTTGCGGAGGAACTCCGCTCCGGGGACGGGGGTACTGCCCCCGGGGGCAGTCCCCCCTGGCAGGCGCGTCTCGAGGAGCGCCTCTACCTGCGGGGGAGCGAAGTCGTGTTTGCGGAGGGGGCCGCGGGGTCCGGCAGCGAGACGCGGGGCATACTCGAGGGGATCGGCCCCGGGGGCGAACTGCTGCTAAGGCCGGCAGGCGAGCCCCATGCGCGGCCCTTCGTAACCGGCGAACTCCTATGGGACGCTAAACGCTAAAAGCCCCGGATTGGGCGGAAGGATTTTGCTTTGTCTTTGCTCCCGGTGCCTGCAATGCCGGTTTTGAAATCTATCGCCCACGATTGACTTTCGGTACTTTGAGAGGAAGACCAGTACTCCACGTTCGAGAAACCGCCTTTCGACTTTGACTTAAGGTTTGTGTATAGAAGATTCAATTCATCCCTGCTCGGCAAGAACCAGTCATCCATGCTATTAACAAGTTGATCGCATACTTTTGCCGCCGCGCCGGCCGGCGCTGAACTTGCCGTGATAGCGTCGGTGTTGGCCTGTCCCGTTCCCAGGGCGGTATCGGTTTCGACCGCTTCATCGGCGCCCCATACCGCGGACAGATCGGAGGGCGCGGCTTCAAGGTAGTGAAAAGGCGTCTCCGCCCCGGAAGGAAAGCCGGCGGTATCGACATAGAATACCAGCCCGCCCGCGGGACCGGTGTCCCCCACCTGATATCCGCCGGTAATTTTGATCGAGTAACAGTCAATATCACCCTTACTCAAAGACGATACGGTCGGCGGGGCATCCCGCGTAAGAACGGACCCGGAAACGGACACGCTCCTCGCCGCGGCCGCCGCTTCCGTAAGCGGGCCGGGCGTACCATCCACTGCGAAAGAGTATTTCGTGTCCTCGTCTTTTATGCCGAAGAATACAAGATAATACTCCCCCTGCGACTCCCGCCAGGGCGCCTGTATGGTTTTTTGGGTCGTTTCAAATCGATAGGTTCTTCCGGCCGGCGTGATCAAAGCCCCGCAAACATCTTTTTCGGACACAATGTTAAAGTTTGCGTACTTTTTATGAAACTTCAGTGAAACCGAGTCATGCCAGGTTTCCGTTCCTGCCGTAAGGGTGATATTGATCTTTTTGAATCCGCTGTCCTGTTGAATGGCGTCGGCGGCACAGGTGACCCGTATCCGCACTGCTACTGCTCCTGTTTGGCCGGGAGCAATGGCAAGCATATTATCGGCGGCTAATGACGTTACGGAAACGTCGCTTGAAGTCACCTCGTACAGTACGGCGCTGCAGGGCTCGGTGCCGGTATTTTCAACAAGGAGATAAAAATCATTTTCCTCTCCCGCGTAAAGTTCGTTCATATCCTGGTCTGACGAATCAGGAGTAATCGTCGTCTTAAAATTGACATTCCCGGTCACATAGGTGATGGTTCCTATGTCCTCCCCGTCAGCATAGGGGGTTACATGAGCGGTATGACTATCGTCCACAATCGTCAGCGCGTAGGTGTCCCCGGGAATGGCAGACGCGATCGTAAAGGCGCCCTCCGGGCTTATTTCGGCGTCTCCCTTATCCTCGGAATTCTTTGTGTTGACGTAATGCAGATAACGCGGTGACGAAGCGCCGCCCATGTTCTCGAGGCCGGCGGCGGTACCGGTAAAGGAAGCGCCGGCGCGGCGGCTTGCGGAAAGGTAATAGTCAGTGCTGCCTTCCGTTGCCTTTAGAATGTAGTCTGACAGCGCGGCATCCAGCATAACATTCGTCTTTTCGGCGCCCCCGGCGGTAACGCTCGAGCGGCTGACGTACCACTTGTCGCCATTATCTATGCGAAGCCACTCGCCCCAGTAGGCCTGCGGGTAAATTCTTGCCGACCCGTCATTCCCCTGACTGTTGTAAATTTCCAGTTCATCGGCACCCATAAGAAACGCGCTAATGCTGCCGGATGGGCAACCCGAAGCAAGCACCGCAAGGACCGCAGCAAAACAGCAGCCCGCACAAATTTTCATATTTACCTCTCTGTACTTTTCCCCTGAACAGGGATGGGTATTCTTTATATCGACACAAAAAGGCTGATTCTTTAGCATTAGATTTACACAAATAAACACAGATGTGATAGGAAGTAAGGTGCGCAACTTACGAGCCAAGCGCAAGCCACTCCCTACTCCACTGTCAACAAGTTAAGGAAAACAAGACCGTCATTGCCGGGCTTGACATAGTTCGGTTTTAACCGAACTACGCAATCTACTCCTCAAAAGGGCCAGTTTGGTAGAGAGTCCGCGATCAAGTCGCGGAATGACGATTGTTACTTTTCTTAACTTGTTGACAGTGCTCCCTACTCCCCAAGCGGCCGTAGGCCGCGCCGCCCCGGGCACTTGACATAATTATTTTTATCCGTTATACTCCCTTAAAACAGCCCAAAAGAGGGTTTTTTGTGATGATTTTGGCATTACCGGCCGGGAAACCGGAGCCGGGCGGCGTTTTAATGGCGCTTGCCGGCGTATATGCGCGCGCGTTATCCGCGGCGGCGCCTTCTCTCTTTGCTTCGCGCGTTCTCGCGCCTGGGGCGGCGCCGGCTGCTTCACGCACGGGTCCCCACGCAAAAACCCTCTCTGCCCCCCCCCCCGTTACGCAAAAAAGGTAACGATTCCGCACTCGCTCCGTTGCCCCTCCGGGCGCGGTACAGTCATTTTTCTGACCAGTGGTCGATTTTCTGACTATGCGTCGAGTGCGGGGAGTGGGAGGCGCGTAGCGCTTGGGGAGTGGCTAGTGGGGAGTAGGGAGTAGGGAGTAGGGAGTGGCTAGTAGGGTGCGCGACGCTTGCAGGGGGCGCGGACTACCGTGAAACTTTCCGGCAGCCCGCGCAGCCTACGAGCCAAGCGCACCCTACTCCCTATTCCCCATTCCCTACTCCCTTCCATGGGGTTCCACCTGCCCGTAGGGGCGGGAAATTATAGTTTATGGAGGTTTTCAAAATGAAAACACGAATGGCGGAATTTTTCGTGCGGGACGCGCTTGCGGCCGCAAACGCAAGAGTACTTGCGCTTGCGCTTGCAGGCGTTGTGGTTCTGGCGGGGTGTCAAAACCCTGACGGCCCGGCTGACGGTGACGGAAACGAGAACAACACGGACACCACGGCGCCCGTGCTGTCGTCGGGCTCGGTGAACATGACCAGCGAAGACGGCACGACCGTGACGGTAACGTTCACCTCGAACAAGGCGGGCACTTACTACATGGTGCTGTACCCTTCGACGGCGCAGGCTCCGGCAAAAGGCGAGGATGTCGAGACCGCATATAATGGCGGCGTTACGGGGAATACCAAAGCGAGCGCCACGGGGGGCGCCGAGGCGAACACTGCCGTAACCATCAACATAAACGGCCTGACGGCGTATACGGCATACAAGGCCCACATAACGGTGAAGGACCCGGAGGACAAATACTCCTCCGTCTACACGCCGGCGGCATATTACAGCCCCGCGGGCAGGTTGATTTTCTATATCAGTACGAGCGGCTTTAGCAGCGGCGGCGGGACCTGTCACTACCTCGAGGCCGCGCCCGCGGACATCGAAGGCTCACACAAGTGGGGCGGGGACGGCACATCGTGCAGTACGGAAACGGGCATCGGCGCCGGCGCGGCGAACACGACGGCACTGGCGGAGCATTCCCACGGCACGGTTTCGGAATCCGACTTACACGAGGCGGCGCGGGCTTGCGCGGACTACAGTGACGGCGGCGATGACGACTGGTTCCTGCCGAGCAAGGACGAGTTAAACCAAATGTACACCAATCTGAAGGTGCAGGGCCTGGGCGGCTTCTCCAGTTTTTACTGGTCTTCGTCACAAAAGGACGATGACGAGAACAATGCATGGCACCAGCAGTTCGGCGACGGCATTCAGTACCCCTTCGACAAGAAGAGTCCGCGTTCGGTTCGTGCGGTGCGGGCGTTTTAGCCCCTGGGGAATAATACCGTCATTCCGCGGTTTGCGTCTCCCGTCATCCCGCGGTTTGGCGGTGCCCGTCATCCCGCGGCCCGATCGCCTCGTCATTCCGCGGTCTGCGTCCCTCGTCATTCCGCGGTTTAACCGCGGAATCTACTCTCTGGGGGGGCCGTCTCTCGCGCCCCCTCCTCCCCCTCACTTTACCGAGCCTAAAACGCCTGCCACGAAGTACTTCTGCAGGCCGAAGAAGAGCGCCACGGTCGGCAGGGTGCAAAGCGTTACGGCAAGCATCAGGATGCCGTAGTCGGTGGTGTAGCCGGAGGTCAAACTGGTCACCATGAGGGTCATTGTTTTGCTCTCCTAGGAGTTTGTAGCGCTTTGACTAAAGCGCACTGAAAATTAGAAATTTTTGCGGTTTTACCGCAAAAATTTACTCTAAAAACTCCAAAAGCAGCCTCGAAAAGCGTGAAATCACGCGA
>JAISTO010000215.1 GCA_031272575.1 Treponema sp. | reverse complement strand
TACTAATCGTGTCTTTAATTTGGTGAAAATCGGTGATTATCTGTGTAAATCTGTGTAAATCTGTGGATAAATTCTTAATCTAAGTTATGGGACAAGTTTAGGCCTTGAGCGCGGAGTCTTGCCCCGTGGGGGGCAGATTCCGCGGTCAAGCCGCGGAATGACGTTTGCAGGACAAGCCGCGGAATGACGTTTGCAGGGCGAGCCGCGGAATGACGAGGGGGGGACACCGCGGAATGACGGAGCGCTTTGCGCCGCTCACTCCCGCTTCAGCAGCAGATTGAGGGGCAGGTGATCGCTCAGGCCCAGGCCGGAGCGGGGGTTGTATGCCGCGGGGCGTCCGTTCTGGCCGGTGAAGGGCGCGTCGGCGCCTGCCGCGCAGGACGCGAACTCCCAGTCCGCGCCGTCGAAGAGCGCGGCGTTCAGCAGCAGGTGATCGATCGTCTCCCAGTTGCCGCTGTAAAAGTACGAGCCCCGCGTCAGTTCCCCATCCCACCACGGCGAGTAGAGGGCGGGGGCGTCGAAGTACGCCGCGCGCGTCTGCCGCCTGCCGCTTATGACGAGATAGTCTCCCGCGCTGCCGGCTCCCCCGGCGGAGGCCGCTGCGGCAATTGCCGCGGCCTCCGGCTCATCCGGGAGCAGCGCGGTCACGACGGCGGAACCACGGCGGTAAAACTCGTCATGGTTTTCGTTCAGGTCCCCCATAACGATGACCGGGAGCGCCGGGTCCTCCGCCGCGAGTTCCCCTATGCGCCGCGCCAGCACCTTCGCGGCGGCTCTGCGGAGCGCCTCGGTGGCGTCGTCCCCCCCCAGTTTCGACTTCCAGTGGCAGATGAAAAACACGAGCGGCTTTTCGCCGGCCTCGACCCGCACCTCGAGCACGGGCCGCGGAATCGTTGCCGTGCCCGAGGTGAGCGAGTGTACTTTCATCTCCTTGAGAGGCCGTCTGCTCAGTACCCCGAGCCCCAGCGACGAGCCCGGCATGCCCGCGAAGCCGGTCCACTTGTAGCCGTATTTGGCCAGGCTGTTCTTCGCGAGCGCCTCGAGCACCCCGGGGTTTTCCACCTCGACGAGCCCGATGAGGTCGGGGGGCGCGGCGTTCAGGCTGAGCAGGGCATCGGAGATCGCGTTCACCCTGGCCTTGAACTTTTCGGCGGTCCAGCCCGCGCTTGCGAGGTACTCGTCGTACTCGCCGCCTGACTCCTCGCCGTCAAAGAGCGCCTGCAGGTTCCACACCGCGGCGCTGAAAACATCCGCACTTTCCGAAACGGAAAGGCTTGCGGCGTTTTCGGGGAGTATTTTGCACCCCCACAGCAGCGCCGCGCTGCAAAAGAAAAACAGTTTTTTCATTGTTTTTTCCTCCGCGTATATACGGAATCCGCGTGTATTTTATTGACAGATTCACGCTTTTTTTCGCATATTTTTCAGTTTTTTTTGCCCCACCCGGGCTTGTGTCAAGCCGCATACCGCGCCCCCTTGACACTTTTTCGTTTTTGTGCTATCGTATTCCGTGATGGCACCCGTTTATACCCCGAACCCTGCGCAGGGCAGGAGTTTCCGATTGGACGAGTTCGAAGGGCCGCTGGACCTTCTGCTCTTTCTGATCAACAAAAACGAGATCAACATCTACGATATCCCTATCGCGCAGATAACCGCGCAGTACCTCGACTGCCTCCGCGGCGCGCCCGCGGTCGATCTGGACGAGACGACCGAGTTCCACGCGCTCGCCGCGACGCTCCTGCTCATAAAGTCGCGCATGCTCGTCCCGGCCGAGGCGGACATCGAGGACGAGGATGACCCGCGGGATGCGCTCGTCGAGCGCCTGATCGAGTACCAGAAATTCAAAAAACTCTCCAGCATGATGCAGGAAAAGGAGCAGGAGGCCGAATGGATGCTCGAGCGCAAAAAAATGCAGCGCTCCCTGCCCTTCAACGACGACTCGATCTGGGACGCTATCGACATTTGGGAACTTATGCGCACCTTTTCCACCCTTATGTCCCATTTAACGAGCGAGCGTATCATCGACCTCTACGAGGAAGTCTCGGTCAACGAAAAAATCGCGCTCCTGGTGGAACTGCTCGAAACGCGGGGCGAGTGCGAGTTCACCGATCTGGTGGTGCGCACCGGCTCCATCATGGATGTGGTCTGCGCCTTCCTCGCGGTGCTGGAGGCGGTAAAGGAGCGCATGATCCGCATTTATCAAAATCGTATGTTTGGAGATATTATTATTCGGGCGAAGGAAAAAGAAGATGGAACAGAATGACGTTATGCGCAACGCGGCGCTTGTCGAGTCGATCTTGTACCTCGAATCGGACCCGGTGAGCGATTCGAATCTGGCGCGCATCGCGGGGCTCCAGAAAGAGGCGGTGGCTGCCGCCCTCGAGGCCCTCGAGACGCGGCTTGCGGGGCCCGAATCGGGGCTGCAACTCGTCCGCATAGGGGGGGGCTGCATGGTCTCCCCCAAGAAAGAGTACTGGGAGGACCTGAAAGACCGTTACGGCAAGAAGAACGAAGGCCGCCTCTCCCGCGCCGCGATGGAGACCCTCTCGATCATCGCGTACTCCCAGCCGGTGACCCGCGCCGAAATCGAGGCGATCCGGGGGGTGCAGGCGGACACGATGATACGGCTCCTCCTCGAGCGGGGGCTGGTACGGGAGATGGGCAAGAAGGACGTGCCCGGCAAGCCCGTGCAGTACGGTACCACCAGGGAGTTCCTCATGCTCTTCCATCTCGAAAGCATCGCGGATCTGCCCAAACTTGAAGAAACGGAGGCGGAACGCTTTGCCTTTGCCCGCTGAAGCCGGTTCCCCGGCAACACCGGACGCAGCAGCCCCGGCGCTGCGCCTGCAGGTCTACCTCGCCCGTTGCGGCATATCCTCGCGCAGGGCCGCGGAGCGCCTCATCGCGGAGGGGCGGGTCGCGGTCAACGGCGCGGTGGTAACCGCGCAGGGCCTCAAGGTGACGGCGCGGGACACGGTGCTGGTGGACGGCCGGCCCGCGCGGCCCGAGACGCGGACGGTCTACCTGCTGCTGAACAAGCCCGCGGGGTACCTCTGCGCGTCCTCTGACCCGCGGGGGCGGCCCCTCGCGCTGAGCCTCCTCCCCCCGGGGAACGAGCGCCTCTTCAGCGTAGGCCGCCTCGACCTGCGCTCCTGCGGCCTTATCATCTTCACGAACGACGGCGAGTTCGCCTCCAAAGCGGGGCACCCCCGCTCCGGCCTCGAAAAGGAGTACCTGGTCGAGTCGACGGTCCCCATACCCGGCCGCATGGTCAGCGAGTGCCTCAAGGGGGTCTACATTGACGGGGTGCTTTACAAGGCCAAGTCAATGGAAAAACTGGGCCCCAGGAGCCTGCGCGTCGTCCTCGTCGAGGGCAAGAACCGCGAAATACGGCGGCTTTTCGCGTTCTACCACCTCCATGTGGACACGATACGCCGCGTGCGGATAGGCCCGGTCACCATAGACGGCCTCGCGGAGGGCTCCTCGCGGTCCCTCAGCGCGGAGGAAGCAGCGGGGCTGCTGGGGGCGCACGTCACGCAGAAGGAGGAGCATGATGGTCATAGCGATTGACGGGCCGGCGGGCTCGGGAAAAAGTACGGTGGCGCGCCTCCTCGCGGAGCGCTGCCGGGCGCCCGACGGGGGCGCTTTCACCTATATCAACTCGGGGAACCTGTACCGCGCCCTTACGCTGGGCTGCCTCAGGCGGGGGGTTGACCCACTTGACCAAAAAAACGCTTTTTTGTATAGTATGAACGCGAGCCTTGCGTATCAGGGCGGGCGC
The DNA here is from genome assembly GCA_031272575.1 of Treponema sp. Taxonomy (GTDB): domain Bacteria; phylum Spirochaetota; class Spirochaetia; order Treponematales; family Breznakiellaceae; genus JAISTO01. The sequence continues at coordinate 4,401 of JAISTO010000215.1, read as the reverse complement.
CTCTTTCTGGACGGCGAGGACGTCGAAGACGGCCTCCACACGGACGAAGTCGACCGCTATGTGGCGCAGTTGTCCGCCTGTGTGCCGATTCGGCACGAGGTGAACCGCATCATCAGGGAACTCGCGGCCTCCGGCAGCGTGGTGGTCGAAGGCCGCGACATGACAAGCGTCGTCTTCCCTGACGCGGAATGCCGTTTCTACCTCGACGCGTCGGCGGACGCGCGGGCACGGCGGCGCTTTGAACAGGGGGTCTCCCGTATGTCGCTGGACGAGATTCGGGAGTCGATCTTAAAAAGGGACGAAATCGACAGGCACAAGGAGGAGGGCAGCCTGTATGTCGCCCCCGGAGTGGTGTATATCGATACTTCACTCTTAACCATTGAGCAGACCATTGGAAAAGTATATGAAACGTTAACCCAGTGTAAAGGACAAAATATGGCGCAAAACGAAGCGGATGCGGTAGTGCGGCCCGAAATCGGAACGGCTTTTGCGGAACCTGCGGCGGAGTCGCCGCAGAAGCAGGCAAAGAGCCCGGTTTGGGGGATCGCGGCGTTGGAGCCGGAGAAGGTTAAGTCTCCGGCGGTAAAACAGGCCGAGGCGGGGCTGGATCATATCCAGTCTCAGTTGCAGGAAGAGTACCTCAAGAACCTTGAGCAACTCGAAGAAGGCCAACTGGTCGAAGGCACGGTGATCCAGGTCAGACAGGATCAGGTCTTCGTCAACATTGGCTACAAGTCGGAGGGGAAGATACCCCTCTCCGAATTCGAGTCTCCTCCCAAAGAGGGGGATAAGGTAACGGTACTCCTGGTCACCAAGGAAAACAAGCGCGGCGAGGTCGTTGTTTCCAAGGAAAAGGCTGACGAGAAACTCTTCTGGAAGAAACTGCGGCAGGCCTTTCAGGATCACGAGCCCATCGAGGGGCGCATCGACAAGATCGTGAAGGGCGGCTACGACGTCTTCCTCGGCCCGGATGCCCACGCATTCCTTCCCATAAGCCAGGCGGACGCCCAGAAGGTCGACAAGGCCGAAAAACTGGTCGGCCTCAACAGCCTCTTCGCGATCGAGCGGATCTACTCCGACGGCAAGGTGAACATCGTCGTCAACCGCCGCAAACTCATGGAAGAAGAACTGGAAAAGCGGCGCAGCGATTTCTTCGCCAACACGAACATCGGGGATGACATCACCGGCGTGGTTAAGAGTTTCACCTCGTTCGGCGCCTTCCTCGATCTGGGGGGCTTCGACGGGCTCCTCCATGTCAACGACATGAGTTGGGGCCATGTTGCCCGCCCGCGGGATTTTGTCCGCCGCAACCAGGAACTGCGCGTCAAAGTGGTGCGCATGGACCCGGTCGAAAAGCGCATCAACCTGTCCCTCAAGCACTTTTCCGACGACCCCTGGGTGCATTTCGAGGACAAATACCATGTCAACGACATCGTCAAGGGCACGGTGACCAAACTGGCCGAATTCGGCGCCTTCATCGAACTGGAAGAGGGCATCGAAGGGCTTGCCCACATATCCGAGTTCTCCTGGATAAAAAAGGTGCATCGCCCCAGCGATCTCGTCAAGGTGGGGGACGAAGTCGAGTGCATGATCCTCGGCTACGACCTGCAGGCGGGCCGCGTCTCGCTGGGCCTCAAGCAGGTAACGGCCAACCCCTGGGACGGCATATCCGAGCGCTATCCGGAGGGCACCCGCCTTACCCGCAAGGTGGTCAAACTGACGAACGCGGGGGCCTTTATCGAACTGGAACCGGGCATAGACGGCTTCCTGCATGGGGACGACATATCCTGGACCCGCAAGATAAAGCACCCGGGCAGCGAACTCAAGTCCGGCCAGAAGGTCGAGGTAATCGTCCTCGAGTGCGACGAGGAAAAACGGAGCATCCGGCTCGGCATCAAGCAGTTGTCGGATGACCCCTGGAAGAGTTTCGCGAAGGCTTACCACCCCGGCAGCCTCGTGGAAGGAACCGTTGCCTCCGTCACCGACTTCGGCATCTTCGTCAAGGTGCCGGGGGGTATCGAGGGCCTTATCCACAAGACGAACCTCTCCGAGAACCGCGATGACGACCCGGACGAGGCGCTGAAGCGCTTCAAGGCGGGGGATACGGTCAAGGCCGCGGTGCTTGAACTGCAGCCGGACCGCCAGAAGGTCTCTTTCTCTATCAAGGACCTCCGCAAGCGGGAGCGCCAGCAGGAAATGTCCCGCTACATGGCGCAGGAGAGCGCGGACGACTCGACCCACACCCTGGGTGATATGCTCAAATGGAAGGGCGGCGTCCCGTCCGTCGAGGAAAGCGCGCCGGAAACGGCCGCGCCCGCGGAGGCCGCGGAGAGCGCGTCCGCCGCCCCGAAGAAAAAGGCCCCGGCCCGCAAGAAGGCCCCCAAAGCGAAGGCGGCGGAGGCGGAGGCCCCGGTGGAGGCACCCGCGGCAGAAGCGGAGCCTCCGGCGGAGGCTCCGCAAGATGCAGGGCCCACGGTGGAGCCTCCGGCGGAGGTGGAGCCTCCGGTCGAGGCCCCCGCGGCAGAGGCGGAAGCCTCCGCAGGGGAATAGCGCAGGTCATCATGCTTACTACCATCGACGTCCAGAAGTTCAACACCCTCATCGAGATCACCAACCTGATCAATGCGAACACGCGGAGTGTCAACGCGCTCCTCACGCGGGTGCTCGACTCGGCGATGCGGCTCTGCAACGGGGACGCGGCGAGTCTGCTGCTCCTGGACAAGAAGGCCGGCGCGCTCTACTTCGAGGTGGCGCTCGGGCCCAAGGGCCAGGACGTCAAGCGCTACACCGTCAAACTGGGAGAGGGCATAGCCGGCTGGGTGGCGCAGCACAACAAGTCACTCATATCCAACGATGTGAAGAACGACCACCGGCACCTGAAAAATGTGGCGCTCGAGATCGACTACCCCTCGAACACGATGCTGGCCGTCCCCATGCGGGTAAAAGACGAGTGCATGGGGGTAATCGAGATCATCAACAAGAAGGACAAAAAGCCCTTTACCGACGAAGACATGGAGTGGCTCGAAATTTTTGCGACCCAGGCCGGCATAGCGCTCACCAACGCGCGGGATGTCGAAAAAACGCTGAACCACATTCAACTTTTACAGGATGAAATAAAAGTCGACAAGGGCTACCATACCCTTATCGCCAAAAGCCCGGCTATCCTCGAAAAACTGGACATCATCCGGCGGGTGGCGGGCACCGATTCGTCGGTGCTCATCCTGGGCGAGAGCGGCGTGGGGAAGGAACTCTTCGCCGAGCAGATACATTTGCAAAGCGCGCGGAGCAAAGCCCCCTTTGTGCGGGTCAACTGCGCCGCGCTGCCTGAGGGGCTGCTGGAAAGCGAACTCTTCGGGCACGTGAAAGGGGCCTTTACCGGCGCGGTCGCTAACCGCGCGGGCCGCTTCGAAACGGCGAACGGGGGGACCATCTTCCTTGACGAGATCGGGGAACTGCCGCTGGCCCTGCAGTCGAAACTGCTCCGCGTGATACAGGAGCGTACCTTCGAAAAAGTGGGAGCCAGCGTACCGGTTACTGTCGACCTGCGCATACTGGCCGCGACAAACCGCGACATCGAGGCGCAGGTGGCAAAGGGGGAGTTCCGCAGCGACCTCTACTATCGCCTCAATGTGCTCCCGCTCTACATACCGCCGCTCCGGCAGCGCCCGGAAGATATCCCTGAACTGGCGAATTTCTTCCTGAACAAGTACATGAAGGAAACGAAGAAGCGCTACGAGGGCTTCGCCCTTACGGCGATGGAGGCGATGCTGTCCTACGCCTGGCCCGGCAATGTGCGGGAACTGGAAAACTGCGTGGAGCGCGCCTGCGTCATCGCGAAGGGGGAATGGATACAGACGGAAGACCTCTTTTTAAAGAGCGCGCCGGTGCAGCAACTGCACGACGCGGGCGAGCGGGACCTCAAAAACGCGGTCAACAGCTTTAAGGCGCAGTATATCCGCAAGGTGCTCGAAGAGCGCAACTGGAAACAGGGGGAGGCGGCGCAAGCCATGAACATACAACGGACGTATCTGTCAAAATTGATAAAAGAACTGGATATCGCAAATCGAAAGGAGACGCAGACATGAGTCGTGCCGAAAACAGAGAAAAAGTCTCTGAAAAAATAAATGACGCTATCCGCGCGCACCGGAGGGGCATAGCGGCTTTTTCGGTTCTGGTGCTTCTGGGGGTCACGGGGTTTATTGTCTGGTACTATGTGTCGGACGCGCTTACGGCGAAGGCCTTCGAGGAGATTGCCGCGCTCGAGCGGCGCTACGGGGAACTTGCCGGCAGCTTCGCGGACGCGGATACAGACGCTGACGAAGCCGCGGGCGCGGATGCTGACAAAGCCGCGGATGCGGACGAAGCCGCGGATGCGGACGAAGCCGCGGAGGCGGAGGCGGC
>JAISTO010000183.1 GCA_031272575.1 Treponema sp. | reverse complement strand
ATTGCCGGACTTGATCCGGCAATCTATCCCTCAAAAATGCCATTTTTGATAGAGATTCCGCGGTCAAGCCGCGGAATGACGGTCATCACTTTCGTTAACTTGTTGACAGTGGAGTGGGGGGATAGGGAGTAGGGAGTGGGATGCTCGCCGCTTGTGGGGAGCGCGAACTGTCGTTATGTTTTCCGGTAGTCCGCGCACCTTACAAACGTCGCGCACCCTACTCCCCACCCGCTTCCCACTCCCCAATCGGCCGCAGGCCGCCCCCCCAACCTTGAAAACCCGGTCGATATAGTTTTTGAACGGGCTCTTTTTACAAAAATTTCGCAAAAAACTCTTGACAATCGTATTACTTTATGTTATACTGTTATATGACCAGTAGATATTAACATCTACTGGAATACTTTAATGGAGGGAGTAATTGATATGGAAACCACATTGGTATCGGACTTGCTGCGCGGGCATACTGATACCATCATCTTAAGAATCCTGCTTGACGGCGAGGCGTACGGCTTCGAACTGTACAGCAAGATTCTCGCGCGCACGGGAGAGCGTCACGAAATAAAAGAGACGACTCTCTATTCAAGCCTGAAGCGGCTCGAGGCCGCGGGCTGCGTCACTTCCTTTTGGGGTGACGAAACCAGGGGAGCCCGCAGGAAGTATTACCGCATTACCGAGGCGGGCCGTGCGGCATTCGAAAAAAATGCCGAGGACTGGAAGCGCACCCGGAAAATAATGGATGCGCTGCTAAAACAAAACAGGAGGATTGTATGAAAGACGCAAAAACGTATGTGGATTCGCTCTTTGCCTGCTACGAGGAAACGGCTGACCTCGCGGATTTCAAAGAGGAACTCACGGGAAACTTAAGTGACAAGATCGCCGCGCTTGTGGGGAAGGGCCTCAGCGAGGATGCGGCCTTCGAAAAGGCCGCCGCGGAACTGGGAGACATCTCCGCGCTGGCGGACGCCATCAGCCTGAAGCGGAAGCAGGAGGTCATAAGCGAGGCCTACATGGACATACGCCAGTACCTGAAGCCCTGGCGCGTCGCGGCGTACCTTGTCTGCGGGGTGCTGCTTGCGGCAGGCATCCTCACGGCGGTTATGGCCTACGCTTCCGCCGGATATTACCATAACGAGAATGGCGCCGCGGGCTTCTTCGGTGTGCTCTTCGCGTTCGCGCCGCTCGCGCTCGCGGGCTTTACCTGGCTGGGGCTGACGCAGGAAACGTCCATGCTGTACCCGCTTTCCAAAAAGCGCGCGGTCTGGTACGCGGCGGGGGCCCTCCTGCTCGCGGCAGGCGCGGTGCTTGTCCCCCTGGTCTTCTTCAGCACCGAAAGCCCGGACCGGCTGCCCGCGTCTTTGGGGGTGCTTATCTCGTTTGCGCTGCCCGCTGTCGCCTTGATCGCCTTTCTGGCGCTCACCGAAAAAGACCGCCGCAAACCCTGGGCCCGCCGCGCGGCGGAACAGGAACTGCAGGTCTTTAGCGATCCGATAACCGCCGCGCGCTTCGGTATGTTTTCCGGCGCCATCTGGATAGGGGCGGCGGCAGTCTTCATCGTGGCGGGTTTTCTGGCAGGCTTCGCGTACTCGTGGGTGGCGTTCCTTTTCGCCATCGCGGTACAGTTGTTCGTGCAGGGCCGAATGACGCGGAAGTAGGAGGGGGGGGCGCAGATCAGTCAGCACCCGTTTTCTATTGTCAGTCCTTACAAAGTCAGTATAGTATCGCAGCGAAAAAGTGTCAGCCACCCGTGATGATCCCCCCTGCGGCGCCGGCCCGAACTCCCTTGCGAGAATCTGCTTCATGGCGGGGCGGGTTTTGTAGACGAGGCGGCAGCGGGCGCCAGGCTGTTGTCGGCGCAGAAGATCATGTCGCGAGACATGGTTTTTATGTCGGCGATAAAGCGCTCCCAGGGGATGTCCTCAGTCCAGTGGATTTCAGCGTAGTCGACGGGGCGTATCGTTTCGAGCATTTCGCCGAACATTGGGAGATCGACGCCGGCGTCTTTTTGACCGGCTTCGGCGGCTATGTCCGGCCAGGAGAAGCGCTCGTGCAGGGCAATTTCCCGGAGGTCGGCAACATCCTTGGCGGCGAACCGGAACAGGGCAGACAGTTTGTTCGACAGGATGTTCCGGATGGAATCGGTTTTGTCGAAAAGGGCCGTTTTGGTGAAGCCGCCGAAATGCGCGGGGATATCGTTGACAAAGTCGAGTTTCAGTTTGACGTCTTCGGATCCCCGCCATGTTTTGAACGTACAAAAGCCCTTGTTGCGCAGGAAGTCAGTATTCGACTCCGAATCCCAGAGAAACCCTTCTTCCCGCAGCCGGGCAAGCACCAGGTTGAGTTGGTCGTCAAAGGTATCCGAGGCGTTGACAAAAAAGTCAAGGTCGTCGGAGTACCTATGATGATAGCAGCCCCTGCCGAGCGCCGTGCCCCCGGTCAGAAAAAAACCGGTATCGAGTCGATTCAAAAGGCCGAGTACCCCATCCTGCAAGGGGTAAAGGCTTTCCTCGTAAAACGCTGACCGCATAGTCAAACCTCCCGCGTAATTCCCGCCGCACTGTCCGCAGCAACTGCGGCGTGTAGAGTTCCTTTATCTGCTCCGGCCCCCAAAGCGCGAAAAAGTGGTGCCAGGAGAGCCGCTCCAGTGTCCGTTGAAAAAGCCGCCAGCGCTCGAAGGCAAGGGAGCGCTCGGCCCGCCCCTCCACCACATCGAGCATGGCCTCCGCCGTGTCCGGGGTGTCCCAGTTGACCCCATCGAGGAGGCGCAGTTTTTCTTCCCGTGTTAAGGTATATGCCATAGTGTCCCTCTGGGGGAGTATAGGAGAAACGGCGCAGTTTTTGCAAGGGGGGATAATTGCCGCTTCCTCCCCTTGCGGGGAGGAAGGGATCTATCGTGACCCCCCCTACCCCCCCAAAGGCTAAACTTGTCCCATATCTTTAGCCCACTCTGAAGAAACAGGATTTTAAGAATTTAACCGCGAATTATGCTAATGAACGCGAATTTTATTAA
>JAISTO010000025.1 GCA_031272575.1 Treponema sp. | reverse complement strand
CGGGCGAAATCGCGCGGGGGGACGAAAGCGAAATCTGGCACTCGGTCAACTCGCAGGTAACCCTCCCGGGCCGCGCGGTCAGCCTGAAACTCGTGGGCGCGAACATCATCATCGCGGTGCAATTTACCCCCTTTTGCCGGCCCTCGGGCGAACAACTGCTCGTGGCGCAGGGCCAGATCTGGCTCGAGGCCCCCGGCAAGGGCATCGACTATCAAACCGCATTCCAAACGATCCCCCTCAGTTTCGGCGAAGAGGTCCGCTTCCTCCCCCTGGGCCCCGCCGAAGACGGCGCCGAGCCCATGATCGAGATGCGGGTAGTCCTGCGCCGCTACGAAGAGGAGGAACTCGAGTGAGGGGGAGGGTAGGGAGTGGGGAGTGGGGGGGGGATAGGGATTTGGGACTTGGGACTTGGGACTTGGACGTGATGTCCTATTCCTCCCCTCTGGGGAGGGTAGGGAGGGGGCATGGTGACGGGATGCCCGGCCGCGGAGTGACGGCGCCGCTCCCACACTCCCTACTCCCTACTCTCTATTCCCTATTCCCTATCCTGCTCGCTGCCCTCCTCGCCTGTACCAAGCCCCCGCCCACCCTCACTTCGCTGAGTCCGCACATCGGCATGATGGGGGATGTACTCACTATACAGGGGGAGGCTTTCGGGGACGAGCAGGGGGAAAGTTTCGTCAGCATTGGGGGGACGCCGCCGACCGCTTCCTCGTACCTCCAGTGGAGCGATACCCTGATACGGGTAAAGACCCCTGAGTTCGGGGAGCCGGGGCTCGTGTTCGTGCATACCCCCCGAGGCAAAAGCAACGGGGCGCTCTTTTCCGACCTCCGCATGATGCCCACGCTCGTGCAGGCGGCGGAGCATTCGGCGGAGCCGCGCATCGAGTCCGTGGACCCCGTGTCCGCCGGGGTAGGCGCGCTCGTGACGCTGCGGGGGCTCAACTTCGGGGCCTCGCGCGAGAGCGGGGCCGTCCTCTTTGCGTGGGCGCAGGAGGGGGGCGCGGCGCGCGAGGGCCAGGCGCCGGAGACGGTCGAGGTGAACGAGGGGGGCTGCGAGTACTGGTCGGATCACGAGATTCGGGTGCGGGTGCCGGACGGCGCGGCAAGCGGGAATGTCCATGTAAAAACCGAAAGGGGCGTGTCCAATCCCCTGTTTTTTGAACTGAGCCGCAGGATAGGCTCCAAGGTCTTTAAAGAGAAACGCAGTTACACCTTCACCTGCGCGGTGAATGTGCAGGTGCAGGCGGCCGCGCGCCCCAACGCGCTCTACCTGTGGGTCCCGAAGCCGGTGCTCTCCGCCTCCCAGCGCGGGGCGCGGGTCCTCTCCGAAAACCGCAGCCCCTTCGCCAAAGACTACCGGGGGGTCGACATCTTTCAGTTTGCCGACCTGGCCCCCCGCGAGACCAAAACCGTCACCCGCGCCTTTGTCGCGGACGTGTACGCGGTCGAAACCGCGCTCCGCCCGGAGGCCATCCGCGCGGGCGAGGACTCCCCCCAGGCGCGCCTCTACACCGGGGCAAGCCCCCTGGTCCCCGCGGACCACCGCGAGGTGCGCAGCCTCGCCGCCGCGATAACGGGCCGCGAGCGGAACCCCTACCACAAGGCGCGCCTCCTCTACGAGTGGTTCCTCCGCGAGGCCCACCTGCAGGCCGAGCCCCTCGACGGCGGCGCGCTCGAGGGCCTCCGCGAGCGCTCCTGCGACAGTTTCCGTGCCAGCCTGCTCTTCTGCGCCCTCGCCCGCGCCTCAGGCATCCCCGCCGTCCCCATCGCCGGCGTCATCGTCAACCGCAAGCAGGAGACAAGCCGCCACTACTGGGCCGAGTTCTGGCTCGACGGCGCGGGCTGGCTCCCCGTCGACCCCGCCTTCGGTGCGGGCGCCGTCCCCGACGGCTTCCGCCCCCGCGACGACCACGCCGCGTACTACTTCTGCAGCATAGACAACCAGCGCATCGCCTTCTCCCGCGGCTTCGCGGAACTCTCCCGCATGGACCCCCGCGGCCGCGTCGCGGGCCGCCCCCGCGACTACGCGCTCCAAAGCCTCTGGGAAGAAGCCACCGGCGGCCTCGAAGCCTACTCCTCCCTCTGGAGCGACGTGACGATCACGGGGGTGTATTGAATCAATCCGATAATATATGGTAAACTGTCAAAATGAAGGGTGTAGGCGGAAATGAACCTTAAACGATACAAACTTTCCCCTCCTGCGAGGGACGATTTCTCTTTTGACGAGACCACTTTTTCCAGAGTGAACCTCATCGTGGGGGACTCCGGCACGGGGAAAAGCCGTTTTGTCAACACCATCGACAACTTTTTCAAGCAACTGGTCGGGGACAATAAAACCGTGGTAAACGGTCTGCTTGTTACGAGCAAACTCTTATTCCCGGGCAAGTGGGATGTGGATTTTGAAAGCAATGAAGAAGTCTACAGATACCAACTGGAGGTTTCGCAGTCTGCAAAGTCACAGCAGAAGCTAAGCATTGAAAATGAGATTCTGACACACAAGGGAGAAGTACTCTTCGAGCGTAAAAAGGATTTAATTCGTTGGAAAGGATCCCCGATGCCGAAACTGAGTTCCGACCAGACTTGTTTTGCGCTACTTGATGATGATGATATACTTCCGCTGCGAAATAGCATGAGGAAAGTCATTGCCCGCCGATTCTACGATAATGAACTGCGGCGAAATTTTCAGATTGGAACGGTCGTTTCCAACACTCAAAACGCGGCTATCCCCCCGCATATAAAGAACATTGGCGATTTGGCGGTTGAGCCTATGGATTTTCACAACAAAATGTACTGCCTGAATATTCTCTCTCCCAGCGACTACAGCAAGGTGATCAGCCTTATCAAAATGGCGTTCCCCATTATTGTTGATGCCGGCATACAAAACCTCATAAATGTTTTGCCGAATTTTCAGGGCGCTTTGAACACTCACGTTTTTTGCATCAACGAACGCGGGATTGACCAGTGGATTGCCACTCACGATCTTTCCTCCGGTATGCAGAAACTCTTTTTGCTGATACTGGATACGGTGCTTCTGCAAGAGGGCGGTATTCTGCTTATTGACGAATACGAAAACTCTCTTGGTGTGAGTGCCATCAATTTTTTGCCTGACTTGATAGACAACATAAACGAGAAATGCCAGTTCATCATTACGAGCCATCACCCGTATATCATCAACAACATTCCCATCGAATCGTGGAAGGTGTTTCACCGGGAAGGTATGCACGTGCATATTACCGACGGGAAAGACCTGAAAGAAAAATACTCGCGCTCGCGGCAGGATCATTTTGTGCAACTTATCAACGACCCGTTGTATAACGGGGCGGGAGCGTAAGGTGCGATACTACATCGTTGTCGAAGGCGCCGCTTCCGAGAAAAAGGTGTATCCCAAGTGGATACCGCTGGTGAATGCAAACCTTGTCCAGATTTACGATTTGGCTGATACGCGGGATAATTCTTTCTACCTGGTTTCCGGGGATGGATATCCCAATTACCTTGGCATCATCGAGAATGCGATTGCGGATATGAACTCTTGCGGCAATTTCGACTGCCTTGTGGTAGGCGTCGATTCTGAAGATATGTCCTGCAAGGCAAAGTATGATGAAATTAAAGAACTCCTTGATGGCAAACTGCACAATGCGCAATACAAAATCATTGTGCAACACTTTTGTCTTGAAACATGGGCGCTTGGAAATCGCCAAGCCTGCCGTAAAAATGCGCAGGACGCTGTCTTGCTTGAATACAAACGGTTTTTTGATGTGCGTACTTCAGATACGGAACTTTTGCCGCCCTACAAAGATATGAACCGGGCGCAGTTTGCGTTTCGGTATCTGCGGGCCATGCTCCGCGATTGGTATCCGGGCGCTTTGTATGTAAAATCCCGGCCGGACGCGATAACCGAAGGCTCGTATTTTAGTCAAATTAAAAAGCGCTTTGAGGAGACCAGGCACATACAATCGTTTGGCGCATTGCTGGGCGCTTTTAAGGCGGTGAAAGAATGAAACGCCGTCTTGTTGTTTTTGCCACGCTTGCCGCGCCCCCGCGCCCCCTTCCATAAAAATCGCTTTCATGCTATACTCGCCTCAAGGAGAACACCATGATTCGAGGTGGAGAAATTGTGAAAGGGACCTGCCTGTTGCAAAAGGGGCAGCCGTTCCTTGTGGTGGAGCGCGAGTTCCACAATCCGGGCAAGGGGACTGCCATTGCCCGTGTCAAAATGAAGAGCATAAAGGACGGCTCTGTGCTCTCGCTGACGATTCCGACCCAGCAGGAGGTAGAGGACGCGGAGGTCGACTTAAAGACCTGTCAGTACCAGTACGCGGATCAGGATAGTTATCATTTTATGGATAACGAAAACTACGACCAGTACGAGGTAGCGGTGCAGGAAATGCCCGACAAGAAGTTCTACCTGCAGGAGGGCGAGTCCTACGAACTCACGATCTGGGAGGGCAAGGTGATCGACATCCGCGTTCCCTACAAGGTCGTCTTTACGGTCGCGGAGTCCGAAAACTACGTGAAAGGGGACACGGTGTCCGGCGCGACCAAGCCGGTCACCACGGAAACGGGCCTTACGGTGCGCGTGCCCCTCTTCATCAAGCAGGGTGAAAAAATCCTCGTGAACACCGAGACGAACGAGTACGTGGAACGAGTCAACGGTTAATGCCGCTTACGACGATAAAGGCGGGGGCTGCCGCGCCGCAGAGCCGCGACTCGGAGACCGCCGCCGCGGTGGGGCGCATCATCGCGGATGTGCGCACCCGGGGCGAGGCCGCGCTGCTCGACTACGCCGCGCGCTTCGACCATGCGGCGCTCAGCACCGTGCGGGTCGAGGCGCGGGCGCTGCGCGATGCCGCGCGCCGCGTGGACAGCGCCACGCTCGAGGCGATCCGCTTCGCCGCGGGGCGCATACGGGCCTTCGCGGAGCGCCAGCGCGCCTGCCTGCATGACCTGTCTTACGCTGACGCGGAAGTTCCCGGGCTCGTGGTGGGGCATCGCTTCGTCCCTGTTGACCGCGCCGGCTGCTATGTGCCGGGGGGGCGCTACCCGCTCCCCAGTTCCGCCCTCATGACGGTGCTCACCGCGAAGGCGGCGGGCGTGGCGCGGGTCGCGGCCTGCTCCCCCCCCTCCGCGGATGGGGGTATACACCCGGCCGTGCTTGCCGCGCTGGACATCGCCGGCGCGGACGAGGTTTACTGCATGGGGGGGGCGCAGGCGATCGCGGCCTTTGCGTACGGGGCCGGCGCGGTCCGCAAAGTCGACCTTATCGTGGGGCCGGGCAACCGGTTCGTCACCGAGGCGAAACGGCAGGTGCAGGGGGATGTGGGCATCGACGGGCTTGCGGGCCCCAGCGAGGTGCTGATCATCGCGGATGGGGGCGCGGACCCCCGGGCCGTCGCCGCGGACCTGGCTGCACAGGCCGAGCACGACCCTGACGCGCGCGCGGTGCTGGTCGCGCTGGATCGGCCCTTCATCGAAGCCGTGTCCGCGGCGCTCGAGGCCCTGCTCGAGGCCCTCCCCACCGGCAAGACCGCCCGCGCGGCCTGGGCCGCGCACGGCGCGCTCCTCCTGGCGGATACCCTCGAGGACGCGATCGCCTTTGCGAACGACATGGCCCCGGAGCACATAGAACTACAGGTTGCCCATGACGCCGCGCGGCGCATTGCGGGGGGGCTCAGGCACTACGGCTCGCTCTTCGGGGGCTATGCCGCGCCGGTGCCCATAGGGGACTTTGTCTCCGGCACGAACCATGTGCTCCCCACCGGGGGCGCGGCTCGTTTTTCCGGCGGGCTCTCCGTCGCGGCCTTCCTTCGCCCGCAGTTCTTTCAGTACCTGCCGCCTGAGGCCCTGCGGGTACTTGCCCCGCCGGCCCTCACCCTCGCGGCCGCGGAAGGGCTCGCGGCCCACGGGGAGTCTCTGCGGGCGCGGCTCTAAAAACTCCAGACGGACTTTGTCCGCAAGCAGCGGCGGCGCAAAAACCGCTTTTTCGTGTTCATTGAAACTCGAGTCTACTCCGAAAAGTCAAGAATTCAAGAATTTAACCGCGAATTAGTAGCAACTTCGTTGCTACCGAATTATGCGAATGAACGCGAATTTTAAGAATTGTATGCGGTATTATTCGCGATAATTCGCGTTCATTCGCGTTTACTTTCTTAATTGCTGACTTTTCGGAGCAGGCTCACCGCATCGCTTTTTTTAAGCGACAGCCGATACCAGATCGTTCCGTCTTGTGCTTTTGACCGGCGCGATAGCGGCGTGAGGGTTACGCTGCAAGAATAACGCGCCGGTCCTTTTTGTGCAAGTACGCGTGGGGCCGCGGTGGGCGGGGAATCAGCCGTCGAGGTATCCAATGGCATAAGTGCCGGAGGAACTGGAATTATACCCTTCCACCTTGAGATAAATGTACCCAGATGACGAGGAAGTATAGATTGGCTGCCTTGTATTGTAGGCGCTATCTATGGCGGTAAAGATCGCGTCGCCTGTTGGACTGCCACGGTATGCAGACACTTTTACGTCGCAGGTTTTTGTGCCATTCCCATCATCACTGTCGTTCCATGAAACCATATAGATGGTATATGCTTCTGCGGTGAACCGGTACCAGTGTATCTCTCCGGCGGAAAGCGTGTTGTTATACCAGTACCCGCTTGTAAGATCTATCGCGTTGACACTCGTGTTGCTGTTGTCATTGTCGTTGTCCTTATCGTTGTCGCCGTTGTCAGTAACGGTATACGTTAAACCCGTGCTTGATCTGAGGCTTGTTATGGTGACCGTTATGATCTGATCATTGGCGAATGTAATGAGCGGAGCATAGACACGCATTACATTGCGTGACTCCATTTCAGCATCCGCCGCATTGAAATAGTAGCTTCCCTCAGGGACGACGATGGTTATTTCCCCACCATAGCCTATAGAAAGATTCTGCTTTTTGTAGGCTGAATCTATAGTGCCGCCGGCATCAGGGTTGTTGTTCGACAACCCAATACTGGTTATAGTCGAACTGGTTTGATTTTTCACGATCAGCCTCGGCGGCACCGGCACTGAAGACCACGATCTATCAGCGTATTCACCGCCTAAGAGGGTGCAGCCCTGGAAGACGGCCACCCCACTGACCACGATGCCTGCCGCGAATAATGCCGCCGCAAGCCCCTGCGCAAAGAAGCGCCGGGTGCCTGTCCCTTTGCTATGATTGCTAAAAGTCTGTTTCATAATAATCCTCCTCCTACCTAAAGATGGGTGAAAAAACCATGCCCACATACAATCTTTCAAAGTACATGCCGCTATTAGAGGGGATAAATCTTGTTTTTATCCCCGGTATAACCTTGTCTAAATCGGGAGACATAAATTCCCCAATATATGCCGCCCGCAGCCCGACACCCCAGACACCTTCGAGAAAAAACCAGTCGATCTGCGCCTTCATGCAAAAATAGGGAAGGGATACTGTTTTATCCTTAACCGTTTTCACGTTACCTTCCTTGTCCGTTACCTCATGCGGTTCTACATCAACCTTATAAAACCACGCTCCACCGCCTATGACGCCGCTCAGCATAAAACGTCCCGGCAACAATACGGAAAAGCCAGCTCCCCCAGAGAAATTAAATTGAACAGAATCCTGAAACTCAAAATCACCAAGTAAATAATCCTGATATACCAGCGCCGGGAATGAACCTCCATAGAAGTTCAGTTCTACGTAGAACCAACGGTATCTGCCGAACCAAGAAGCTCCACCAAAACCGGCGTTGCCCCCCAGGTATCCGCCGCCGCCAGCGGTGACACCATGCATCCCTCGTCCCAGTCTATGGTTTCCGTTTTTGTCGTATCCCCAAAAGTTATAGCCGGCCCTGTTATACCCGGTTCGGTCATAGCCGCCCCTGGTATGACCCTCGCGGTTATAGCCGCTTCTGGCGTACCCGGCTTTGTCATAGCCCTCCCGGTTATAGCCGTTCCTGGCAAAACCGTTTTTGTCATAGCCGAACCGGTCGCGGCCATTTTTTGCAAAGCCTTCGATGTCAAGGCCGTCTTCCGTGTAGCGGTAGTCACTTTCGGGGGTCAACGCAGAAACCTTGATGTAGGTTGTCGAGGTGGTGACCGCTTTGCCGTTCACCTTTTGTATGGTTACCCGCATCGTGTCGGTGATACTGGCAATCGGCACATCGCGGAACACACACCATTCACTGGCGTTCGGTGGCTGGGTATATGCCTCGGCCACGATAGTGTTTGTCAAAGTCACGCGCGCCGTGCCGATGGTCTTCCCGGCATCATTTTCAAGCCGTGCCTCGATGACGAAGGTTTTAGTCTCATCTTTGGTTCCAGTGGTCCGGCTCCATGTACCACCCAGGTTTTTATCTTTTGCGGCGCTATATCCCGCGCTCTTGATCGCATACGTCCGGGCAAGCCCTTCCGCGTAGCCTTTGTCCGGCTTTACCGCGTAATCACGTCCCAGTTGCGCGTAGCCGGTTGTTTTGAGCGCCGCGTCCAGTCCTGCCAGTTGTTCGGCATAGTGGGTTTCAGAGGTTTCCACCTTCGCAACCTGCCCCGCGTAGTTCCGCACCAACTGCGCCAGAGCGTTGCTTCCCGCCGTCTCTGCCTGCTTCAACTGTGCTTCTATCGTGTCAAACCCCGTGTTGATGTTCGCAAGAGACTGAGTGACGGTCTTAAGCCCTTTTTCCAGATCCGCCAGTATTACCGGGATTACTTGCATGGCTGTGGTTCCGGCGGTGGTGATACGGAACCGCAAATCCACGATTCCTTTTTCAAGATTCTGCGTTCCAGCCTGTTCCGCCCGCGGGTCATAGATAATTTCAAACGGCGGATGTTCCGTGAAGAACGTTGCGGAGGAGTTTTCGGCCTCCTTCAGTTGGGCGATGATTTCCCGCTGCCGTGCCAGTTGTGTCTTTTGCTGCCCCAGCAATATGTCACGCTGTTTCAGCAGTTCTGTCTGCTGTTTCTGAACGGCGTCCGACTGGGCCTTGAACTGGACAAGAAAAGCATCCTGCATCTCTTTCAGCGACTTGTTACTGGACTCCTGCCGTACCCGGCTGGCTTCTTTCTGGGCTTTATATTCCGCGTCTTTCTGCTGGGCGGCAGCGCGGATGTTCCCGGTGGCAACCACCTTGATTTCCGGTGTTTTGAACTCCGACACGGCAATCTGCGGCACGGTTATCGGCGGCAGGGTTAAGGTGACTTCCGGTGCTTTAAATAACTCCGCCTGTATTTTTGCTTTCTTGCTGGCCGCCTCCGCCAGGGTTGGGTCCAGTTGATCCGCGATGTAGGTATAGATGGTCTGCGCAAACCCTGTCGACTTGCTGGCGTTTGCCGCCGCGTTTACCGCGTCCACTTCGTTGGTGGTAGTTTTTTTGAGTGCGTCCTTCCCCACCTGCGTCAAACGTATACCCATGCCGCCGATGAGTTCCTCACTCGCCGCCGCAATGACCTTGAGGTTTTGCAACTCCGCGAGTGTACACTGTACCGGCGGATATGTCGCTTTTGTGCCGGTGCTTTTGAGCGTATCTTTTATTTCGAACGTAATCCAATACGCACCCGCTCGTTTGCTGACAGAACCGGTAAGCGTGTAACCGGCTTCGAGGTCGTCTCCCTCGTCCACCACACGCATTCCGGCGTACTTGGCAAAGTCACTGCCCAGTTTGATTCTGACCAGCGGCAGAATCTCCGCTTCCTCGGTCGTCAGCCCTACGCCTTCCGGCATGGCAACACGGATGGCACCCATATTCTTGCCGCCCTGGCCTTCGTAAAAGGTCTGCGCGGAAAGCGCGGACACAGCAACAACCAACATGGTGCAGAGCGCCGTCAAAAATCGCTTCATTTGTTTCCTCCGTCCAATGCCGCGTTGAAGTCACGCAGCATAGTTTGATTGATTTCTTCGGCCAGAGCATTCCATCTGCCCCGTTTTGCCGCATTCGCGTCCCACGCGCCTTTGCGGGCGGCGTTGGCACTCCACGAAAAAAGCGCTTTATCTGAACCGTACACGGTGAGCGTGAGGCGCGGCGCGTAGAATGTCCCGGCTTCCAGTTTCTCGCTGTTTTCGGCGATTTTGACCACGGCGCGGTTGCTACCGCGTGTCTTGCCCGCTGCAGCCTTAAAGCCGCCTTTGCGAAAGGCCTCGATAATCGCGCTGGTAACGATGTTCTCGAAGTCCCCTTCGCATTCAACAGTGAGTATCGCCCCGTCCAATGCCGCCTGTATCCTCACCGGCAGCGCCGCCAGCGCATCCTGCGCCTTCTTGTAGTCCCCCACCCCCGCCTTCCCCGGGTGCAGCACCTGCGCGTAGGCCAGCGCGTCCTTCACGCCGCCCGCCTCGCCGCCAAGCCGCGCCGCCGCGCGGTAGTTGCGGTACTGGCTCAAGGGGCCGGCAGTGTCTGCCGCCCCAAACGCCTCCAGAAAGGCAGCGGCCGCGGAACGAAGGCGCGGCTCGTATATCCGCCACGCCTCCTCCCGGTCAATGTACACCAGCGTTTCCCATTGCCTTGCCTGCGGGTTCCACCACTGCTCCGCGTACTTGAGGTTGAACAGTTCCGTGTACACGCTCACCACGCTCTCCTGGGTAAGGTCCCGCCGCATATCGGTGCGCCCGTTCCGTGTCGAAAGAGACGCGCGGTCCTCATCCTTGATGGAGACCGACACCCCGAACGTCTGCGATATCTGCCTGATAGCGGCGTTATTCGCTTCCTCCCGGGTGCGGCCCGTTCCCCTGCCCGTGAGAAACTTCGCGCCGGGATACGCGCTCTCCAGTGACTCCACCCACCCGGGCGGCGGCCCTGACGCGCAGCCCGCAAGCGCGTATATCAGCAGAAAGCATAGCACTGCGTTACTCTTCACAAGCCCCCCCGCGCCGTCTGCTAAAACGCCCGTACCGGACGAACCAGGAACGTGTTGCTCTTGCTGGTCCAATCCTGGCTGCCGTCCCGGAACCGCTGATACCACGCATGGAAGGTGTAACTTTCCGAGGAAGACCAGTACACCGCATTGCTGAAGTCGCCCTTGTCTGCCTGCTTCAGATTGAGGTACATTAGATTCAGTTCATCCTTGCTCGGCAGGAACCAGTCGTCGTAGCCGCCGTACTCCATGCCCGCGCAATACTGCGCCGCGGCTCCGTATTCCCCGACTCTCTTCAGCACCTCCGCAATGTATTCGGTATTTTTCTTCCCGGTGCCCACAGTGGTCTTGAGCCCGGATATGCCTCTGTCGCCCGCGCCCCAGCCCAGGGTCTGCTCCATTGAGACAGGCGCGGCTTCCAGATAGCGCCAGCCCCCGTCGTTGCTGAACTTGTCAAAAAAGATGAAGCCGCCGGCAGGCCCCGTGTCCCCAATCTTGTACGTCTTCGGCGCCGCGGGCTTGGCTTGCGGCTGTGTTGCGCTCTTCGCGGCCGCGGCTTTGCCTGCCGCCGGTGCCGCGCCGCCCCCGCCGTGGACGCTCTGGATGTCGGCGATCAGCGTGGGGATGCTGTCCACCAGGGTGTCGATGTCCGGCGCGTAGATTTGCGAGCCGGGCTTCTGCACGAAGTCAGGGTACGTGTACATCGACACGACCAGCGCGAGGCGGCTGCCGATTTTTGCGAGGCGGCCCGCGAGTATCCAGTTGGCGTTGAGCACGCGGCCGTACTCGGCGGTCTTTGTGGCGTCCGACAGGTCATTCAGTTGAAACGCCGCCTCCTGCTTGAACAGTTTGTCCACCTCGGAGCGCGGTACCAGGTCGAAGAGGCCGGTCTGGGCGAGGCGGTTGGAGAAGTCCTCGCGGATAGTCACCGCCTCGCTGGCGTTCACCGCGTAGTCGGTCACCTCGAAGGGGAACACCGCGACCCGCGTTTTTTGCTTCGCCTGCGCATTCACGCAAGGCGCCGCAGCCATCGACAGCGCAAAGAGCGCCGTCAGTACGGGCGCCCACTTAAAAGTGGGCGCCCCGACGAAAAATCTTTTCTTCATATCAACACTCCTATTCCTTATAAAACGTTACCGCCACCACGCCGGCATAGCCTGGCGCGGGACGGACATTGACGCGCAACGCGCGGTTGTTGTTCTGTAACGCGTAGAGGCTCATCCAGTGGACACTGCCGAGCCGCGCCGCGGCCGCGTTCCCGAACTCGCAGTCCAGGCGGAACTCGCCGTTCTCCGCTGACCAGATGCCCTCGCCGCTCCACGCCGCGCCCTCCGCGGGGCTAACGGACACGCGGCAGACGCCGCCCGCAAAGAGGCTGATGCGGTAGCGGTCGCGGTAAGACCTGCCGTCTGCCGTGTAGGTTACCGTAGCAGCCCATGCGCCGCCCAGGACGCCGGGCGCAAAGGCCCGCTCCGGCGCGGGCGAGGGCGCGGGCAGGGGGCTCTGCGCAAGACCCGCGTCCCCGGTGAGCCGCGCCCGCACCCGCTCGTCCGCGGCGATGTCCACCGCGAAGGACGCCGCCACCGCCGCCTTCTCCACCTCAATCGCCTTGACGCTCAGTCTGAAGGCCGCCCCGATCCGCGTGAGGCTCCCGGTGATAATCGCGTCCGCGCCAAGCAAGTGCCCGATCGCCTTTGCCGACGCGTCGCTCACCTCCCCCGACGCCTGAAAGCCCTGTTCCGCCCGTATCGCGTCCAGATGGGCGCGGTCAAGCACCACGAGCGCCCCATTGTTGACGAGGGCGGCCTCGAGGCCGTCCAGCACATACGAGGAAAACGCCGCTGTAGGGGAATGAATGTTGACGAGCGCCGTCCCGGTACCCGCAGGCAGCCGCGCCGCTATGCGGGAGGCGGCCTGGGTTATCGCCTCGTCCAGAGACAGGCTGCCCCTGTTACCGGGCACGGCAGCATACACAGGCGCGGCAGGAGGCGGCCCGTCTGCCGCCCCGCCCGCGCTGGCACACGCGCTTATGAGCAGAGTCAGCCCTATGCAGAGGCCGTTTTTGAGGCAAAAAATGACGGTGAAAACAGCCCTTCCGAGGGCGCTCTTGAGGGAGCCGAAGGAGCCCCTAAAGGGGGTTAAATTACAAAAAAGCGGGGGACGGGGGGGGGGGACATTTTGTTAAAGATCCCCCCCGCGAGAAGATTCCGCGCCCCTGTACGCGCGTATGCGCGGCAGAGCGCGCCAGAGCACGGCGCGGGACGGGCAAACGACAGGGTATGTATAGCCAAAATCTCCTCCTTGTTTTTTATACTCATACAAATATAGCGTGTTTGAAAAATAATGTCAAGTAGGATAGGGAGTGGAGAGTGGGGGCGCGGCGCAAGACTTTCGCACAACCGCCTCCACCGTCCACCGTCCATTTTCCACTCCCCACTCCCCACTTCCCACTAGAAAAAAATATCTTTCCGCGCTATACTTTCACTATCGAGGTAAACATGAAAAAGTGTGCATTTTTTTTGGCCGCGGCGCTTTCTGCTGCTGCGCCTCTTTCGGGGCAGACCGGGCAGACTATGTACGTGGCGGTAAAGAGCGCGCCGCTTAAAACGTCCACGTGGTTTTTTGCGGGGACGGCGGCGGAATTGCGTCTCGGGGATGCGGTCACCATAGTGCAGCCGAAAGGGGCGTGGTATCAGGTGCGGACTGCGGATAAATCCGCGGAAGGCTGGGTGTCACAGTCGAGCCTGACGTCGAAAAAGATACTTCCGTCGAGCGGCAGAACGGTGGACGCGGCGGAACTGGCGCTTGCCGGCAAGGGTTTTTCGGCGGACGTGGAAAGCACCTACAAGCAGGCATCTAACGTCACTTTTGAGGCGGTCGACGCGATCGAAAAAGTCGAGGTCCCGCCGGAGGAACTGCTCGCTTTCATTACGCAGGGCGGCCTTGCCGGGGGCAGCCCGGAGGGGAACGCCGTGCCGACGGCCCCTCCCTCTTATGCTGACAAAGGCACCGTCCCCGAAGACGAGTACTTTCTCGGCAGGTCGGTTGCGGCACGTATTCTGCAGACCTATACCCCTTACACAGAAAACGCGGAATTGCTGCTCTACGTCAACAAGATATGTCAATCTATTGTGATCAACTCCCCGGTGCCCAGCCTTTTCAACGGGTATCATGTGTATCTTCTAAAAAGCGATCAGATAAACGCGTTTGCCACCCCGGGGGGGCACATCTTTTTGACCACGGCGCTCGTCAGGAGCGCGCAGTCGGAAGACGCCCTCGCCGCGGTCATTGCGCACGAGATCGCTCACATACAGATGCACCATGCGCTGTCACTTTTGAAGGACACCGAGACTATGCGCGATTTAAGCAAGGCCGCGACGCGGGCGTCCGGCTATGCGTCAAAGGCCGCGGGCCTGAGCGATAAAAACGCGGTCTTCCGCCAGACGGTCAATGACATGGCGAGCGCGCTTATGGTTTCGGGCTATGCGCAGCCGCAGGAGTACGAGGCCGACGCGAAGGCGGTCACGCTGCTGAAGGCCGCGGGTTACGATCCGGCCGGCATAATCGACATACTAAACATATTGGTGAAGACGCAGGCCAATCATCCCGGGGGGTTCAACACGACCCATCCGAAGCCGCAGCAGCGGCTCAGCCGGGTGCAGAACAGCGCGCGCAACTTTCGCAGCGGCAAGGACACCCGCGCTCTGCGGGAAGCGCGCTACACGGAAGTCTTCGCGAAGGAATAGCCCCCGTCATTGCGCGGCCTTGTGCCCCCGTCATTCCGCGGCCTTGCGTCGCCGTCATTCCGTAGCCTTGTGCCGCCGTCATTCCGCGGCCTTGTGCCGCCGTCATTCCGCGGCCTTGCGTCGCCGTCATTCCGCGGCTTGACCGCGGAATCCGGCTGCCCGCGGGGCGAGACTCCGCGCTCAAGGCCTAAACTTGTCCCATAACTTAGATTAAGAGTTTATCCACAGATTTACACAGATAGACACAGATAATCACCGATTTTCACCAAATTAAAGACACGATTAGTAATAAAAAATCTGTGGATACATTTTGAGCCCCCTCCGAAAAGTCAGCAATTAAGTACGTAAACGCGAATGAACGCTAATGTACACGAATTTACGCGAATATTACTCTTAATAAAATTCGCGTTCATTAGCATAATTCGCGGTTAAATTCTTAAAATCCTGTTTCTTCAGAGTGGGCTAAAGATATGGGACAAGTTTAGTCTCTGGGGGGGGCAGGTGACGGCCGGGGAAAATGATTTTTGCCTGCCCACTTCTACAGGTGGGCAGGCAAAAATCAACAAGTGCTGCAGGCTGCTAGTAGTCCATGCCGCCCATGCCGCCGCCCGGGGGCATGGCGGGGGCTTCCTTCTTTTCGGGGAGGTCCGTGATCGCGCACTCGGTGGTGAGGAGCAGGCTGGCGACGGAGGCCGCGTTCTGCAGGGCGGAGCGGGTCACCTTGGCGGGATCGATGATGCCCGCTTTGACCATGTCGACCCACTCGTTCTTCGCGGCGTCGTAGCCGATGCCCTTTTTCTCGCCCTTCGCCTTGTCCGCGATGATGGCCGCGTCCACGTTGGCGTTTTCCGCGATCTGGCGGATGGGCTCCTCGAGGGCCCGCTTCACGATCTTGAAGCCGACTTTTTCGTCGTCGCTGAGGCCGGCAATGTCGGCCTTTTCGAGCGCGAGCGCCCCCTGGATCAGGGCGATGCCGCCGCCGGGGACTATGCCCTCGTCGATGGCCGCGCGGGTGGCGCTGAGGGCGTCTTCCACGCGGTGCTTCTTTTCCTTTAGTTCCACTTCCGTGGCCGCCCCGACGTTGATTACCGCGACGCCGCCCGCGATCTTCGCGAGGCGTTCCTGCAGTTTCTCGCGATCGTAGTCGCTGGTGGTGTCCGCGATCTGCGCCTTGATCTGCGCGATGCGGTCCTGAATGTCCTTCTGCTTGCCGGCCCCGTTGATGATCGTCGTGTTGTCCTTGTCAATTTTGACCGTCTTCGCCCGGCCGAGTTGGTCGAGGCCCGTGTTTTCGAGCTTCATCCCCACCTCTTCGGTAACAACCTCGCCGCCGGTGAGGATGGCGATGTCCTCGAGCATGGCCTTGCGCCGGTCCCCGAAGCCGGGGGCCTTTACCGCGACCGCCTTGAGGGTACCGCGGAGCGCGTTGAGCACGAGCGTCGAGAGGGCCTCGCCGTCAACATCCTCGGCGATGATGAGGAGCGGCTTGCCGCTCTGCGCCACCTTTTCGAGAAGGGGCAGCAGGTCCTTCATGCCGGAGATTTTTTTGTCGTGGATAAGGACATACACGTCCTCGTAGACCGCCGTCATCGTGTCGCGGTCCGTGACGAAGTACGCGCTGATGTAGCCGCGGTCGAACTGCATACCCTCGACGAACTCGATCGTCGTGTCCATCGTTTTGGACTCTTCGACGGTGATAACGCCGTCTTTGCCGACTTTTTCCATCGCGTCCGCGATGGTGGTGCCGATTTCGCTGTCGTTGTTTGCGGAGACCGAAGCGACATGGGAGATTTCCTCCTTGTCCTTTATCTCTTTCGAGTTCTTCCGAATCTCGTCGACCGCGATTTCCACCGCTTTGTCGATGCCCCGCTTCAGTTCGATCGGGGTCATCCCTGCCGCCACCGCCTTAAGGCCTTCCTTTACGAGGGAATAGGCCAGCACCGTTGCGGTGGTGGTGCCGTCGCCTGCCACGTCGTTGGTCTTCGTGGCCACTTCTTTGAGCAACTGGGCCCCCATGTTCTCGTAGGGATCCGCCAGTTCGACCTCTTTGGCGACCGACACGCCGTCCTTTGTAACCGTAGGCGCTCCAAATTTCTTGTCCAGGAGGACATTCCGCCCCTTGGGGCCAAGGGTAACCTTGACCGCCTGAGAAATTTGCTCCACGCCCGCGAGCAGTTTGCGGCGGGCGTCTTCGTTGAACACCAACTGTTTCGCCATAACTTTCTCCTCTCCATTGCCGCTTTTCGCGGCCCATATAGTATTAAGATTCCCCCCCAGTACCCTTTCGGGCAACGGGGGAGTCTGGGTTTACCCTAGCAGATTATGATTTTTTTGTCAAGAGGGGTATGACGGGCGGCCTACGGCGGCCTACGGCTTACGCATAGTCCGCGCGATCAACTCCACCTCGCCCTGGGAGATCTTGTAGGTTTTCGCGATCCGCTCCGCGCTCCAGCCCTGGGTGAGCAGCCGGATGATGTTCTCCTGGTCGCGGATGCTGGCGCCCTCCGCGGGTTTCTTGCGCCCCGCGCCTGACCGGGCCGCGGGGCTTGCGCCCGAGAGCATGGTGTCCGCCGCGTCCAGGAGCGCCTTCGTGTCATCGTTGAGTTTTTGGAGACGCGCCTCGAGGGTCACTATCCACTCGCCCGCGCCTTTTATCTCCTCGATGTGCTGCTCTGTCTCTTTTATCGAGGTGTCGAGGGTGGCCAGTTTGTCCGCGGCGCTCTGGACTTTTTTGTTGTCCGCGTTGAGGGCGGCGATGGAGGCCCGCACGTCCTTTAGATCGGCCTCGAGGCCCTTTATCGCATCCTGGAGATTTTTGGCTGATGTTTCCGCGCGCCGCAAATCATCAAAGTTTTTGCCTATGCCCTCGTTCACCGCGTCGAGCGTGGCATTTTTCTTTTCGATACGTTGATATTTGTCCTCCGCGTCAGAAATCACCTTTTCGAGATTTTTGAGTTTGACCTGTACCGCCTCAAGCAGGTCGTCAGACTCGTTCACATGGGAAAGGCGATCCTCGACGGAGCGGCTCACTTTCAGGAGCGTGTTGAACGCGGCCTCCATCTGATCGATGCGGTGCTTTTCGGCATTGAAGCGCGTCATGCGGGTATTCACTTCATCCTCGAGGCGCTTTATGCGGTTGAACTCGGCCTCTATCCGCGCGGCGTCGGTTTTTTGCGCTTCGAGGCTATCCAGGCCGGCGCGCAGATCGTCGATGCCCTGCTGGAGCTCGTCCTTCAGTTTTTCGGTGCGGTCGAGGACGCGCGCCTCTTCCATAAAGGCGCGCAGATGCTCTTCCGCCTCTTGTATGTGAGCGCGCAGATCGGCCATGCTGTTTTCAATTTGACCTGAAAGGGACTGCGCCTTCGCGCGGCTTTCGTCCATGGCGGCGGCGAGTTCTTTTATCCGGGCGCCGCACTCTTCGCCCGCGGCCTCCGCGTTTTTGCGCGTCCTGGCCGCAAGCGTTTCGACCTCCTGGCTTCTCGTGTCGACCAGGCCGGCGAGGGCCGCAAGGCGCGCGTCAATTTCCTTTTCCTTTAGGATGATGGTATTCTGCGCCTCGGCCGCATAGCGCCCCAGTTCCGCCTTGAGGGACTGCGCGGACTCGGCCTCCGCCTCCTTGAGGCGCTGATCGAGGTGACGCTGATAGGCCTCGATGCTCTCGTCCGCGTCCGCGAGGCGCGCGCGCAGGTCAGTTTCGAAGGCGGCCGTCTTGCCGCTCAGGTCCTCCAGTTTCGTGAAGAGGGCCGCGCGGCGCTCGGCGAGGGCATTTTCGACATCCGCGGCCATCGTCTGCTCGAGGGCCTCGCGCCGCTGTTCGGCCTCGTCCGCCAGCGCGGTCAGGCGGCCCGCCAGATCGTCCTGCCACTCGTTCAGGATGACCGTGATGTTCTCGCCGCGCGCGCGCAGATCAGAGGTGATACCCTCCTCGAAGCCGCGCAGTTTTTCGGACATACCCTCGCTGGCCTCATCCCGCAGGGCCGCGAGGTCCCGGTTGATGGCGTCGAGTTCCGCCCGCAGGGCCCGCGCCGCCGTACCGAAGGCCTCGGCCTCGTCTTTCCTGGCCCGCTCGGCCTCCCGCTCGAAGACGCCGAAGTCCTGGCGGACCCTATCCTCGGTCTCCCGCATGAGGCCGCGGAGGGCATCGTCGAGCGCGCGGCAGTCGTCCGTCAGCGCGGCGAGCCGGCTGTACTCGGCCTCCTGCGCGGCGCGGTACTCATCGAGCCGCGCGGCCGCGTTTTCGAGCGCGCTCTGCCCGATCTGCAGGGCCGCTTCCTGGGCACGGACCTTTTCCGCCTCGAAGAGGGTGTCCGCATGGCTTTGGAAGTCCGCGAGGCGGCCATCAAGCGCGGCAAGACCATCAGCGGCGCGTTTATCCATGGCCTCGGTGAAACGAGCAAGGCGGTCCGCGCCCGCGGCAAGCCCCTCGGCGGCGCGTTTATCCATGGCCTCGGTAAAGCGCGCGAGGGTATCCTCTCCTGCGGCAAGGCCCTCGGCGGCACGGGTATCCATGGCCTCGGTAAAGCGCGCGAGGGTATCCTCCCCTGCCGCGAGGCCCTCGGCGGCGCGTTTTTCGATGGCGGCGCTCACGCTCGCGAGGCGCTCCTCGCCCGCATCGACCGCCCGCTCGGTGTCCGCGCGGAGCGCGGCGAGGCGATCCTCGCCGGCGGCGAAGGCAGCTTCCGCTTCCTTACGGAGAGCCACGAAGTGCGCCTCGCCGGCCGCGACCAACTCGCTCGAGCGGGTCTCGAAGGCCGCGGCGCGGGCCTCGAGGCCCTCGATGTGGGCCTTCGCGTTCTCCGCGAGATCATCCGCCGTGCGCTCAAGCCGCGCCTCCTGCTCGCCGAGCAGGTCCCGCGCCCGCGCCTCCGATGCGGCCATACGCTCATCAAGCGCGGCAAGGCCCTCAGCGGCACGGGTATCCATGGCCTCGGTGAA
>JAISTO010000163.1 GCA_031272575.1 Treponema sp. | reverse complement strand
TTGATCGCGGAATCTCTACCAAAATGGCCCTTTTTTCAATAGATTGCGTAGTTCGGTTAAAACCGAACTATGTCAAGCCCGGCAATGACGGTCTTGTTTTTCTTAACTTGTTGACAGTGCCGTCTACCCTCCCCTCCCCTCCCCCCTCAGTTCCCGCCGCCGCAGCAGCCGCCGGCATCGCCTGACGCGAAGAACTCCTCGGGGTACACGAGCGTCTCGACGGCCGCGGCCTCGGCGCGGACCGCTTCCGCGTCGAACGCGCTCAGGTCAGGGACCGTTTTCATATATCCGAAAAAGATGCTGTCGCCGGTTGAAAAGACAAAATCACCCTGGGGCATAAAAAAGAGCGTGTTCTCCGCCTGCTTTTGCAGGGGGAGCCGCGACCGGTAGGCCGGCACCCGCAGTTCCGCGCTCCCGTCCTCGAGGGACTCGTTCACTATGATCCACTCGACCGGGAGGCCCTCCTCGACCACCGCTATCGCCGGAGAAAAGCCCTCGTCCCCAAGCGTTACTCGGAGCCGCTGAACCGGCTCCCCCTGGTACTCGCCCTTCTCCGCCAGGGCCAGCGCCTCGGTGGGGATATCGTACCCCGCGCTCCCGGGCGCGAGCGGGTCAGGCGCGCCGGCGCCGGCGCCCGCGGCCGCGGCCAGGGCGGCTTCATCTTCCACCACGGTGATACTGCTGCGGATCATCCCCATCCAGCAACTGTAACGAAAAACCCCGGCCCGCTCGGGCAGGAACTCGATCACATTCTCGCCGGGCCTGAAGCGATGCTCGATCCCGTACTCCGGCACGATCATGCGGTTGTTGCAGCCGTTGATACTCCCCTCCGGCGCGTCGACAATCCAGCGCACCGGCAGCCCGGCCAGCACCGTGATCGCGGGGTACGCGCCAGGCCGCAGCGTGGAGCGCACCGTCTGCCCCCCGTCCGCCCGCACCGCGGCATTGCCTGCCTGGGGAGAGGAGCGCAGCCGGGCCGGGAGGAGCCCCGCGAGCGAAAGCCCGGAGAGCGCGGCCCCCTGGGAAAACATCTGAGTCCCCATGATGGCGACAATCAGGGCCCCCGCCATCATGACGCGGCGGGAGATCGCGGGCCGGCTCGACAGGAAGGTCCCCAGCGCCCCGAGCCCGAACATCAGCGGGACCGTGCCGAGCGCGAAGAGGAGCATCGCGAGGGCCCCCCGCACCGCGCTCCCGGTCGAAAGCGCGTAGAGTTGCATCGCCTGGAGAGGCCCGCAGGGCATAAGCCCGTTCAGCAGCCCCACGAGCAGCGGGCTCCCGCTCCGCGCCCCCGCGGCCCCCAGCCGCCGCGTGAGGAAACGCGGCAGGCGCGGCACGAGCGCGCGCAGGCGCGGGAAAAGCCCCAGCATCGTGAGGCCCATAATCACCATAAAAACCCCGGCGGCCAACTGCACCAGCCCCCGCGCCCGCCCGGACAGCGACACGACGCCCCCCAGCGCCCCCACCAGCGCGCCGGTCGCCGTGTACGAAACGACCCGCCCCAGGTTGTAAAGCAATGAAGGTATGAGGGGGGAGGTCTCCGCCGCAACAGCGCTGTGCGATTTTGCTAATGGAGTGTGCGCTTTGCGCAAACTCCAAGAGAAAACGCGCAAGCGTTTTCTCCCGCCCCCCCCTTCGGCTGGGCGCAGCGTTTGCGACAGGTTGATGCCCCCGCACATGGCCAGGCAATGCACCGAGGTGATGAGCCCTATCACAAAGAGCATGCCCAGCCCCATGCCCGCCTCGGCCGTGGGGAACGCGTTGAAGAACGAGACCCCCGTGTGCCGCAGCACCATAGCCGCCGCCAATATGATGCCGATAAAGCCCGCGGCCCTGAGGACCCCGCTCCCGCGCGCCGCCCCCGCCGCGGGGCCATCCGCGCCGGCAGCTGCCGCCGCGTCCCCCAGCGGCGTGTAGCCCGCCTCCCGGACGACCCCCTCGATGCGCTCGCGCGTAATGCGCTCCGGCTCGTAGCTGACCTTCGCGGTCCCCCGCGCGTAACTCACCTTCGCGGCCGCAACCCCCTCCGCCGCGCTGAGCGCCTTCTCCAGCGTGTCCTCGCAGTGCGCACAGGACATCCCCCCGATACGGATCGTGATCGTTTCCATGGTAGTGTGAGTATACTAGCGCATTGTGGAATAAATGTGGAGGAGTGTCGGCAGCGCAGCCGCGCTGTCCTCCTCGTACGGCGGCGGAGAGAGCCCCCGCCGCGGGGCAGGCGGCGGCCGGTGAGACCTTCTCTCGCAGGGGGCGGGGAGGGGGCGTGAAAAATGACGCGCCCTGAAGCCGCATCTTAAGGTGACGCTCAATTCCCAATTCCCAATTCGAGTCCCCTCCGAAAACAAGGAATTTTAAGAAAGTAAACGCGAATTACGCTAATTTAGCGAATGAACGCGAATATTATTCTTAAAATTCGCGTTCATTCGCATAATTCGCGGTCCGCATTTATGCGGCAAATTCTTAAATTCTTGACTTTTCGGAGTAGTCCCAATTCCCAACAGGCATCCCGCAACGCTCCCCCGTCCGCGCCGCCTCTGCGCAGCGCGCCGTGTTGCGCCCCCTACCCCTTCGGCGCGATGGCGAAGACGCGGCTCGTGAAGCCTGTGCCGTCCTTGATGAGGGGGAAGGTGATGAAGATGACGGCCCCGGTCACGGGGAGCGTGTCGAGGTTTTGCAGAAGTTCGACATTCAACTTCCCGTGGTCAAGGACGTAGTTTTCACCAATCATGCCGACATCGCTTTCGCCCACGGCGGACGGGTCGGTGTCGGGCGTTTCGTGCCCCACCCCGGCGACATCCCGCTCGCTCACGAGGAACTCAAGCGCGCCGATGTCCCAGCCGGGATAGCGCGCCTCCTTGCCCGCGACCTTCGACCAGCCGCTGCGGAATACGACAAAAGCCCCGGCCGGGATTTTCCCGTGAGCCGCCTCGAAGTCGCGCAGATCCTGAGCCGTCAGCGCGTAGCCTGGGTCCGCGGCGACAGCGGCCGTCTTGTCGACGACGACCAGCGGGTAGGCAAGTTCCTTCGCGCCGTAACGGTCCGTCGTACGCCCGGCGGGGTCGAAGTGCCCGGGGACATCGGTGTGAGTGCCGTACTGCCCCGGCAGCGTGTAGAGGTAGGCGAGAAACGAGTTGTTTTCGTTGCTGCCGAAGTCGCGGTAAGTGTCCTCGAAACTGTATTTCACCGACACTTCAAGCGGGTCGAAGCCCGGCCAGTGCACCGTTTCCGGGCTCACCTCGCGGCTCAGGTCAACCCACTCGTAGTCGGCCTTCAGTTCGTCAAGCAGGGCCCACAGGCCGCCTTTCTTTTCGCTCTTGCACGATGCAAGCGCTGCGGCACACAGGGCCAGCGCCAGCGCCGCCGCGGCCATCAAACCAGATACTTTCTTCATTCTTTTACTCCTTTGGCCGCCATCCCGGACGGCCCGTGTTGTTATTTACGTATGAATTCCTATAATTCCTACGTATTTACTAAACTATAACTTAATGAAAAAAGAGTGTCAAGTCCCCTTGACTTTTTCCAGGGAATCAGTATCTTTAACATCGATACTATCAAAAACGATACTTTTAAGGAGCGCACGTTCAAACGTGCGCTACCGGAGTGTTCAATGGAAGCGGCATTAAAAATTCCCGGCCCCGAATCAGTCTGGAAGATACTCCAGGAGGTCGCCCAGGGGCTCAAGGAACTGAAAGAGGCTCAGGCAGCGGTTCAGGCGGTTCAGGCGGAAGAGAACCTGAAATGGCAGAAACTGCGGGAGTCCCAGGATAGGACCGATCGGCAGTTGCAGGAGACCGACCGGCAGATACGGGAGTCCCAAGAGAAGACC
>JAISTO010000160.1 GCA_031272575.1 Treponema sp. | reverse complement strand
ACTCTTAATAAAATTCGCGTTCATTAGCATAATTCGCGGTTAAATTCTTAAAATCCTGTTTCTTCAGAGTGGGCTAAAGATATGGGACAAGTTTAGGCTCAAGGCGCGGAGTGACGGGGTCCTCAAACCGCGGAGTCTCGCCCGCCTTACTGCCTGCGGGAGCCTGGCTTGACGGCGGGAATACCCTTGCGGCAGAGGGCGCAGTCCGCGGGGGCCCAGTCGAGGGCCTCGACCTTGCAGGCGGCGTAGAGGGGCCAGGGGGGCGCGAGGCCCGGGGCGCGGCGGTCGACGAGACAGGCGAGCGCGCTTACGGACGCGCCAAACCGCTCGAGTTCGGCGGCGCTCTCTTTCGAGGACTTCCCGGTGGTCACGACATCCTCGGCCATCAGCACCCGCTGGCCGGGGCGCACCTCAAAGCCCCTGCGGAGCCGCATAGCGCCCCCCTCGTCCCGCTCGGTAAAGAGCGCCGGCACCCCCAACTGCCGCGCCAGTTCCCAGGCCACGAGTATGCCGCCGAGCGCCGGCCCCACGATGACATCGAAGCGGACCTTGCCGGCCGTTTTTTCCTCGCGGAGCCGGGCTGCGAGTCCGGCCAGCGCCGCCGCGGCTTTGTCCGGATATTGGAGTAATTTTGCGCACTGAAAGTACCGGTTCGAATGCCGCCCGGAACTGAGCAGAAAATGCCCTTCCAGCAGCGCGCCGCACTCTTTCAGTAAGGTAATCGTATCGTCCATAAAAACCCTCTATCCCTACCGATGCTGAAACACGACCGTAAGCCCCATGCGGCTCAGCCCCGACAGGGAATACTCTTTGGTCATGCCGCCGTCCACGACGAGCACTTTTACGTCCTCGCCGTCAGCGGAGCGCGCATTGATGGTTACCACCTCGGAGGGCAGCAGCGTGAACGCGTAGGACTCGCCGGCCCGCAGCAGCGCCTTCTCGCTCTTCGTGACCGTGCCCGCTTCCCGCGCCGGCATTCCCGATCCGCGCTCGCGCTCAGATGCCGCGATGGGGAGGCCCGCGTACACGTCCTCGTTAAGGGTACCGTTTATCGTCAGGCTGGCAGTGCCCGACAGCACCTTGACTGACGCGCTTTTCTCGAGCACCACGCCCCCGCTCCGCGTGTGCATACAGGACACCCCCAGCAGCGCAAGCCCCGCCATGAGCAGGGCGCGAAGACCGCGTGTTAATGACATCAGGCACCTCCTGTTATTTTTTGCTGTTTTCGTAAATATGCTCCTTGTGCCGTTACCACATTTGCGCAGCGGCATTCCAATAATTCTTTTTCCGCCAGATTGATGCCCGGTGACTTGAGGATATTCAGTATGCGTGTCTTATGCCCCTGACACGCGACATGGAAGGCATCTTTCGGCATATTTTTGTATCGAAACTGCGCATGATGGGAAAGCGCCTGATCCACACAGCGGTAACCGGCCTCGTCGTTCGTCACCTTAAGGGCAAGAAACGCGCCGTCAACATCCTCGATGGCGGTCGAGAGACTAGCCCTCGCTATCTTGTCTTTGGCAGCGCAGGATTCCAACTCCTGAGAGAGAAACGTGTACTCCGCCACCAGGGCAGTGTCTATATCTTCGTCAATATGGCACCCCACTTCCCGAAACGCCTCTAACGCGATGGCAAGCCCCTTCCGGTAACTTATCCTGCCTTCGGCTTCGTGGCCTTCGGTGTCCAGCCATTTTCGGCCATTATTGATCAATGACACGCTGTTGGCAATTCTAACGAGTAAGCCAGCCCGGTCCAAATTGCGCCTCCGCTTCTGCCAGGTTGAAACCGGCCTCAATCAGAAAATCGGCGCCGACTTTTTCCTTAAACACCTTCGCCAGCCAGGGAAACATCGGGTAGGTCTTCATCAGAGCATGTCCCTCTGCCTCCTTCCCCGCGTCCATCAACTCGATGGACTTCATGATGATGGCGTCCTTTTCGTCTTCGGTCATCAAACGATGCACCATACTTCCCCCTTTTGGATTCATATATTGCCTCCCACCGCCTCCCACGCGAGGCGGGCGGCCTCCTGCTCGGCGGCTTTTTTGCTGCGTCCCATGCCGGGGCCGTAGGCGGTACCGTTCACCGTTACCGAGATCCAAAAAAAGCGCTCGTGCTCCGGGCCGGCCCGCTTGTCAACCTGGTAGCAGGGGTAATTACGGTAGCGGCGCTGGCAGAATTCCTGCAGCAGGGACTTGTAGTCCTGGTGGTGACGGTTCTCGGCCACGCGGGAAATTTCGGCGCCGATAAAGCGGCCCGCGAAGGTGAAGGCGCTCTTGTAGCCGCAGTCCAGGTAGCAGGCCCCCACCAGCGCCTCGAACGCGTCCGCCAGCAGGGCCGGCTTCGTGCGACCGCCCGTCTGATCTTCACCCTTGCCCAAAAGGAGCAGGCTGTCGATCTGCAACTCGCGGGCGATGCCGGAGAGCGCCTCCTCGGACACGACGACCGACTTTATCTTTGCCAGTTCGCCCTCCGGCCGGCCGGCAAAGCGCTCGTAGAGGAGAGTGGCGGCCACCGCGCCCACGATGGAGTCGCCCAGGAACTCGAGGCGCTCGTTGTTCGTCTGGTGCCCCGCCTCGTTCGAAAGCGAGCGGTGCACAAAGGCCAGGTTGAGGAGCCCCGGATCGTGAAAGCGGAGCCCCGCGGCCTTCTGAAAGGCCATGAGGACCCGCTTCCGCTCGCGGCTTAGACCCCCCGCCGGGGCGCCGGAGTGCCCCGGCCCCCCCCCGCCGCTCGCGCGCCGGGGGGGGGGCGGGACGCCGGGCCTACTTCTGCTGGGACTTGATGTACTCGTAGGCGTCCCGGACGGTCTCGAACTCGTTGGCTTTCTCGTCGGGGATGGTGATACCCATCTCTTCCTCGATGGCGTAGACCAACTCGTAGGTGTCGAGACTGTCCGCTCCCAGGTCCTGGCGGAAGGACGCGTCAAGCGTGATCTTCCCCTCGTCGACATCGAGCTTATCCGCGATAAGCTTCTTCATTTTGTCGAACAGTTCTTCCATCTTTGCATCTTCCATGGTACGTTCCTTCGCGGGATCGCAAAGCGCCCGCGTCAGTGGATAGCCGGCAGAGCCCAACGGACCCCGAACGCCAGCTTGCTTAATTGCCCGGAATAAGAACCTGCCGGCCCCGGTAGAAGCCGCACTTGGGACAAACCCTGTGCAGCAGCACGCGATTCCCGCAGTTTCCGCATTCGACCAATTCTGGTGCGGTCAACTTCATGTTGATAGATTGCCGCCGGCGAGTTCTCGCCTTCGACGTTTTAAATCTCGGTACAGCCATGCTAAACCTCTCTATGTGACACTTTACCAAAAAGCGTCACTCTTGTCAAGACCTTCCTGACAAGGCCTTTATTTGCGCCTCGCGGCTTTCGATCTGCTCGCGGATCAGGGTGACATCCGAAAGCCCCGCCTTAATCACCGGCACGTTCGCGTCGACACTCGCCGCGCCCTCCTCGACGAGGAGGCGGTACACATCCGCGCCGAGCGCCCCCAGCAGACGTTCCGCCTTGCCTTCGAGTTTTTTGATCTCGATGCGCAGCACCCCCTTGCTGCCGAGTTCCTGCACCTTGGCATTCGCCTTTGCCGCCAGGTCCTTCGAAGCCGCCAGACCCTTCTTGCCCAGGTCCCTCGCCGTGTCCCCGGCCCGCTCCATAAAGTCCCTGGACGCGCCCCCCCCCTGCGACAGCATGTCCTTCATTCGATCGCTAAAAGTCATAGTCCCTCCTGCCCCTGCGGGCACTTCCAGTATACACGATCTCAATTTTTTTTTCAATATACCGATATAAAAAGTAGAAGCATATATTGCTTTTGTATCTGGAGGGGGGAGGATTACCATGCCTTAGCGTGCTGTGCGGCATCACCTACCCTCCCCCCTACGGAGTGTATCGGGTATTCCAGGAAATTTTTAACCCCATCCCCAGGAACCCGATACACTCCGACCCCCCAGATGCAGCCGGAGAACCCGTATGAGAACAGGCGCTATGCAGATGCTCCCCTCCATGGGGTACGCAATGACCGCGGCGGCGAACGGCAGGATGTCCGTGCCGGTATCGCCTTCCGCCTTAATCTACTCGCACTTTGAGCACGTGTCCGGCGTGGCCGCGCCGGAGGGCACCCCCGGGGTATCGCTGAACAAACTGCAGATCCTCGACGCCCTCATCGACCGCCTCAACATGATCCGCAAGGACTCCGCGTCCCGGCCCGAAGAAACCGTTTCCCCGGAGCGCGTCGAGAGCCTTATCCGCAGCTACGAAGATCGCGTCCGCGCGGCCGAAAAAAGCGCCGCGGTCTACCCAAGCCTCCCCTCGCCTGAGGGCGCGCTCTTCAGCATCGCGGTGTAAACCCCATGGAAGCCCCGCCCAAGACCCCACTGGCGGGCCTCCTCCCGCAAGATTTAGCCCCGCTCCTCGAGCCCTTCCCCCCGTTCCGGGCGCGGCAGGTCCTCGAGTGGGTCCGCTCCGGCGCATCTTCCTTTGCCGCCATGAGCAGCCTCCCCCTGCGCCTCCGCGCCGCGCTCGAAGAGCGCTTCACGCTGCGGGCCACGGTGGTCGAAGAGGCGCTGCGGGACAGGGACGGCGCCGTCAAACTGCGCGTCCGCCTGCCCGATGCCCTCCGCATAGAGGCCGTGCTCCTCCGCGACCGCGGCGGCAGGGCCACGGCCTGCATTTCCACCCAGGCCGGCTGTCCCGCGGGCTGCGTGTTCTGCAAAACCGGGTCCCTGGGCTTCGCGCGGAACCTCAGCGCGGCCGAAATTGCCGAGCAGTTCCTTCACCTGAAGGCCATCGAGCCCGCGATTGGCAGCATCGTCGTCATGGGCATGGGGGAGCCGCTCCTCAATCTGGCCGCGCTCCGGGCGGCCCTGGCCTGGCTCTGCGCGCCCGAGGGGCTCGGGATCTCCCCCCGCCGGATCACCCTGTCCACCTGCGGCCTCCCGGAGGGCATAGCCTCCCTCGCGCGGGAGGGGCCGGCCGTGCGCCTGGCCATCTCGCTCTGCACCGCCAGCCAGGCCCTGCGGGAGCGCCTCATGCCCATAGCGCGCACGGTCCCCCTCGAGGCCCTCCGCGAGAGCCTCGTACGGTACCAGGAGGCCCGGCCCGGGCGCGTCACCCTCGAGGCGGTGCTCCTGCATGGCCTCAACACCCGTCAGCAGGACGCCCGCGCGCTCGCGGCCTTTGTCCAGGC
This sequence comes from Treponema sp., assembly GCA_031272575.1. Lineage (GTDB taxonomy): Bacteria > Spirochaetota > Spirochaetia > Treponematales > Breznakiellaceae > JAISTO01. The sequence continues at coordinate 24 of JAISTO010000160.1, read as the reverse complement.
CCCCCCCGCGCTCAACGCGATCAT
>JAISTO010000158.1 GCA_031272575.1 Treponema sp. | reverse complement strand
GTGGGGGGCGCGGGGTGCGCTTGGGACTTGGGAATTGGGCGTGATGAGGGAGCGGGGGGTGGAGGCGAGTGGGCGGCAGCGCAAGGTTTTGGCTTCTTTTTGCCTCAAGATGCGGCTTTAGGACGCGTCATTTTCACGCCCCCTCCCCGCCCCTTGCGAGAGAAGGTCTCTCCGCCCGCCCCCTGCCCCAGCAGGGAGAGCGTCACCGCCGTACGACCAGAGCCAGCGCGGCTGCGCTGCCGCCACCACCACTTGACTCTTTTCCCTATTCGCGGTATACTTATAACCAACTAACCAATGACAAGGAGAACCTATTGATGACAACGTTACAAAAACGGCGGCTCCTCTGGGGGCTGGCGGGGGGGGCGTTTTTGCTGGCTGCGGCTGGGGCCTGTTCGTTCACGCCGCCCGAGCGCCTCAAGATCAAGGCGAAAGCCGAGGCTGACGTCGCGGCGGACACGCCGCTCTTCGATGTCCAGCAGTATTTTTCCATTGCGGACATTCGCGACAAACTCGGCGGCGGCGACAACCTGCACGTGTACGACTACCGCGAACCGGACAGCGACACGCAGAACTTCCTTATCCACTACCATGTGGACCCGATCAACCTGCAGGTAGACCCAACCAGTTTTACTTTTATCGGTACGGACGACGGCATCGATGAAGACCCGGATGACGAAGAACTCATACTCGAAAAGGAGGCCTTTTCCATTCCTCTGCCGAACTTTTCGGGAATGTCGACCAATCCGGTAACGCTAAGCACCAACGGGGACAGCAGCCCTATAGACATCACCTTGTCTATTCCCAACGATCCGGATGACTCAACCCATCCCTACAAACTGATCGATTTCAGCACGGATATGGGCTTTCAGGGTACTTTCGAGGCCGTTATCAATGAAGGCTACATCGAGATACGCGGCAATCCGGCCAACGCGTTCAAGAGTTCTCCGGTTCCTGTCCTGGGAATTGTCGAGGGCGAGAATTACGATAATCCCATCGATCTGACTGCAACTTCTGTGTCCGGCGGCTGGCGGTACTCGCTTGCGGGCAAGACGCTCACAAGCACGAGCATACTGCAAATCAGCGGGCAGGTAACTATCAGTGCCGGTATCGCGGACCCGCAGATTACCATTACTCCCCGTATTACCACGCTGAGCCGCCTGAGCGCGCCCGCGGGAGACGACCTCGCGAACCTCGGGGACATCCAGATTGACCGCGGTTATTCTATCCCCAAAACAGAAGAGGGCGATCCGCTTGTTACAAGTATCACCTTTGGGGGAGCAACCGACGACCTTACCCTTGATGGGAATCCCATAACCGATCCGGAAGATCCCTCGTATAACAAGTATCTTCTCGGGATGCGCTTCTACATAGACAAGCGAATTGACGGGCTTACGATTACGCCTGACTTTACTGCTCCGGTGGTAATAAACGATTCCGTTACCACAAACGGAGAAAACTTTAAAGAAGGCATAGTGATGCTCTCCGAAACGGAAACATTAAAGGTGGAGGATAATGACAATGACAATGTGCAGATATCGGGCACTATTGCGCTTTCCGCAGGGGGCAATCTCACCCTGTATGATATTGACGCGACGCAGAGCGAAATCGTTATCAACATAGAGATTGAGCCCATTTTCGAATGGACCTCGGCCACGCTCGACCTTGCGGCAATAATGAAGATGCAAAATGTCGGCAATTACACGAGCGGCAGTTTTCCTTCCCCCGATGCGGATCCTCTCGACCTCGGCGTTATAGACGACGCGCTTTCGAATATCTTTTCAAACCCGGACGACATTGTCTTTTCCGGCGTCCAGATCTATCCCTATGCGTCGCTCTCCGAATCGGTTACCAACACAGAAGGGGCTACAAACCTTGTAGACGCGGTGCTCAACAATTTGGAACTAAGGCCCGACTACAGCGGTTATGGGGGGGGGCCTCTCACATTTAATAGTGTTTTTGACGAAGATAATCCCGGTACGCTGGATCGCACAATGTTTGCTCAACTCAAGGAGCATATCGATGGCAACGGGGTGCTTTCCGGGGTGACATTAAGTGACTACGTGCAGTACCGTCCGCAAAATATCGATGAAATCCTCAACGACCGGCCCAATGGTTTCCGCTTTAACTACTACATAGAACCGCCCTCTGACAACTCGAAGTTCACCATACAACGTGACGGCGGCCTGATCGAGCAGACCGTCGAGCCCGACATACTCATTCTTATCCCGCTGGCGGTCAGGCTTAAGGAGACGCTGAAAAATGAAGGCGGACTGCCGGTGGGCTCAGGCTATGCGGAACTGCAACTGGGCGGGGGTATCAGCTTCGGAGGCAAAGACCTCTTCGGCAGGAGCGGGGGGGGCGGCGCCATAGACAAGGTGATCGACTACGCGCAGTATGTGAACCTCAACATCGATTTCCTGGTGAACGACCTCGGGCTCGATGGGCTTTCGCTGTATGCGTACCGCGGCGAACCGGACGACACGAGCGACGAGGTACACGATACGGGCATTGAACTCGGCCATGCCGAGATAGGCCAAACGATCAGCATGACACTCAACAAAGCGAAACTGGCCTACCCGCTTATCCCGATCCTAAAGGTCAAAATGAAGGCGGATAAGAACACTGCCCCCCCTGATTCGACTCCCGGTCCTAATGACTACAACTACGGCACCCTCATAGTGAAGCACCCGGTTTCGGTTTCGGGCAAGGACCGCTGGGGGGTGCAGGCGCGGGTGCAGGCGCACATAAAGGCCGATATCGACTACGATATCAGCCTGGGCGGGAACTAAGGAGGCTGCCATGAAAAAACTGCTTTTAAGCGCGGCGCTCTGCGCCATAGTGCCGGCCTTCTTTGCGCTGGCCCAGGAAAGCGATCCCTTTGGTACGGTTCCCGCGGCGGAGGCGGACCCGACGGAATTGCCGGCTCTGGAGAACCCCTTCGGCACAGCCGATCCGGTTAGTTATCCCGAAGAGGCCGCCGGGGAAGCGGCGGGCGAGGCAGAGCCCTCGCCGTTTGGCGGGGAGCGTACGCCCTGGCCCGGGCTCCGGCAGCGTTACTTCGAGTGGGCCCTCCTCAACATAGGCGTGGGCTTCGCGAACAACATCCTCGGCTGGAACGACATTTTCAACAGCGGCAGGACCATCACCCTGGATACCTCGAAACTGCCGAAGATGGCTCTGGGCGCCGCGGTAAATGCCGAAGTGTCCACCCGCATGGCCGTGCAGAACATCGGGCCCTACCGCATCAACGTGGGTTTTTCCATCGGGGTTGATATTGACGGCTATGCCGGCATCTCGAAAGACCTCTCCGAGCAGTTGTCCGGCACGATCACGACGACGCCGTTCAAGGCCGGGGCCGAGGCGGGCGCGAGCGCCTTCATCTTTACCGAACTGAAGGGCGGCGCCACGATAGCGGACAAGCAGGGCAAGGAGTGGACCTTCTTTGTCGCGCCCGAAGTGTATATGCCGGCGCTCTATCTCGACCCGCCGGATATTACCGTCAACCTTGATACGCGGGGCAACCCTTCAGGCTCGGCCCGCATTCATGCCGACCTCTACTCAAACGCCGATGTAAACGACCTCCTGGGCGGTAATCTTGACATCTCGAAACTGCTCGGCAAGCAGGGTGCGAACCTCTCGCTGGGCCTCAACTACACGCTCTTCGACTTCCTCGATGTGGGCGGTTCGTTTTCGCATATCCCGCTCGTGCCCGCGAAACTCAAAAAAAGCACGATCGACTTCGGCTACACCTTCAACGACGAGGGGGTGGGCCTCTTCGATATGCTCGACAACTTCGGCGATCTCCTGCAAGAGGCCGGCAGCACGGATGTGGTGTCTAACGGCACGGGCTATGTCTACCGCCCCATGACCTTCGACGTCTACGGCGTCTACTACCCCTTCCCCCGCTACCGCGAGAAGCCGGGTGAGGATGGCAAAAAAAGCACCCGCGTCTTCCCGGCCCCGATCGAGTTGGGCCTCAACATGGGCTTTACGGTGCTCAGCGTGTACGGCCCCAGTTTCAACATGGGGATACGGGCAAAGGCCGCGTGGAAAAATATGTTCGGCGTAGACCTCAGCACCGGCTACCGCGAGCGCCTCTGGAAACACAGCGCCCTCATCGTGCTGAACTTCCAGGGCATCGAAATTGACCTGGGCGTCGCGTCCCAGTCCCAGGACTTCGTGAAGAGTTTTCAAACCGCCGGCCTCGACGCGGTATTCGCCCTCAAGTTTGGGGGATGAAAGATACCGTCGAAAGAGCGCTGAAGTCTCTGCTCAAGTCGGAACTGCTCGCGCCGCTCAGCGCGGCGGAGCAGGAGGCCGCCCTCGCGCAGGCGGGGGCGCTCAGCCTCGCGCGGGGGGACGTGCTTTTTTCCCCGGGCGAGCGGGCCGAGTGCTTCTACCTGCTCGCCGCGGGCAGGCTGCGGGTCTACCGCGAGACCGCCTCGGGGCAGGAGGAGGCCGCCTGCTTTACCGCGGGCGATCTTATTGGCGAGTTCGACTTTGCCCGCAGAGCGTCGCATGACGCCTACGCGGACGCGGTGGAGCCCTGCAGCCTCTGCGCCTTCCCCAGACCCGGCTTAAGCCTCGAAGACGCTGCCCGCGCATGTCCGGCGCTCGCCTCGAAAATCCTGCTCAACGCCGTAGTGATGATCACGAACCGCATCGCCGGTACCCGCCGGCTCCTCCTCGAAAACATGTCCTGGGTCCGGGAACTGTACCGCAACGCGTACGAGGACCCGGGGACGGGCCTGTGGAAGCAGAGTTTTTTAGAGGATGACATTAGCCGCGTACTCGAGAGCCCCACGACGCTCATCATGCTGAAGCCGGACCGCTTCAAGATACTGGACGACACCCGCGGCCACGAGGCCGGGGACAAGGCGATGCTGAACATCGGCCTCCTGCTCCGCCGCCAGGTGCAGATGCTGGGGCGGGGCTGGGCGCTCCGCTTCAAAAGCAACGAGACCGGCATCCTGGTGAACCGCTGCGGCCCGGACGAGGGGGCGCTGCTCGCGCAGAGGGTGGCCAGCGAGGTGGCCGCGCTGCCGGCCCTGCCCCCGCAGGGGGCTTTGGCGGCCTTCCCGTTTTCGGGCAGCATCGCCTGGGGCGTCTGGCCGGACGACGCGCCCGCGGAAGCGGGGGCCTGGGACGGCTTCTTCGCCGCGGTCTACGCGCTCCTGCTCGGGGTGTGGCGCGAGGGCGGAAACCGCGTCGTGCGGCTCGGGGAGGCGCTCTGATGGCCGGTATACTAAGCCCCGAACAGCGGAAGGCGCTCTGCGCGTCCCGGCTCTTTGCCGCGCTCAGCCCCGAAGAGTGCGAACAGGTGCTCCCCTGCTTCCGGCCCCTCCACCTCGCGCGCGGCACTATCCTCTGCAGCGAGGGGGAACGCGGCGCGGAGATGTTTGTGTTTCTTTGGGGAAAACTCAGCGCGGTCGTCCGCGGCGCGGGGGACACGCGGCGCAGGCTCTTCGAAATCAGTCATGGTGATTTTCTGGGCGAGATGTCCGTCATCGCCAAAAAACCCCGCTCCGCCACAATCACCGCGGCCGCCGACTCGGTGCTCGCGGCGCTTTCCGCGGACGATTTTTTCCGCATCATAGCGGACCTGCCCGATGCCGGGGTGAAGATGCTCCGCGCGATTACCCGCGTACAGGGGGACTGGCTCGACGAGTCCTCCCGCCAACTGTCCGACCTGACCCGCTGGGGCGAGACCGCCCGCAAGCGGGCCCTTACCGACGAACTCACGGGCCTCTACAACCGCCGCTTCCTCGAGGACTCGGTGCGGAGCCGTTTCGAGGCCGGCCTCGCGGGCCCCCGCCAGATGAGTCTCTTGATGATGGACCTTGACCACATTCACGAGGTCAACGAGCGTTACGGTATCCGCGCGGGGGACCTCTGCTTTGTGTACACCGCGAACGCGATCCGCTCCTGCACCCGCCCCGGGGACATCTGCGCGCGGCTTTCGGGCGACGAGTTCGCGATCTTTTTGCCGGACGCGGGGAACGGCGAGGCCCTCGCCATCGCGGAGCGGATACGGGCCGCGGTCGCGGCAGGCAGGGTCGAGGCGCCGGAAAAATCGCGCACCGTGAAAATAAAAATACGCGCAAGCATAGGAGTCGCCTGCGCCCCCGCCCCGGCGCACACCCGCGCCGAACTCTTCACCCTGTCGGACGAAGCCCTCCGCTACGCCAAAGCCCAGGGCCGCAACCGCGTCGTCGAGGCCGCCCCCGCTTAACCCCCGCGCGCGGGGGCGGTCTTACTCCTCCCCTCTGGGCTAAACTTGTCCCATATCTTTAGCCCACTCTGAAGAAACAGGATTTTAAGAATTTAACC
>JAISTO010000156.1 GCA_031272575.1 Treponema sp. | reverse complement strand
TACTCTTAATAAAATTCGCGTTCATTAGCATAATTCGCGGTTAAATTCTTAAAATCCTGTTTCTTCAGAGTGGGCTAAAGATATGGGACAAGTTTAGGCTTAAAGCGCGGAGTGACGGGCTGCCTCGAGGCGCGGAGTGACGACAAGGGCAAGTCGTGGAGTAACGGCTCGTTTTTGTCAGCCCCTCAGAGGGGGGGGCTTACTCGCTGCCGGCCGCGAGGTCGAAGGGCTTCAGCAGTTTGTAGACCTCCACGGGGCGGCCGGCGTCGTCGTCCACCGTCACGGGGGCGTAAGTCCAGCCCGCGATCGCGGCAAGGTCGGCCCCCGCGGCCGCGAAGGGTTCGGGCGCGAGCACGAAGACGATGTCCTTGTCGTTGGCGGCCGGGTCCCTGGCCCACTCGAAGAGGAAGCCGCCGCCCAGCGCGACGTTGTAGTGATCGAGCGCCGCGTGGTACCCGATGGCCTGCCGGTTCAGGCTGACTATCTGCCGGAAGGCCGCGAGGGGGCTGTCCTCCGCTGGGGCAGGCGCCCCGGGCGTGAGCGCCGTCCCGACAACGAGGGTGCCGCCCTGCGCGCGTATCGCCTGCGGGAGGAGCGCGGGGCTCAGCCCCGCTGCCAGGAAGGGCGCCGCGTCGACGGCGAGCCAGGCATCGAGTCCGCTCCCCTGCGCCGGCGCGCCCCACACGAAGCGGGCGCTGCCATCCGGCGCGGTGAGGCTCCAGCCCGGCCCGGCCTCCATGCGCGTCACATAGGGCGCGAAGCCGTCCAGCACCCTGCCGAACGCGGCCGCCGATTCCTTCCCCACGACATCAAGCCTGCCGCAGGAAAAAAGCGCCGCGGATGCGGCAAAGAGAATAAGTGTCTTTTTCATATCATACTCCTTTTTTATTAGGGAATAGGGAGTAGGGAATGGGGAGTGGCTTGCGCTTGGCTCGTAGGTTGCGCCTACTCTCGTCAAGTGTTTCGGAAGTCCGCGCGGCCTGCAAACGCCGCGCTCCCTACTCCCTACTCCCCACTCCCCAAGCGCTCCGCGCCCCCTACTCCCCAAGCACCCCTACTCCCTACTCCCTACTCCCCACCCTAAACCGTTTCAGTCTCAGCGCGTTCGAAAGCACTGACACTGAGGACAGGCTCATTGCGGCGGCGGCGAAGATCGGGTTCAAGAGGGGGCCGCCGAAGAGGTAGAGTACCCCGGCGGCAATCGGGATGCCGAGCGTGTTGTAGCCGAAGGCCCAGAAGAGGTTCTGCTTTATGTTGCGGATGGTCCGCCGGCTCAACTCGATGGCTGTGGGCACGTCCCGCAGATCGCTCCGCATCAGCACGATGTCCGCGCTCTCCATCGCCACGTCAGTCCCGCTCCCAATCGCGATGCCCACATCCGCCTGCGCCAGGGCCGGCGCGTCGTTTATGCCGTCCCCGACGAAGGCGACTATGTGCTTGGGACTTGGGACTTGGGACTTGGGACTTGAAGCCTGATGCGCGGGATGGGGGAATGGGGGATCGAGCGTGGCGTTGTGCCCCATGCGCAACCCCTCGTCACCTGCCCGTTCTCCACCGTCCACCGTCCACCGTCCACTCTCCACCGTCCACCGTCCACCGTCCCCCCCCTGTAACGCCTTTACTTCCTGCGCCTTGTCTTGCGGGAGGACCTCGGAGCGGACCTGATCTATGCCGACCTGCTTCGCTATGGCGGCGGCGGTTTTCGCGTTGTCACCGGTGATCATCGCCACCTGTATACCCATGCGGTGCAGACGGTCGATCGCGGCTTTGCTCGAGGGCTTCACCACATCGGCCACCGCAATAATCCCGGCGAGGCGGCCCCGCACCGCCACGTACATGGGGGTCTTGCCCTCCGCGGCGAGGCGGTCGGCCGCGGCCTCGAACCCCTCAAGGGGGATAGCGCGTTCGGCCATGAGGGCGTGGTTGCCTATGAGGATGGGGAGTGGGGAATGGGGAGTGGGGAGTGGGGGGCCTGGGAGCAGGGTTGCTGCTATGCCTAGGCCGGTGAGGGCTTCAAAGTTGGAGGCGGGGAACAGCGCAAGATGCTTTTCCTCTGCGGCCCGCACGATTGCCTCCCCCAGCGGATGCTCACTCCCCTTTTCCACCGACGCCGCCACCTGCAACAGAAGGTCTTCATCCTCCGTCGTTCCCCCTCCACCGTCCACCGTCCACCGTCCACTCCCCACCACCACATCCGTCACCTCCGGCTTCCCCTCCGTGATCGTCCCCGTCTTGTCGAAAACCACCACGCTGATCTTGTGCGCGGTCTCCAGCGCTTCGCCGCCCTTGATCAGGATGCCGTACTCCGCGCCCTTGCCGGTGCCGACCATGATCGCCGTCGGCGTGGCGAGGCCGAGCGCGCAGGGGCAGGCGATCACGAGCACGGAGATAAAGACCGTCAGCGCGAAGACGAGCGGCGTCTTGCCCGGGGGGAGCGCGGCGAGGCCCGCGGAGGAGGCGGCGAACCAGGCCGCGCCCGCCGCGAGCGCGATGAGGCAGACGATCGGCACGAAGTAACCGGCGACCGTATCCGCTATCTGCGCGATAGGGGCCTTGCTGCCCTGCGCGTCCTCGACCAGTTTGATGATCTGCGCGAGCGCGGTGTCAGCGCCGATTTTCTCGGCGCGAAACACGAGCACCCCGTTGCAGTTGATCGTGGCCGCGTACACCCTGGCGCCCGCGCTCTTTTCCACCGGCATACTCTCGCCCGTCAGCATGGCCTCGTCTACCGCGCTTCGACCGTCGGTCACAATTCCGTCCACCGGTATCTTCGCCCCGGGCTTCACCACCACCCGATCGCCGATTTCCACCTCGTCGATGGGTATTTCTTTCTCTTCACCCTCTACCAGAATGATGGCGGTCTTCGGCGCGAGTCCCATCAACTTTTTGACCGCCTCGTTGGTGCGTCCCTTGGACACGGCCTCGAGGGATTTTCCCAATAAGATAAGGGTGATGATGACGCCGGCGGTTTCAAAGTAGAGGGCGTCCACCGCGGCGAAATTGCCCCGCACGATCTGGATGACATTGTAGACGCTGTAGAGCACGGCGGAGGAGGTGCCGATCGCGATGAGGCTGTCCATGTTGGGGCTGGCGTGCAGGAGGTTTTTGAAACCGACCGTGTAAAAGCGATAGCCCACCGCGATGATCGGGAGGGTGAGCGCGAGTTCGAGGAGCCCGTACACGAGCGGGTAGCGCATGGGCGCGAGCGCGGCGGGGAAGGGGAGGCGTGTCCAGCCCTGCTGATTCAGCATGGGGGCCATGGCGATGTAGAGGAGGGGGAGCGCGAAGGCGGCCGCGATGGCGAACTTGATCCACAGGATGCGGACCTCGCGCGCTTTGCGGAGCCGGTCCTCGTCAGCGGCCGCGGCCGAGGCGTCGAGCGCCTTGTAGCCGGCCCGCGTGATCGCGTCCTTTACCGCGGAGAGCCGCACCCTGCGGGGGTCGTAGACGACCGCGGCCTTCTCGGTCGCGAGGTTCACGGACACCGAGAGGACCCCCTCCACCCGCGCGATGGCCTTTTCGACCCGCGCGGAGCAGGCCGCGCAGGTCATGCCCCCGATGGGGATGAGGGCTTTGCTTTCAAGCGCTAACGCCGCTTCCATGTTCTGAAATACCCCTTCGCTTTTTTCAGCGTCGCAAGCGGCACCGTGATCGTCTTTGCCGTTACCCTTTTGTCCGCCGCGAAAATCGGCAGCGGGTTGCAGCCGCCGGCATCCACTTCCACCTGACTCATCCTGAAGCGCCGCCCGCAGTTCTGGCAGACGAGCACCGTCCCCTGCTGTTTGTAAAAGCCCCGGCCGGACGCGTAGCAGGCCTGGCAGGTGTTGAACGCCGTGCGGATAGTGCCGTCCGGCGCCTTCACCACAAGCACCTCTATGCGCGTCCCGTCCACATCGACCGGATAGAAGCGCGCGTCGGCGCCCACATCCGCCACGGTGATGACGAGGTCGGCATCCTTGACGAGCGGCTGCAGTTTGTTCAGGTCGTCCGCCGCCTGCGCGAAGCCCCCCGCGGCCGCGCCGCCCAAAAGAGCCAGCGCGAAAAGCGCGGCCCATGTTCTGCGAGAGAGTGTCATGTCAATCTCCTTATGGAAACACTATAGTATACAACTATGGAGAAAATGTGGAGGGGGGCTTCCGCGGCTTGTCCTGTAAACGTCATTCCGCGGCTCGACCGCGGAATCTCTCGGCCGTGACGCGGTTTAAGCCCGCATGCTGCAAAATGCGGGTATATCATTAAGAATATATCCCCTTAAAAAGACACTGTTTCTGCGGGAATCAGGGTGAATCCTGATTCCCGGACTTCCAATTTCCTGGTAGAGTAGTTGCAACATACTGGTTTAATCGGCGGCGCGGATATTTCGCGCTGCCCTAAAGTACCAAAGGAGGGTTTTTTCATGGCGTTTGCCTTGTTGGACACAGGCTGCCGCTTCTTAAGCGGCCGCTCCGCGCTTTCTCGTTTATCCGCGCACAGCACACTGCGGCTCGAAGCGCTGTTGCGCACGTTTATGCGCCCGCATCACGTTCAAGTTCCCCGCCTCCCGTCCCGAGCCTCAACACCGAAAAAACCCTCTCTGCCCCCCCCCCCCGTTACGCAGAAAATCTAGCAATTTTGCGCTCACGCCGTACCCCTCCGGGCGCGGTATAGTCATTATTCTGACTAGTGGTCGGTTTTTCAACTATGCGTCGAGTTTGGGGACATTATAGGAAAGGAGGTTTTCAGATATGAAAACAAAAAAGGGGAGCCGGCTTTCCGCCGGCTTCGGGATCGCGCTTGCGGGGCTTGCCCTGCTCATGAGCGCCTGTAACAACGGGACGGGGTCGGACCAGGAACCCACGGTCTACACCGTCACGTTCGACGCCAACGGCGGTCAGTTCGAAGGCGGCGGGAGCGCAACGCAAGTCACCGTGACCAGCCCGGCCACGACGGTTGCGGCGCTGTCAACGGCGCCCACCCGCGCGGTGACGGCGGATGACGTCAACGTCGCTGACTTCACTTTCGCCAGTTGGAACACGGCGAAGGACGGCGCCGGCACGGAGTTCAGCGACTCAACCCCGGTGACGGCGGACATCACGGTCTACGCCTTATGGACGGCCGCGTACCAGGCGCTTAGCGGAGAGGTTGCCGCAGCGGGCGAGCCGAAGGTGGGGGACGCCCTCACGGCGGACCTTAGCGGCCTCCAGTACAACGCGGACTGGGTGCTTTCCTACCAATGGCAGGAAGCCGAGACTGACAGCGACGCGAGTTACGGCGACATCGCTTCCGCCGTGCTAAGCGCCTACCATGTCCCGATTGACCGCCACGGCAAGTACCTCAGGGTCAAGGTGACGTATAACGGGGTCACAAAAACCAGCGAAGGCGTCGGGCCCATCGGATACGCAGACCTTGCCGGAACCGTGTCAATCACGGCGGATCACGCGCAGCCAATCGTGGGCGATGTGCTCACGGCGAACACCGAGGCTCTGACCTGGGAAAGCACGGGCAGTCTTTCCTACCAGTGGAAGGCCGGCGGCGCGGACATTGGCGGCGCGACAGGCGCTACCCACACCGTGACCGTTGACGACTGGGACAAGGCCATCACCGTGACCGTGAGCGGCAGCAAAAATGAAGGCAGCGTGACAAGCAGCCCCACGGGCAAGGTGGTCTACGCGCCCCTGACCGGCACGGTGAGCATCACCGGAGCGGCGGCAAAAGGCGCGGCCCTGGGCGTGAACGAGAGCGGGCTTCAGCACAAGACGGGAGAGCCGCACTACGAGTGGAAGCGGAACGGCACAACGGGTATCGGAGGCGACAGCGGTACCTACACTCCGGTCGCGGCCGACATCGGAAGCACCATCACCGTGACGGTGTCCTACTCCCGGAACACGGGGAGCGTGACCAGCGAGCCCACAGCGGCGGTGAGCGATATGACCCCGGCAGAGGCCAGGTCCGCCTTGAGCAACGCGATCACCGCGGCAACGAACGACAAAGATTTGTTCACCGGCGATAAACTGAGCGACGAGACCGATCCGGACAAGATCGTTCCCGGACGTGTAGTGGTGAGCGGCACGGCAAAGAGCGCCTACGAAAGCGCGATTTTAGCGGCGTCAGGCAGCGCGTCAAGTGATGACCTTGCAGCATTGTTGGCCGCCATGAGCGCTCTGAGTACCGCAACCAGCGAGTTCAACAGCGCCAAGAAAACCGGGGCCAGTACCGACTCCGTGAAGGCTACGCTCAGCACCGCCATCGGCAATACGGACACCGTGCTGGCGACTGCCGCAAGTTCCGCCGACGGCACGGACATTGCGCAGAGCGCCCTCTGGGTGCCCGCCGCGCAGTACACCGCTTTTCAGACTGCCATCAGCAACGCGCAGGGCATTAGCTCCAACGTCAACGCGACCGTGAACGAAGTCACCACGGCGATTGGTGACCTTGTCGCTGCCGTCAGCGGCTTCGAGAGCCTGCGTACGCACGGCACCAGGGACGCCCTTGCGGGAGTCATACTCCTCAGTTGGAACACCAGCGAAGGCACGATTGTTTCGGGCAGCATCGGTACGCTCAACCGGAATGAGGGCAGCGCAAAGAATCTCAGCGTGGAGAGCGACTTCACCGTCAACTGGTGGAAGATCAACGGCGTGACCGTGCCGGTATTCGGCACAAGCATCACCCTGACGGGGGCAAACTTCCCGGCGGGCGTGTATGAACTAAGCGTTTCCGTGAAAAAGGGCGGCGTGGATTACGGCGCGGTCATGAGCTTCACGGTGCAGGAATAAGGAGTTAAGCATGAAACAGTTTTTTCGATTCGGCGGCGCCGCCGCGGCGCTGCTTGTGTCAGTAATTCTGACATTCACGGCCTGCGATAATTCGCTTGACGGCGCTTCCGCGTCTGGTTCTGACGTGGGTTATGTCTCAGTCAGCCTGGCGTATGACGGGGCGGCGCTTTCGCAGGCGGCGCGGACGGTGCTGCCTGGCACATTCATCTTTGACCATTACCAGTTCGATTTTTCCAGCGAGACTGCCGGGAACACCACGGTGGCAAGGACAAGCGCGGAAGCAGGCGGGGCGTTTAGCCTGAAGCCCGCGGACGACTGGTACGTAACGGTGAAGGCGTATCTGACTTCCGCGGACACGATTTCCGCGCAGGGCACGTCGGCCGATCCGTTTAAAATTGAAGCCGGCGCGACCACTTCCGCGGTGAGCGTGAGCCTGGCCCCCGTAAGCGCTGCCAGCATGACAAGCGGCACGGGAACCTTCACCTGCACGGTGACTTTCCCGGAGGGCGCGGAGGTCACGGCCTTCAAGTTGGGCGCGACCGACCTAAGCGAAGGCGCGGCACTAACGTCCACCCAGATCAGCAAAGAAGTGACGGGCATTACGTCCGGTTACCTCCCCCTGTACATCACGCTGAGCAAGGACGGCAAGGAGGCGGGCAAATCGGAAGTGGCGCACGTCTACAACGGGCAGACCACGACCGTCACCTGGAGTTTTACCGAAGGCGATTTTCAGACCATGCTGAGCGCAAGCCTCGCCATCGACAGCGTGTTGAGCGGCGCGGGCTTCACTACTGTGGATGCCGTCACGCTCAAGGCCGACCTGGACAATGGCGGCGCAAAGGATGCCCCCATCAGCGGCGCGTGGACGAGCGGCACAACGCTCAAGTTCCCGCCGGCCTATGCGGGCACGGTGGTAGACGCGGACATCACCCTCAGTGACGGCGGCGGGCACACCTACACCGGTTACTACAGGGCGGCGCTGGCGCACGGCGGCAGCATTAGCGTCACCCCGCCCGACACGCTGGGGACCGCCACGATTAGCGGCAGCCCCTACAGCCAGGGCTCAACGATTGCGCCGGCCAGCGTCACGGTGAAGGGCAACTTTACCGGCCGCGGTCTTACGAACCAGGCCATCGGGAACCCGCTTGTGACGATAACAAGCCCCGATCAGGTGATCCTGACCTCGTCAAGCCAGAGCGTCACCGTGTCCGGGAATCTCTTTGGCAAAGCCTGGAGCGCCAGCATAACCGGGGACCCGTTCTATCCCATCAGCACAACAGCAGCGTCGTTCCCTCCCTTCTACATATCCGGCGATCCTCATGATGTCGGCCTCACCCACAGCGTGATCTTCAAGGCGACCGTTCCGGGCGAGAGCGAACAAACCGTGACCACATGCTGGCCGGGCGCCACGGTCAAGGCGGTTCTTGCCTTCTCGGGCACAGCCCAATGTTACGCCGACTACACCGTCGGCCTTACGTCGGCCGAAGCCGGGGCGCTCACCAAGACTTCCGGCAGCACGACCCAAAGGGTCAGCACCGCGGGGGCCTTACACGGCCTTGATCCGGTGGAGTTCACCTTCACCATGCCCTCAGAGGCGGTGAATATTACTCCCAGCCTCACTCACACTCGTCTTTACACCCTCAGCGTGGCGCGGGTCAGCGAGGTGGACAGCGACTCCTACGGCACCGTGGAAATCGTCAGCGGGCAGGCCCATGACAATCTGTTGAACTCCACCTTCAGTGTCAAGGCGACGCCGGCGGACTCGCACATAACTTTCCGCAAATGGGTATGGCAGGACGAGTATAACACCGCGTTGATAGGCCCCACCAACGCAACCTACACCACCACTTTCACCTCAAACATCACGCTTTACGCGATATTCCAGGGCGACGGCAGCGACGAGGCGCACGCCATCATAGTGACCAACGCAAACGGCACCGAACTGCCCACGACCACCAGCACCGCGTCTCTTGCCAAGTACTACAAACTCGCTGTTGACATCACGACGGCGGTCACCACCCCGATAGGCGATGCCAACAACAAGTTCACCGGCGGGCTCAACGGCAACGGCCACACCGTGCCCGTGAACATCACTACTCCGGTTGGCGTTGGTTATCAAACCTATGGCGCTGGTTTGTTCGGCGCACTGGGATCGGACACGGTCGCCGCAACGGTGAGGAATCTGCGGGTAACGGGCACGGTGAACATAACCCAGGACGCCACTGCTTCCTCTGTTCCTGGCGGCGGCGTTGCCGCTTATGTTTACCAGGGCACCATCGAAAACGTGCTGAGCGAGGTGAATGTTTCCGTGGCGTATACCTACAGCGGTGGGACTGGTTCCGTTTACGCGGGCGGCGTTGCGGGCGACGTCGTTAATACCGGCTATACAATACGGAACTGCGTGTCAACCGGTACGGTCTCTGGTTCAGCAGACGCCGGTAAATGCTACGTGGGCGGTATTGTTGGAAACGTAACCATCCTTACCGGTAATGTTAACATCTTCGTGAACTGCGCGGCCTTCAACAGCAGCATCAGCGGTAGTTACAGTGGGTCGAATGGCAGCGTCGCCCGCGTGGTCGGCCTTGCCCCGACTAGCGCGACCAAGTCCAACAACTACGCCTTGAGCAGCATGACGGTGAACGGCGAACCGCTATCCCCCTCGGCAAACAAAGGACACGCACACGCAAACGGCGCGGACATTGAGACACCCGCCTGGGACTTTTTCACCGACGGCAGCAACTGGTACGAGGGGACCCCCTGGAACGAGGCCATCTGGGAGTGGGACGGCACCAACAGCCGGCCCAAACTGAGGTAAGACAACGCTGATTGCCGTGAGGGGGGAGGGGGGGGGAGTAGGGAATAGGGAGTAGGGTGCCGCCCTGCCGTCATTCCGCGGCGTCGGTGCCGCCCTGCCGTCATTCCGCGGCGTCGGTGCCGCCCTGCCGTCATTCCGCGGCTTGGCCTGCAAACGTCATTCCGCGGTTTAACCGCGGAATCTCCCCGCGGAGCGAGACTCCGCGCTCAAGGCGCGGAGTGACGGGGGCGCCAAGGCGCGGAGTGACGGGGCGCTCAAGGCGCGGAGTGACGGGGGCGCCAAGGCGCGGAGTGACGGGGCGGAGTAACGCTTTTGCCTACGGCAGTTCCCCGCGCAGATACGCGAAGCCCTTTTTCAGGCCCCAGCCGATCGGATAGACGAGGCGGTATTGGTTTTCGCCAAGGCGAAAGGTCTCGATCTGCACGTTTCCGTTCGTGTAACCGGCCCACCTGTTTTTATCCAGATAGTAGTTCGTCAGCGAAAAGATGCGGCCCTTGTAAAATACGACCACGCTCCAAAAGACGCTCCCCCCCGCGCTGTCGAGCGCCTTTTCCAGCTGGTCGGGCGTCAAGTGCGACACCGGAATACTTGTCCTGCCATCGCTTGCGCTCAGATCGCAGATGACCAGCGCCTCGTCGTTGGCTTCGTCGTAGCCGAGCGTGTCGCCGAAGGCCCGCGCCCCCAGCCCTTTCTCGTACGACTTGGGCGTAATCGCCCGCGCCAGTTTTATTTCCGCCGCCCGCAGATACGCTTCCGCCTCCGCTATGCCGCCGAACGTTTTTGCGAACTCTGCCTCGGGGAAAAAATCACCAAACGATTGCGCATTGGCCAGCTGCCGGTATGCCTCGTACTCCTTGAGAGAAGCGCAGGAACCCAGCGAGACGTACGCAAAAAGGGCAGCGGCCAGAGCAAGCAGCCGCGGCATACGCGGCTTGTTTTTCATCATAAAAACCTCCATAAAACAAATTATATCAAATATGACAAAAAGAATGAATCTGTGCTTTCTACGATCTGGAAAATCCCAGACTGACCGTTACGGACACTTCTTTTTCAAATGAGTCTGCGGTGTCATTAAAAGTACTCCCGTCGATACTTTTTATTGCCCATGTTGTTTCCTGACTAAGGGGAACCGAAACTTCTACTCCGAGCATAAAAGCACCCTCAAAATGAAGTTCCAATCCCATGTTCAGAGCCGTGCGGAAGGCAGTTGTTTTGGCTTCATCGAGGAGATTCGAATATGCCTGCCCCACAGCGAGGGAGGACAACTGACACGATAACGCTTTTAGCCCGTCATCGGTAGTTTCGGCCCACAGCCAATGCATACCCATTCCTATTGAGGGAACAATGCGAACCGATTGGATTTTGAAGGCCGCGCCGATACGCGGGGTAAGCCCAAGAACAAACCCTTCTATTAGTTTATCACTGAAAAGCACGGGTAAAAACCATGTCTTTTTTTCGTAGATTGGACATTGACACCCATCTCTGGTCCAGCGGCTGTCGGTTTCAGGATAAGCCACAGAATACCCTAAGTCGAGTCCGATATCGACAAACATGGCACCGACTGAAAGGCCAATACTTCCATAGAAGGACAGATCCTCTTCAGAAGACTCCTGACCAAAGAGGTCGAAGTTTTTTGTTGACCACCCCATATCGAATCCGAGGCCGCCACGAAATCCCCCTGCCTGACCATGGCCACGCCAGCCCAGGCCGAAGAAATCTTCTGCGAAGCCCAGGTGCATTCCTCCGAAAACATAATCGTCCGCCCCAAATGCCGGCGCCGCGCTGAAGAGTGTCAGCGCGGCCGCAATGCAAAAAGCGTGTTTTTTCATCAGTTCTCGGCCTCCTATGCCGATTTACGGCGGGAAGGAGTTGAACCTTCCTTGCGCACCGGCCGCCGTTGGGAACGATGCCAACAGCTCACTTTAAAAGGAAATCCACAACCGATCCCGATCTGCTGATGATAATGCCATGGTTGATGGTCATAAGCCAGGCCCTTTCCTGATTGGCAATAGTGCTGCTAAAGCCGCGGCCAATAAACCAGTCGTAAATCTGGCTTTCAGTCCAGTTGTGTTTATACTCGTTTAACTCAGACGACGACACCCACTCACTGAACTGGGCGTTTGTGAGTTCCATCCGTGTAAAATAGCCGTCACTCATAGTAATGGAAATGTCAGCATAAAGCGCTGAGCCCGTCCAAACCGTATAGGTTGGTTCCTCGTCCATCTTGCAGCCCGCAAAAGCGAGGCTCGCAGCCGCGGCCGCCAGAGCAAGCAGCCCCGGCATACGCAATTTGTTTTTCATCATAAAAACCTCCAAACAAACAGTGCCCCGCATACGCGGGGTGTAAAAGCCTTTGCAAGTTTTCCCTCATTGCGGGAGGATGTCATCGGAGAGTCTACGATAACTTGATCGTAGTTTGCGGGTGACTGTTTCATCCCCCCCTCCCCGATTTGACCATCCGCTCCAGTTGCGCCAATTCGGCGTCCGTCAGAGGCATGTCGCCCACGCCGTTTTGCAGCCATAGCCCGGAGCCTTTGACTTTCCGCAAGTCCCCCAGGTTCGTGGGAATGCTGTTTCCCAGCCACTGTGCTGACTGCCGGCATTGATCGCATTTCGCGATAGTGGCAATCAACCTGGATTCCCACGCGAGTTGCGATCCGTCTTTCACTTCGAAAGCAACGAAGGACATCTTGCCCGTTATGTGTCCGGTTACTTGTGAACGGACACGCGCTAAGGCATCGGGAGCAAAGGAATGATAGTCCTTCTGAAACCAGTGGACTATATCCGGATCCCTGGGATTCGCCTTGTGCAATAAGGCGCACCCCACTTTTCGGCGAAACACGCTGCCGCCGGCATCCCGCCTATGCTGATTCAGCCGCTTTTGCAAATTTCCCGCCTTGCGATGACTGCCGACTCGGACAATCCGGTCAGCGCCGTGGGCTTTTTCGCCCTCCTCGAAGACGATGTACACGCCGTCAGTGAAACCGAGGCTGCGTATATCGTCCGGTGTAAAATAACGGCGTTTCATGCTGTTGAACAGTGTATGCAGCCGTTCACATTTTTCATTTGTAGTCATAAAAACCTCCAAACAAACAGTGCCCCGCATACGCGGAACTCAAATTGTTCCAGCTCCACAAAAATATTGGGGTGATTTTCAAGTAAACATGGAATACCATCTTTACATCCCCATCATTATAGTCGAGAAAAGTTCCCGGATAGCAATGTTAATAAACAAATTTTGTAATAGTAGGGCTGCTTTATGTGAACCAGTTCTTTGAAAAGCACCCCCCCACTCCTTCCCATCCGGATATCTCCAACCACCTCCCTTTCGCGCAGCCTTTCCACAGGCCGCGCTTGCAAAAGTTTTCCCGTCCCGCATACGCAGGACGGTGATTCGAGAGCAGCGCGAAATACGCCGCTCTCTGTTTTGTCCGCACACCTTGAGCTGCGAACCGCTCCCATCACTTTTTATCGCTTCACCTCCTTCCCCCCCCCTCAAAAAGCCCGCGCCGCGCGAACTGACTTTTCGGAGTTCTTACCGCCGTAGTTGAAGTAGTCCTGAGCGCCAGAGATGAAATGCTGACACCATGCGTTTGATGGATCAATGCCGCTGTATGTCATAGAAACACAGGAGGAAGACCAGTAATAGGTACTTGCAAAGCCTCCTATCCCCTGCTGTTTCAGATTGGTGTACATCAAGTTCAACTCATTCTTGCTCGACAGGAACCAGTCAGCATAGCCGCCGTATTCATAATCCGCGCAAGCCTGCGCCGCGGGATGAAACGCGGAACCACTCGTAGAGGAGCCGTGGTTATGTGCTGCCAATTCCGCCGTGTTTGCCGCGCCTGAGCCAATGGCTGTTCCAGCGCTGCACCTGTAGCCATATCCGCCCCACTGGTATGTGCTTTCCAAATCAGCGGGCGCGGCTTCGAGGTAATAGCAGGTAACCCCATTGGAAGTAAAGCCATAAGGATACACATAGAAAATAATGCCGCCCGCAGGGCCGGTGTCCCCGATCTCGTATACTTTCCATGTGGTATCATTCGCGGCGGCGCTCAATGCGCCTTCCCCTCCCGCATTCACCGCACTCACTTTGTAGTAATAGGTTGTTTCCGGCATAAGACTGGTTTCGGTATACGACGTTGCGGCAACCCCCGAGGCAATGGGAGTAGTGAAAGGGCCATCACCATTCTCTGCCCGGTAGACCGTGTAGGTGTCCGCGCCGGTCGCCGCATTCCAGGTAAGTATTAATTTGCTGCTCAGAGACTGCGCGGCCGCGGTTACTCCATCAGGCGCGGCGGGTTTTGTGATAATGTCCACTCCGATACTGTAATCGGTCACTACCGTGTCGTGCCGCGCCTTCACCCACACATAGTAAGTCGTTCCGTTTGAAAGACCGGTAAGCGTATGCGGACTGGTCACCTCACTCACCTTCATTGCTGCACTAGAGATATTTTTGGTGTGATAATACAGGTCATACGCGGAGGCGCCGTCGGTGCTGTCCCACGAAACCTGTATGCTCTCGTCAGACAAAGTAACCGCGTTTATCCCGGTGGGCGCGGCAGGAGCGGGAACCCCGCTTGCGCCTGCGCTCAAGGCGCTTTCCCCCAGAGCGTTCTTCGCTTTCAGCCACACATAGTAAGTCGTCCCGATGTTAAGATCAGGAATGACATAAGGAATCGTAACATCGCTTTCCTTCGTTGCGGCCGCGCTGTCATTCGTTGTACTGTAATAGAGATCATATCCCGTCGCGCCGTCGACTTCCGGCCAGGTCACTCTGAGTTCACGCGCTCCCGCGGGGCTCACAGCGATTGCGCTTGGCGCGTCTACGAGAGTCCTCCCGCTCGCGCTCGCGGACGCGCCGGCTATCGCGCCGCACAGCGCCCGCACCCACACCGAGTAAGTCGTGTTCGCGGCGAGGCCGGTCAAGGTGACGCTCGTTTCCGTTGTCTCGACACGCTGCGCCATGTCAACGTCATTCCGGGTGCTGTAACGCACCTCGTACTTTTCCGCGCCGCTTATGCCATCGGCGTTCCACGAGACGGCAAGCGAAGTGTTGCTGAGCGGCGCGGCCTGCACGTTGGCGGGCGCGGGCGCGGTTGTGGTCACCTCTATCGACTCGGTCCACGCGGCGCCAAGCGCGTTTGAAAAATGCAGCGTGAACGGCAGCACGGTTCCCATGGGGCAGGCCGCGGCGATCGCGCATTGCAGCGCCCCGCTTGTCCCGTTTGAAGCGCCCGCACTCACCGTGCCGATCTGCGCGGCGCCATTCATCACCGTGACATAGCCGCTCGTTGACGACAGCGTCACCGCAACGCCGTTCATCGCCGTCAGGGTGTTGTTCGTCAGCGTGAGATCCAGAAACGAAGATGCGCCGCTCGTTACCATGCTCACCGTATTTGCGGCTTCGTCCTTGAACGCATAATCCGTCATCGCAAGCAGTTTGCAGCCGTCAAGATTGAGCGCATAGTAGTCAACATCATTTTTATGAAGATATGACGTCACTTTCCCCTCCGACACAAACGGCGTTGCGGCATCCTCCGTGTCATTGGGTTCATCTTTGGTCGGATTCGAAAAACCGGCAAAGTCCGTGTCGGGCGCCCGGTTCACGCCAAACGAGTACGCGGAACCTGCCTCGAGCGCGGCGCCGGAAAACACCGCCAGATAAGGCTGCGCCGACCAGGGCAGGGTGAAAGACGATGCCGCGCCCTGCCCCTGCGTGGAAAAACGCCGCGCCTGCGCGGTTGGGGTGACGATCACGCCCCGCACAGGATGCGCCGAGGCGGCGCTGAACGTCACCGGCGTCTTGTGAAAGCGGAGCGACACCGAATCGCTGAACGTTTTTGACGTAAAGTCATCAGTAAGGGTGATGGAGATTTTTTTGAAAATATATTCCGCCTCGAAAGGCTCGCACCTGAGCGTCACCGGCACGGTGAAGCGCGCTCCCGCGTCGAGGCTGCCATGAAGCAGGGGCGTGTTCGGGGCGGCCACTTTGACCAGCCCTTCCTCGAAGTCAAGATGATAGGTGACGGAAGCACAGTTTGCGCTGCCGGTATTTTCGATGATCAAAGTGAAATCGCAGGAAGCGTCCGCATAGAGGCAGTTCAGGTCGGTCGGCGCATCCGCTGGCGCGATGCTTGCCTTGAAGTTAACGCCCCCGCCCGTGAGGTGGAGCGTCCCGAGGTGGTCACCGTTTGCAATGGGTTTTACGCGCGCGGTGTCACCTGCGGCGCGCAGTTCGTACTCATCCCCCGGGATAAGGCCCTGCGCGGTAAAACTGCCGTCACTTGCGGTTGTTGCCGTCACTGTGTTGGCCGCGTCGTTCAGGTTGACCAGAGTCACCTCGACGCCTGCGACGCTCCGCCCCGCGCCGGCGTCAGCGAGTGCGCCGCTCACCTGCGCATTGGCGACTCGCGAGGCGTAGAGGCAACACGTGCCGCCTGCCTCCGTCACCCTGATGACCCGCGCGGACTGCTTTTCGAGGCGCGGCGTCCCGGGGTAGGATTCGCCGTTTACGGTAATGGTATTGCTGGTGATATACCACGCTTCGTCCGCGTCTATGCGGAGCCATTCGCCCCAAAACTCGCTCCCGTAACGGGGGCCGGTTTCGGAGCCGGTGGGCGTTTTACACGCCGCCCCAAAAAGGACAACAAGCGCGAGGAGGAGCCCCCGTTTTACGCGGTTTTTTGCGTCACGGGGGGGGGGGCAAATTGATTCATTTGCTGCCCTGACGATGGAGATTTTCGAGAAAAAGCCCGCCGCGCCGCCTCAGCGGGAGGGGCTGCGGACAGGCCCGCAAGCGGGGCAAAAAGAGTGCCGCCTGCCGCGAAAAAGCGGGGGACGCACGGTGAAAATGACTTTGTCATATTGGGAAGTATGACGGGTTTTGGGGAAAGTGTCAAGAGGGAGGCGGCGCGGCCTGTGGCCGCTTGGGGAGTAGGGAGTAGGGTGCGCTTTACAAGTGGGGGGCGCGTACTACCGTGAAACTGTCCGGTAGTCCGCGCAACCTACGAGCCTGGCGCAAGCCACTCCCCACTCCCTACTCCCTACTCTCCCCTCCCCCTACCCCTCCTCGAGCAGGGGGAGCGCTTCGAGGATGCGGAGCAGTTCCTGGAGTGAGGCGAGCGCACCGGTGAGGCCACGGGCAAGCGAGGGGTCGCGCGCGCTGAGCATGTCGACGTTCAGCAGGCCCTCGTATTTGCCGCCGCGCCGCTCGTTGTTCAAGATGCCCTTCAGCAGGTTGATAAGTGACGCGGCGGCCTCCTGCGCCCGCGCCGCTATGCCCTTCGCGGCAGAGTTAAGTTCTTCCATCAGCAGTTCCATGCGGTGGCGCTTCGACTGGAGGGACGTAATGTCGGAGCGGAGGAGCGCATAGCGCTTGCCGTAATCCCCATCCAGCGAAAGGCTGCGGTCAAACTTGCATATATCGTCCTCGAGGGTAACCAGCGTGTTGTAACTGCCGGTAAAGTCACCCTTGTTTTCGCGGCGCAAAAAATCTCCATCGAGCATGATGAGTTTGAGCACCGCGTTTAATTGCGGCATAAACACATACGTGTAAAAACTTTGCAGGAAGGCGAGCGAGAAACTGCCGCTCACCGGAATGCCGAGGGGGTTCGCTTCGGACTCGGCGTTATTCAGGGGGACTATCGCGTTCCCCTTTAAAAAGACCCGCAGCGCTTCCAGCAGGTCCGCGCGTTGCTTGTCCTGAAAGAACGCGGCGAAATTCTCTTCGATTTTTTGCTTCCAGTATTCGCGGTAGAGGACGAACCATTCCTCGCCGCCGCCTATGGCTGTGGGCGCAAGGTTTAGGTCGCCTAACGCGCAGCGGAGTATGCCGCTGAGGGGCACGAGTTGGTTGAAGCCGCGGATCACCTGCAATGAGTCCTGCGCCTTTGCCAGAAACGTATCCAGTTCCTTCCCCATGTTGAAACTTGCGTCCTGCGCGCGCTTCTGCGTCTGAAACACGAAGAGCGATTCGAGGAGCGGCATGGGGGGAATCACCTTGAGTGAAAAAAGGATGTCGTTCAGTTGTATGAGGAGTTCGCGCACCAGGGCGGCCGGACAGCAGAGCCCTTTTTGTCCCCCCGCCGCGCCCTCCGCGTTGGAACGGCTGAAGGCCAGAGTTACCCGATCGTAGGGAAAGGCGGACAGTTCTTTCAGGCAGAGGAGGCTCCGCGCGTCGAGGTAGAGGGCGTCCCGCTCCTCGAGGCTGATGCCGGCGATCGCGTCCTCCATGGCGCCGAGCGCGGCGCGGCGCAGTTCCGCCTCCTGCGCCTCCGGCCGGGACTCGCAGAGGAGCCGCGGGTTGGACGCCGCGTAGAGCCGCATGTGCGTCTGCGGCGCTTCGAGGGAGCCCAGGAACGCAAAGCAGGCGCCCTTGTCCCGGTTCACGCCCGCATCGAGGACCGTGAAAAAAAAGCGCGACGCGTCCCGCAGTTTTTCAATTTGATCAAAGAAGCCCTGCAAGAGCATCGTTTTTTGATGATGGTAGAGCCCCGGGAATTCCGCGTTGATTTTGCGCGCGAGTGAGTTGAGTTTGCTGTCCTCGTACGCTTTTTGCGCCGTCTTCGCGCTGAAGATCCCCACAATGAAATACCATACCCGCAGATACCAGGGGAGGAGCGCGTAGGCGGCGGCGGCGTCCGTGCCCGGCGGAAGGGCGTCATCCTCTTTGTAGAGGGGATCGTGGGGAAAATCCTCGTGCTCTCGCAGTTTCCCCAGGAGTTCATGCCGTTCTTCGAGACTCAACTCCGCGGCGAGTCTGTGCAATGTGTCTTTTTGCATAAAAGTATGCTCCGCCCCCGCCGTGCGGAATGCGCACGGACAGGCAAAGCATCAGGGAGCATACACTAAACACGCGGTATAATCAAGAGGTTACCGGCAGACCGCTAAATCTTCGTGCTGCGCGCCACGCCGAAGAAACCGGTCGGCTTTATCGCGAGGATCATCAACAGAATGACGAAGGATACGAGGTCTTTGAAACTGGAGGGGAAGAAGGCCGCAATAAAGATTTCGATGAAACCGAGGATGAAGCCCCCCACGAACGCGCCGGTGATTTCACCTATGCCCCCCACTACCGCCGCGATAAAGGCCTTCCACCCGATGATCATCCCCATGTAGGGGTCGAGCACCGGATAGGACATACCGAAGAGGATGCCCGCGACCGCGGCAAGGGCCGAGCCAAGCGCGAAGGTAAAGGTGATCACGCGGTTCACGGGGATGCCCATAAGGGGGATGGCGAATTTGTCGTACGAGATGGCCCGCATCGACATACCGAAGACGGTTTTTTTGACGATGAACTGCAGGATGCCGAAGACCGCGAACGCGGCCCCTATGACGAGCACCTTTAAGTTGGTGAGCGCCACCGGGCCCAACTGCCAGACCTGCTTGTCGAGCATGGTGGGGAAACTGCGCAGCCGCGCGCCCAGGAGCCCCAGGTTGCCGTTTTCGAGGATGAAGCCCACCATAAGCGCGGTGATCACCACGTAGAGGCGGTTCACTCCCTTGCTGCGGAGCGGGCGGTACGCGACCCGCTCTATGGTAACCCCCAGCAGCGCGGTAAAGGCCATCGTGAGCGCCAGGGTCGCGGCAAAGACGAAGATGCCCGCGCCGGCGAAGCGGGCGAGCAGCGCGGTCGCGATAAAGTAGGCCCCGTAGCAGGCGGCCATAAAGATATCCCCATGCGCAAAGTTGATAAGGCGCAGCACCCCGTATACGAGGCAGTAGCCCAGGGCAATCATCGAGTAGAAACTGCCCCATTGCAGCGCGTTAAATATGTTCTGCAGTACCGACGACATAATGAAAAGCGGGAGGGGGAAGGTAACAGCCCTCCCCCCCTGCCTCCTTTAGAGACTTTCTACAAACTCGAACTCGCCGGCCTCGTTGACGCGCACGACCACAGCGGGCTTGTAGGGATCGCCGTTTTCGTTAAAGGTGATGCTGCCCGTAATGCCGGGGAAGTCCTTTATCGCCACGATAGCAGCGCGGATCGCGTCGCGGTCTTTCTTGAGGTCTCCGCTAATGCCCGCGTCCTGCACCGCCTTCAGGATGATCTTCGTCGCGTCGAACGAGAGCGCGGCAACATCGTCCGGTACGTAGCCGTAAGCGGCATTGTACGCGTCGATGAAGTCTTTGGTCGCGCCGGTTGCGCCGGCCGCCGCGTAGTGCGTGGTGAAGTAGCAGCCCGCGACAAGGCCCTTCGACGCCTCCCAGAGGTCCGCGGAGCCCCAGGAGTCACTGCCGAAGATAGGCTTGTCCCCCCAGCCCAGGTCCTTTATCTGCGAGACAATGAGGCCCACATGGTTGTAGTACGCGGGCAGGTAGAGCATCTGCGCCTCGGACGCCACTATGCGGGTAAGTTGCGTGGAGAAATCCTGATCCTTCTGGCCGAAACTCTCGAAGGCCGCCACCGAATCCAGGCCCTTCTTGCCGATCCACACCTCGCGGAAGAACTCCGCCAGGCCCTTCGAGTAGTCGTCGTCGATGTTGTACATGACCGCTACTTTCGCGACATCCGGGAACTGCTTGCTGAGGAAGGCCGCGGCGGAAGTCGCCTGTACGGGGTCGAGGATGCAGGCGCGGAAGACGTAAGGCCGGTCGAGGGTGACCGTCGGATTCGTCGCCCAGGGCGAGATCATCGGCGTTTTCAGTTCGTTGTTCACGCCGCCCGCGGGGTTGGCCCTGCCCGAGCCCTCGGGACCAATGACCGCCAGCACCTTGTCCTGCTCGATGAGGCGGTATGCCGCGCTCACTGCCGATTCGGGCTTCAGTTCATTGTCCACATAAATGAACTCGAGCGCGTACTTAACGCCGCCCACTTCGAGCCCGCCCGCGGCTTCGACGTCCTTGCGGATCAATTCGGCGGCGTACTTTGCGCCCTCACCGATCTTCGGCGAATCGCCCGTAAGGGGGATGTTAAAGCCGATTTTGATGACCTGCTTGCCCGAACAGCCCGCAAGTCCCGCTGCCAAAGCGGCGCAAAGGATAACCCCCGCCGCTGCCGTCAATTTTTTCATATATGTTCTCCTTTTTTGGAAAGATAAAATGATGATAGCAAAAGGGGAAAAAAGTGTCAAGAGGGCTTGCGGCTACTCCAACTCGAGGCGCAGTACCATGCCCTCGCTTAGCGGTGTGCCGGCGGGGGGGGACTGGCGGACGACCCAGCCGTCACCCGCGATCTCGACGGTGATATCCTCGCGGAGGAGGAGGGGGATCAGGCTGCGTTTGGGGAGGCCGCGGAAATCCGGGACGAAGCCGTCCAGCGTCACCTCGGGGGGGGCTTCGAGGATGATCGAGCCGGGCATATCCACCTGGGGGTTGCGGCCGCGGGGTATGCCGAGGTAGTTGATCAGCGCGCCGGCGGCCTCGCGGATGGGGGGGGCGGCGATGCGGCCTCCCAGGAACTCCCCGCGGGGCTTGATGATCGCGAGGTAGAGGACGAGCGAGGGGTTGTCCGCGGGGAGCAGGGCCATGCAACTGGCGATGAAGTCCGTGTCCGAGTAGGCGCGGGTCTTCTGGTCGATGATCTGGGCGGTGCCGGTTTTTACCGCGAGCGAGAGGTCCTCGATGCCGGCGCGCTGGCCCGTGCCGAGGCCCGTCACATCCACCATGTAACTGCGCATGGCGCGGGCGGTGGCCGCGCTGAGGATGCGCCGCTTCTCGCCGGCGTGGTACTCTTCCTGCACGCGCCCGTTCGCGGACGCGATGCGCAGCACGAGCCGGGGCGGCACGAGCACCCCATCGTTCGCTATCGCGGACGCGGCCTGGAGCATCTGCAGCGCGGAGACCCCGATTTCCTGGCCCATCGCGATGGTAGGCTTCGAGCGCTCAGACCAGGTCTCCGGCGGCCTGAAGAAGCCGGCCGTCTCGCCGGGGGCGCCCGCGCCGGTCCTGCTCCCGAAGCCGAAGGCCGCGATGCCGCGGTAGAAGTCCCCCGCGCCCTCCCTATCCGAGGCGTAGGCGGCACCGGCATTGCACGAGTAGATGATGATCTCCCGCGCATGTACGGCCCCGTGCGCGCCCAGGCAGTTGATCGTCAGCGTTTCACCCTTGTTCGTGACCCGCTCGTAGCGGCCGTTGCAGACGAAGACGCTTTCGGGCGTCACCAGCGAGGACTCGAGGAGGGCCGCGAGCGAGAAAATCTTGAACACGGAGCCCGGTTCGTACGACCAGATCGCGGGCCGGTCCATGCGGCTCGTTTCATCTGACTCTTTGAAGAGGTTCGGATCGAAGTTGGGGAGCGACACCGACCCCAGCACACTCCCGTCGCGCGGGTCCATCGCCATAAGCATGACGGCCTCGGCGCGGTTTTCGGCCAGCACCTGCTCCGCGATGTTTTCGAGGATGTGCTGCACATTGATGTCCAGGCTCAGGTAGACGCGGCTCCCCCCCTGGCTCCCCGGGGCGAGGGTCTCCTCGAAGGCGTACTCGATGCCGGCAAGCCCCGCGCCCTCATCGCCCACGAAGCCGATCACCTGCGAGGCGAGTTTGCCTTCCGGGTATACCCTGCCGGTGACGGCCTGGATGCTGATGCCGGGGAGCCGCTCCTCCCGCTGGACTTTCTCGATCGCGTCGATGGTGGACTCGTCAATCTGCTTTTTAAGATAGAGGAAATCGGCCGCCGAGTTTTCAATTTTCGCGGCGATCTCCGCCTCGGTCATTTCGATAAGGGGGGCCAGGCGCGCCGCGAGGCGCGCGATATCCCCTTCGGCCGCGAGGTCAGGCCGCCAGACCCCGAGGTTGCCCATGCGGGTTTCGACCGCGAGTATGCGGCCGTTCCGGTCGAGGATGGGGCCGCGCCCCATGCTGACGGAGCGGGAGCTCTGCGTCCGCGCGATGCGGGGCCCCAGCATAAGGACGGCGTAGCGGACGAGCACCGCCAGGGCCGCCAGCGAGAGGGCCAGCGCGAAAATGCGGAAGCGCCAGGGGGACACGCCGCCCTGCCGCGGGGCAGTGCCGCGGCCGTTCATGGGGACACCGCCTTGCCGATGATGTTGTCCAGCGGCACCGGCCCGTAGTAGCGGGAGTCGTAAGAAGAGGCCGCGTTATCTCCAAGCGCGAAGAAGGTCGTTTCAAACACCTCGCCGCAGCGCTTCACCGCAATGTCCCCTTTCGGGGTATAAAACACCACTACATCTCCTTTTCGGGGCCTGGCCCAGCGGAGCACATAACTCCGCGCTCCGGGCGGCCTGAAGCCGAATGCCGTCTTGAGTACCAAAAGCAGCTTCCCGTTCCGTATCGCGGGCTCCATCGACTCCCCTTCCGTCAGGGTGAAATCGAAGAGGAAGACCTTCAGCAGTACCGCCGCCGCGGCCGCCGCGAGGATAATCCGTCCCGCACGGAGGGAACGCCCACCGTCTACACGTTCACTTTCCACCATCCACCGTCCATTCATCCAAGAGTATAATGTTTTTTCATTTTTAAGTCGATAAAGAGAGTATACCATGAATACGATTCTTTCACACCAGCACATAGTACACCGCAAACCGGGGACAGCGCCGGCCTGGAATGTGGGACAGGCCGTGAAAAAACCGGGCTTCAGGCCCGCGGGTTTCGTTTCCCGGAGCGCGGCAAACCGCACGGTCATGGCGAGTCTCCAGCAAAGGCCCGCGAAACGGGTCTCCCCGCTGCGGGACGCTCCGCCGAAACCGTCAGCGCAGGACGCGGCGCGGGACGCGGCACGGGATGCGGCGCGGGACGCGGCGCATTTTTCGCAGGACGATATAGTCCGCACGGAAAAGTTCCGCTGGGAGAAACGTCTCTTCCGAAGAAAGCCGCGGGCCCTCAAGTTTCCGATAAGGATACGCCTGGAGGATGAAGCAGCGAACGCTGCTTCTGCGGCCGGCACCGCTTCTGCGGAGGCCGCTGTGCCGGCCGGCTCCAAAAACGTCAAAAAAATCGCGTGGAAGATAGAGGAGTTACGCAAAAATATGGATGACATGCATGACGCGGGGAGCGCGTCCGGCGCCGAAAGGCGCGGCGGTCTGCCCCTGACGGCGTTCTTTATGGCCCTGTTGATCCTCGTGCTCTGCGGCGCGGGCCTCACCTGGCAGGGAGGCGAGGCTCCCGGGATCTTCCCCCGCTCGATGATCCCCGCCTCCCCGAACGGGAGCGGCAATGTGCGGAGCACCCTCGCGTCCTACGCCCGCTCCGGCCAACTCAACGCGCCGGAGCCCGTGCCGGAAGAGAGCGCGGGCGCTATCCCCATCGATCTGGTGGAAAGTTTTTCGTGGAAGACCTACAAGGTGAAGGCGGGTGACACGGTCGACAAGATCGCCAAGGCGCATTCGCTCTCGCTCGACGCGGTGATCGCCTCCAACGGCATTACGAACGTGCAGAAGGTCGCCGTGGGTAAGGTGCTGCGTCTCCCCAACATGGACGGCATCCCCTACACCGTGAAAAAGGGCGACACCCTCGAGAGCATCTCGAAACGCTCAGGCATACCCCTAAACGCGCTCCTCGACGCCAACGACATCCAGAATGACATCATCTCGGTGGGGTCGGTGCTCTTTCTGCCGGGCGCGAAGATGCCCCGCGAGCAGTTACGCAAGGCGCTGGAGGTCCCCAAGCCGCAGATCGCGTTCATCTATCCGCTGAAGAGTTTCTACCTGTCGTCCCCCTTCGGCTGGCGCCGCTCGCCGATAGACAACACGCGGAAACACCATGCCGCGATCGACATGGCCGCGCCGAAGGGCACCACCGTGAAGGCGGCCCGCGAGGGCAAAGTGGCCGCGACCGGCTACAACGCGACCTACGGCAACTACATCATCCTGAGTCATAAGAACGGCTACCAGACCCTCTACGCGCACCTCAGCAGGATTTCGGTCAAGAAGGACAAAAATGTGGCGCAGGGCGCCAAGATCGGCGAGGTCGGCAACACCGGCATGAGCACGGGCAACCACCTCCACTTCGGCGTGTACAAGAACGGTCAGGCAATCAACCCGCTGAACGTGTTAAATAAAATAACGAAGTAGCGCCGGGGACTTATGCGAAAACTCATATTGATTTTGATAGCGCTCATCGCCGCCGCCACCTTCGTCCGCGCCGCGGCAGGCTCAGTCCCCCCGGAACCCCGCACCGAGTGGGGAGGGGTAGGGGGGCACGAGTGACCGCTTGTCATTCCTCGGTCAAGCCGCGGAATCTACGTGTCCCTCTTGACTCTTTTTTTCATTTATTGTATAGTTAATATAGTGATAGACCTTTTTGCCGGGCAATAGCGCAGTTGGTTTAGCGTACAAGTCTGGGGGACTTGGGGTCCCCGGTTCGAATCCGGGTTGCCCGACAAAAGGGTTTATCACCTTTTTTATAACCGCCGGCATGGTGGAATGGCAGACACGGCAGACTCAAAATCTGCTGGGGGTAACCCCGTGAGAGTTCAAGTCTCTCCGCCGGCAATCAGCAATTCTCACTCCCTACTCCCCACTTCCCGCCCCCTTGACTCGACATTCGCTTCCCCGCTATACTCTCCCCACTATGGCAAAAAAAGACAAACATGACGAAACCGTGCAGGAAAACCTCCTGCGCAGGTTCAAATCGAATCCGTTTCTTTTCATAGGGACGGTGCTTATTCTCATCATCGTTATCGTGGCGTTCGTGCTCGTGCCCGCGATACCGGACGGGGGCCTGGGGGGCAGCGACCTCAACTTCGGCGCGTACAACAAGGTACCTATCAACTATGTGCCGGGCAACTACATGGCGCAGGTACGCGCATGGTACGAGTACAATTATATGCGTGATGTCAGCGAGAGCAGTTACCAGGGTATGCAGTACCAGATGTGGCGCACCGCGTTCGACGAGACGGTACTCCGCATGGGGATACTCGACGAAGTCAAGGCCGCGGGCTACACCCCGCCAAAAAACGAGGTAGACCGCGAGGAGGCGACTAACCCGGACTACCAGGAAAACGGCGTTTTTTCCCAGCGCCGCTACAACGAGACGAGCCGCCTGGCCCGCATCAAAAGCTGGCAGAACACCCGCGACAACCTTAGCACTTCAATGTACAGCACAGATCAAAACCGCGTAAAAACGCCCTCCAAAGAGGCCGCGTTCATCGAAGGCATGGCCTCGCCCGTCCGCAACTTCGACCTCGCCATCTTCGCCTTCGCCGCTTACCCCGACTCCGAGGTGCGCGCCTACGGCGAGGAGCACGACGACCTCTTCCGCAGCGTACACCTCTCGGTCATCACCCTGGCGTCGGAGGACGAGGCGCGCCGGCTCCTCGAGACGATCGCGAGCGGCGCCGTCACCTTCGAGGAGGCGGCCAAGACCAACTCGAAGGACAGTTACGCTGACCGGAGCGGCGACATGGGGATAAAAGCCGCGCACGAATTCGCCGCCGAGATCCCGGACGAAACCGAGCGCGCCGCCGTGCTCGCCCTCGAGAAGGGCGCGACGAGCGGCATCGTCAAAGTGCCCGCGGGCTGGGCCTTCTTCCGCGCCGAAGAGGCCCCCGCCGCCCCGGACCTCGCGGACGAGACCGCGCTCGGCAAAGTGCGCACGTACCTCGTGGACTTCGAGCGCGGCCGCATCGAGGACTGGCTCCTCGCCCGCGCCGAGGCCTTCCGGGCCGAGGCCGCCGCCGGCGGCGCCGCCTTCGACCGCGCCTGCGCCGCGTTCGGCATCGAGAAAAAAACCTTCGGCCCCCTCGCCCTCAACTACGGCGACGCGCAAATTGGCGGCGGCGGCCCCCTCTTCCCCAGCGCCGCGTCCTTCGGCATCAGCGAACTGTCCTCCGCGGCAAAAAGCGAGCCCTTCTGGCGCGCCGCCTTCCGCACGCCGGTCGGCGCCCCGGCCGCCCCGCTCGTCCTCGGCGACAACATCCTCGTCATTTTCCCCACGAGCGAGGCCCCCAACACCGCCGCGCCCGCCGCCGGCACGACCCACGAGCAGGCCATCACTTCCTGGATCGACTCAAACGCCCAGCAGGATCTCCGCGCCTATTTTCTCCAAAACCCCAAACTCGAGGATCGCTTCATGGACACCTACATCAAATATTTCATGCCGCAAAGTTAAAAGGGGGGGGCGATTACCATGCCGGTATTCGGATGGGGCGCGAATATTCGCGCCCCCTTCCGTCCGCCCCCCCCTGGGGCGCACTTCGTTGCGCCCCACCCCCCCAGGCGCTCATGACACTCCCGGCCTCCCCCCATGAACGTACCCTCTACCTCTGCGCCGCGCCCCCCTCCCCCACCGCGCTGGCCATCCTCGAGCGTCTCGAGGCCGGGGAGGCTCCGGGCGCGGCCCTGCTCTGCGTTGCCCCTGAGCCCCTGCGCGCCGCGGCGGAGGCCCTTCCCGCGCGGAGCCCCCGCTTCGCCTGCGCCGCTGAGCGCACGGCGCGGGGCATCTGC